>NZ_JBGOFY010000006.1:0-222317 GCF_041520885.1 Xanthomonas sp. NCPPB 2922 | reverse complement strand
GAACATCAAGAACGCTGCGACCAGGATCAACCCGAACGCGGCCCAGTGGTTCCACTTCAACGACTGGCCCAGGTAGAACGTCGAGAACCCGGCGAACACCAGCAGGGTGATCACTTCCTGCATGCCCTTGAGCTGCGGCGCGGAATACACGGCGCTGCCCAGGCGGTTACCCGGCACCTGCAGGCAGTATTCGAAGAAGGCGATGCCCCAGCTGACCAGGATCGCGATCATCAGCGGCGTGCTCTTGTACTTCAGATGCCCGTACCACGCGAAGGTCATGAAGACGTTGCTGGCGAGCAGCAGCAGGATCGGATACAGGTAGGCGGTGAAGGGCGCGGTAGGCATGACGGCAGGCGGCGGCAGGACGGGGCCGGCAGCATAAGCCAGCCTCGTTAAGCGCACGCGACCATGCCGGCCTGGGCCACAGCAGGGTTCAGCGTTGCATGCCCCAGCGGCGCACGGTCAGTCGTTCGATCGCCTGGAACACCACGCCCTCTACCAGTAGCCCCAACGCGATCACCATGGCCAGGCCAGCGAACACGCGGTCGGTGTACAGCTCGTTGCGGTTCTGGAAAATGTACCAGCCCAGTCCGCCTTGCCCGGACGTGGCACCGAACACCAGCTCGGCGGCGATCAGGGTGCGCCAGGCAAATGCCCAGCCGATCTTCAGCCCGGACAGGATCGCCGGCAGGGCGGCGGGAATCAGCAACTGCACCACGTAGCGCGGGCCGCGCAGGCCGTAGTTGCGGCCAGCCATGCGCAGGGTGTCCGGCACCGCCTGGAACCCGGCGTAGGTGGTCAGCGCCAGCGGCCACAGCACCGAATGCACCAGCACGAACACCAGGCTGCCGGGGCCCAGGCCAAACCACAGCAGCGCCAGCGGCAACAAGGCGATCGCCGGCAGCGGATTGAACATGGCCGTCAGCGTGCCCAGCAGATCGCGACCCCAGCGCGTGGAGGCGGCCAATGCGGTCAGCACGAAGGCCAGCACCACGCCCACCACGTAGCCTTGTGCCAGCACCCGCAACGAGGTGCCGACCCGGCGCAGCAATTCGCCCGACAGCAGGCCGGTGTAGAACGCCTGCGCGGTCTGCCACGGGCTTGGCAGCATCAGATCGTCGGCCACCACGCGTGCGGCCACGTACCAGGCGGCCACCAGCACCGCCAGCACCAGCGCCTTGCGCAACCAGCCAGGCGCCTGCCAACGCGGCCGAGCATGTACCTGCAGCAGCGCTGGATCCAGCGGCTGCAGCGCGACCTCGTACTCCGGCCGCACCGGCGGCGTGGCTGGCAACGCCGTGCTGCGCGTGCTCATGGCAAGGCCTCGCGTTGACGCACGGCCGGCCTGCGCAGCGGCGCCACCTTGGCATCCTCCAGGGCGGCATCGGGAAGATCGAACAACAGGCGGTGAATGCGCTGCGCGGTCTGCTGGAACGCCACTCTGCCGGCGCTCTGCGGGCCGAACGCATGCGCGTTGAGTTCGGCCCGCACCTGGCCAGGATGCGGCGACAACAGCAGCACGCGGTTGCCCACCACCAATGCTTCCTCGATGGAATGGGTGACGAACAGCAGCGTGAAGCGCAGTTGTTCCCACAGCTCCAGCACCTGCTCCTGCATGCGCGCACGGGTGAGCGCATCCAGTGCGGCGAACGGTTCGTCCATCAGCAGCACGCGCGGGCGCATCGCCAGCGCACGTGCAATGGCGACGCGTTGCTTCATGCCGCCGGACAAGGTGTGCGGGTAGGCATCGGCAAAACCGGTCAATCCCACCTGCGCAAGGCCCTCGTCGGCGCGCTCACGTGCTTCGGCGCGCGATAGGGTGCGGGTGGCGCGCAGGCCGAACACCACGTTCTCGCGCACGGTCTTCCAGGGAGCCAGTTGGTCGAACTCCTGGAACACCACCACCCGGTCCGGCCCCGGTCCGGTGACGGCTGCGCCATCCAGCCGAATCTGGCCTTCGCGCGGCGTCACGAAGCCGGCCACCGCCTTGAGCAAGGTGGATTTGCCGCAGCCCGACGGACCAAGCAGCACGAAGCGATCCGCCGCGTGCACGTCGAAACGCACCCGATGCGTGGCACGGACCACGCGCTGCGCGGAGGCGTATTCCAGGCTGACGTTATCGACCTGCAGCAGTGGCGCGGCGGTGGTCATCACTCAGCTCCCGCCCCTGATCAATGGGTCGTCGAAGAAGTAGTCGCCCACCTTGGCAGGCGCCTGCTTGATCGCACCGCTGCGCTGCATGAAGGTGCCCAGTTTCAGCGTGTTTTGCGGCACCACGGTGAACTGCACCTTGGGGTCCTTGAGGATCTGCAGCACCAGCGCGCGGTCGATGCCCGAGCCGTTGCGGCGCAGGAAGATCTCGGCGGCCTGCTCCGGATGCGCGGTGACGAATTTCGCCGCCTGATCCAGCGCGGCCACAAAGGCGCGATAGGTCTTGGGGTTGTCGCGGCGGAATTTTTCGGTGGCGTACAGCACCGTGGCCGACGATGGGCCGCCTTCAATGTCGTAGGAGCTGGTCACGATATGCGCGGCCGGGTTGCGCGCCAGTTCCTGTTCCTGAAACGGCGGGCTGGCGAAGTGCGCGGTGATCTCGGTCCGGCCACGGATGATGGCCGCCGCCGCATCCGGATGCGGCAACGCCACCTGCAGCGGATCGAGCTGATGGGTGCCCTTGTCGCCCCAGCGCTGTTGCGAGGCATGCTGCAGGAAGCGCGACTGCACCGAGACGCCGGTGGCCGGCACCGCGATGCGGTCCTGTGGCGTGAAGTCGCCGATGCTCTTGATGCGCGGATTGTTGCTGATCAGGTAGTACGGAAAGTTGCCCAGCGACGCCACGCCGCGCACGTTCTGGCGGCCACGGGTACGGTCCCAGATCGTGAACAACGGGCCGACGCCGGCACCGGCGATGTCGATCGACCCGGTGAGCAAGGCATCGTTCACGGCCGCGCCGCCCGACAGCTGCAGGAACTGCACATCGATGTCCACGCCGGCGGCCTTGCCCTGCTGCTCGATGAGTTTCTGGTCCTGCGCCACGTCCAGCAGCAGATACACGATGCCGAACTGCTTGGCGATGCGCAGCTTTCCTTCGGCGTGCGCATGCGCGCTGTGCAGCAGCGGCAACGCGGCCAGCAGCAGCCAGGCCAGGCGGGGCGCCTTGCGGCGATGGGGAATGGCGTCACCAACAACGGTCAAGCGCATGCGACGCTCCAGTGGGGAAGGGGAGGGAAACGGCGTGCGTGCAGGTCAGAACGGCACGTCGCCTTCGATGGTGGTGCGATTGAGCCGGCGACGCAGATGGTCTGGCGTGCCGGCCGCCAGATGCATCACCGAGCGGTTGTCCCAGAACACCATGTCGTGCGGCTGCCAGCGGTGGCGATACACCAGCGCGTCGCGCGTGCTGTGGTCAAACAGCGCCTGCAGCAACGCGTGGCTTTCGTCGTCCGGCAAGCCGACGATGCGGGTGGTGAAGTGTTCGCTGACGAACAGCGCCTTGCGGCCGGTTTCCGGGTGCGTGCGCACGATCGGATGCTGCACCGGTGTGACTTCGGCAATCTGCTCGGCAGTCAACGCCGGGCGCCACGGATTGCGCGCACGCAGTTCCTCGTACTTGGCGAGATAACTGTGCTCGGCCTGCCGGCCTTCCACCGCGCGTTTGAGTGCGTCGGGCAGGGTCTGCCAGGCAAGATGCTGATTGGCGAACAAGGTGTCGCCACCCTCGGCCGGAAGCTCCTGCGCGTGCAGCAGCGAGCCCAGGCTGGGCGTTTCCTTGTACGACAGATCCGAGTGCCAGTAATGGCCGGCATCACCAAGCCCGATGGGCTGGCCGTTTTCCTTGATGTTGGAGACCACCAGCACTTCCGGATGCCCGCGCAGCTGGAAATTGCGCAGCACATGGATCTGCAACGGGCCGAACCGCCGGCTGAATTCGACCTGCTGCGCAGGGGTAATGCGTTGATCGCGGAACACCAGCACGTGGTGGTCCAGGTGCGCGCGGTGAATGCGCGCGAACGTGTCTGCATCCAGCGGCTGCGACAACGCCAGGCCGATGACCTCCGCACCCAGGGGCGCATCGAAGGACACGATCTGCACGCCAGACGCGCGGCCGTGCGGGTTGGGCGCGCGCGCTGCGGATGTGGCACTGGCCATGACGAACACCTCGGAGGCAATGAAGGGCCGCCGGCATGCCGGCGACCAGACACCTCACTCTAGGCAGTCGTTGCCAGGCTGCGAACCAACCATTGGCAACTTCGTCATGCGCTGCGGATATATGCAGTGCCGGCGGACGCACGCGTTGCGGCCGTGTCCGCCGGGGTGTTATTGCGTGCGTAAGGCCAACGCCGGTGGCGTGGACAAAATGCGCCGCGTCCCGGACCAACCGGCGAGCAGGCTCAGCGCCAGGCCGAACGCGCCGCCAATCAGCAGGCGTGGCCAATCCGGAGTCAGCGCGATCTCGAACGCCTGCTGCCCGACCACTGCACCGATCACCGCCGCGGCCGTGACTGCCAACAGCGCCGCCAGCAGTCCCAACGCACCGAATTCCACCAGCACCGCACCGCGCAACTGGCCGCGCCGTGCGCCCAGCGTGCGCAGCACGGCGCTGTCGTAACGGCGTTCGCCTGCGGTGGCCTGCAAGGCCGCCAGCAACACCAGCACGCCGGCCAGCAGGCTGAAGCCCATCACCAACTGCACCGCCTGCGCCACCTGATCAATCACCTCGCGCACCCGGCCCAGGATGGCGTCGATATCCAGCACCGAGATGTTCGGGTAATCGCGGCTGAGCGTGGCCAGCTTGGGCGCGTTGCCCGGCGGCAGGTGGAAGCTGGAAATCAGGTTGTATGGCGCATCGCCCACGGCGCCCTGGTTGAGCAGCAGGAAGAAATTGACCCGGAACGAATCCCAATCGGCCTTGCGGATGCTGGTCACGGTGAAGCTGCGCTGTTGTTCTCCCAACAACAAGGTGATGCGGTCGCCCAGCTTGAGTTGGTAGCGCTGCGCCCAGCCTTCTTCCACCGAGGCTTCCGGCGCCGTGCTGTCGGCACTCCAGAATTTCCCCTGCAATAGCGTATTCGCCGGCGGAAAGGCATGCCGCCAGGAGAAGTTCACCGGGCGGTTGTCGCCGTCGCCATCGTCCTGCGGATCGCGATCGCCGCGCAGCGGTGGCTTGTCGTTGATCGCCACCAAGCGCCCGGTCGAAAACGGCTCCACCGCTGCACCTTCCACGCCAAGGCTGCGCAAGGTTTGCAGCACCGGTTCGGTCTGCTCGGGCTGGATGTTCATCAGGAAGTAGTTGGGCGTGTCCACCGGCAGGCGGTCGCGCCATTGCCCGAGCAGGCCGGGGCCGACGACGGCCAGCAGCAACAGCGCGCACAACGACAGCGAAAGCCCCACCAGCTGCACCACGCTCAGCCCACGGCGCCGGGTCAGCGAGGCCAGGCCCAGCTTCCAGGCGCCGCGCAGGCGGTGCTGGATCGGCCGTAGCGCCGCCAGCAGGCCCAGGCCGAGCAGCATCGCCACCACGGCCAGTGCCGCCAATCCGCCCAATACCCAGCCGGCCAGCACCAGGTTGCCGGTGGCATAGACGGTCAGCGCCAGGGTCGCCGCCAACGCAGTGGCGTAGACCAGCAAGGAGCTCGGCGGCACCGCGGCAAAGCTGCGGTTGAGCACGCGCATCGGCGGCACATTGCGCAGCCGCAACAGCGGCGGCAGCCCGAAGCCCAGCAGCAGCACCAAACCGATGCCAGCGCCCGCCAGGGCCGGGGTGGCCTGTGGCAGTGGCAGCCGGTTCGGGATCAGGCTGCCCAGCGCCTGCACCAGGCCCTCCTGCGCCAGCATGCCCAGGCCGATGCCCACCAGGCAGGCCGGGGTCGCGGTCAACAGCAACTGCAGCGACAGCATCGCCAGGATGTCGCGCTGGCGCGCACCCAGGCAGCGCAGCACGGCCACGGTGTCGATGCGGCGCATCGCAAACCGGTTTGCCGCCAGCGCGGTTGCCACGCCCGACAGCAATACCGCCAGCAACGCCGACAGAGCCAGGAAACGGCCGGCCCGGTCGAACGCGGCGCGCATGCCGCGCTGGGTGTCTTCGATGCCCACCAGCCGGTATTCGCTGGCGCGCGGCTTGAGCCAGGCGCGCAGGTCGGCAATGGCTTGCGGCGTACCGGCGAACATCAACCGGTAGGAGGCGCGGCTGCCCGGGCCGAGCAGTCCGGCGCGATCGATATCTGCGCGGTTGACCAGCAACGGCGGCGACAGCTGCATCAGCTCGCCGGAGGCATCGGGTTCGGCGCGCAACACGCCGGTGATGGTGAGATGGCCGGCGCCAAATTCCAGCTGTTCGCCAACGCGCAGGCCCAGCGCGTCGAGCAGGCGCGGATCGGCATAGGCCTGGCCCGGCGGCGGTGCCGAAGATGCCTGCGCTTGCGTGCCGGCCGCGTCCTTTGACACCAGCAGCTCGCCGCGCAGGGGATACCCGGCGCCGACGCCGCGAATGTTGGCCATCTGGCTGGACTCGCGATGGAACAACACGCTGGGGAAGCTGACCAGGCGGGTGGTCTGCAGCCCGCGCCGCTGCGCTTCGTCGGCAAAGGAGGCGGGAATCTCCTGGCGCCCGGTGACCCCCAGGTCGCCGCCCAGCACCTCGGCTGCGCTGGATGTCAGCGCCAGGGTGACGCGGTCCACCAACGTGCCCACGGCGGTCATCACCGCCACGCCCAGCACCAGCGCGGCAAAGACGGTCAGCAGGTCGCCGGCCAGGAACTCGCGGCGCACCGCACGTGCGGCCTGTTTGAGGACGTTCATGCCGCCGCGCCGGGCTGCTGTGCGTGCAGGCGCCCGCCATCGATGCGGTAGATGTGACGGCAGCGCTGCGCCAGGGTCATGTCGTGGGTGACCAGTACCAGCGTGGTCTCGCTGGTGGCATTGAGCGCGAACAGCAGGTCGCTGATCTGCGCGCCGGTGGCCTGGTCCAGGCTGCCGGTGGGTTCATCGGCAAACAGAATGCGCGGCTTGGCCACGAACGCGCGCGCCAGCGCCACGCGTTGCTGCTCGCCGCCGGAGAGCTGGCGTGGGTAATGCCGCGCACGCGCGCTCAGGCCGACCGCCTGCAGCACCTCGCGCACCCGCGCCGGGTCCTCGCGCCCGGCCAGTTCCAACGGCAGTGCGATGTTTTCTTCGGCCGTCAGCGCTGGCAACAGGTGGAAGCTCTGGAACACGAAGCCCACCTCGCGGGCGCGCAGGGCCGCGCGCGCCTCCTCGTCGAGCTGGCCCAGGTCCTGCCCGGCCAACGCGATGCTGCCGCGGCTGGGCAGGTCCAGCCCGGCGAGCAGGCCGAGCAGGGTGGTCTTGCCTGACCCCGAGGCGCCGACGATGGCGATACTGTCGCCTTCACTGACCGTCAAGCTGATGTTGTCGAGGATGTGGAGTGTTCCCTCCGGTCCGCTGACGGACTTGCCGACCTCGCGGACGTCGATGGCGGTGCGGGTGCTGGAGTGGGGGGCCAGACTGTCGATGAGGAATCTCCGAATGCGTGAAAGAACACTGCGGTACAGCGTGATGAGCCTGTGGCTGCTGACACTCTCCCTGCTTGCGCCGGGGATTGCCTCTGCCAAAAGTCCGGCCACTGCCGCGCCGATCCTGGTGGTGGGTGACAGCCTGAGCGCCGCGCACAACATCCCGGTGCAGTCCGGCTGGGTCACCCTGCTGGACCAGCGCCTGAAGCGTGACATGGCGACGCCATCGCCGGTCGTCAATGCCAGCATCAGCGGCGAAACCACCTCCGGCGCCTTGACCCGGCTGCCTGGGCTGCTGCAAAAGCACCGCCCCGGCGTGGTCGTCATCGAGTTGGGTGGCAACGATGCCTTGCGCGGCCTCACGCCGGCCCAGCTCAAGGGCAACCTGGAGAAGATGATCCAGCTCAGCCGTCAGGCGGGCGCGAAGGTCTTGCTGCTGGGCATCGATGTGCCGCCCAACTATGGCCCGGCCTATCGCGAGCGGCTGAAGGCGACCTATGCCGACCTGTCCAAGCAATACCAGACCGCGCTGGTGCCGTTCTTTCTCGAGAAGGTCGCCCTTCAACCGGGCCTGATGCAGGCCGACGGCCTGCACCCCACCGCCGCCGCACAGCCCAAGGTGCTGGAAACGGTCTGGCCAGCACTGAAGCCACTGCTCAAACCTTGAGCAAGCGGCCTCGAGCGACCCGAATCCGACGCGAAGTCTTCACGCCATTTCCACCGCCAATCCGGCATGTTTCACAAAGCTGAAGACCGAGGAAAGTCCATGCGTCAGACCAAGGAAACGTCCGGCCTCGTGCTGGTCGTCGAAGACAATCGCAATATCTCAGAAATGATCGGCGAGTACCTGGAAGGCCGCGGCTTCGAGGTCGACTATGCCGTGGACGGACTGGACGGCTACCGTCTGGCCGCCGAAAACAGCTATGACGTGGTGGTGCTGGACCTCATGCTGCCGCGCCTGGACGGTATCGAAGTCTGCCGCCGCCTGCGTAACGACGCACGCAAGTCGACCCCGGTGCTGATGCTGACCGCACGCGACACGTTGGACGACAAGCTCACCGGTCTGGGCTTCGGCGCCGACGACTACCTGACCAAGCCCTTCGCGATCCAGGAACTGGAAGCACGCCTGCGTGCGCTGATCCGTCGCGAGCGCCGCCAGGTGGGTTCGGAAGTACTCAAGGTCGCCGACCTGGTGCTGGATCCGGTGAGCATGCGCGCCACCCGTGCCGGCACCGAACTGCAGCTGTCGCCGATCGGTCTGCGCCTGCTGACCATCCTGATGCGCGAATCGCCGCGCGTGGTGACGCGTCAGGAAATCGAACGCGAGATCTGGGGCAACGGCCTGCCGGACTCGGACACCTTGCGCAGCCATCTGTACAACCTGCGCAAGATCATCGACAAGCCGTTCGACCGCCCGCTGCTGCACACCGTGCAGAGCGCCGGCTATCGCATTGCCGACATCGCACAGCCGATGGCCTGATGTCGCTGGCCGGCTGCCGCCTGGCAGCCGGCTGTTCCTCAAGGCGCCCACGCGCCGCTCGTCACCGCGTGCTGCCGGTTGGTTGCACGACGGGCTCACGGAAGTGTTGCCTATACTTCGGCGATCTTCCTGGATGCCGCAATGCCGCACGGGCTCCCGCGAAAAATCCGCATCGCATTCTTGTTGCAGGTCGTCCTGGCGAGCCTGGCGATCATGCTGGGCGGCTATTTGATCTCGCTGGTCATAAAATACAGCCTGGTGCGTACCGTGCTGGCCGACGAGGCCGTGCATTTCTGGCGCATGTACCGCAGCGCGCCCGATCATCGCCCGCCTGATACACGCAACATCCGCGGCTATTTCGATCCTGCCGGCCCTGCGAGTGATGATGTGCCGCAGTCGCTGCGTCTGCTGTCGCCCGGCTTCCGTGAAGTGGCCGCCGCCGATGCGCTGGTGTACGTCGACCAGCGCCCGGAAGGGCGGCTGTACCTGGTGTTTCCGCGCTCGCGCGCGGCGCATCTGACGCTGTGGTTCGGCGTGGTGCCGGCGATCCTGGTGCTGCTGGCGATCTATGGCGTGTCGTGGTTCACCTACCGTCTTTCCAAACAGCTGGTGTCGCCGGTGACCTGGCTGGCGCGCCGCGTGGCGCAGTGGGATCCGCGCCAACCCGATGTGGACGAGCTCTCGCCCGAGCGGTTGCCGGTGGAAATGCAGGGCGAGACCCGGCAGCTCGCCGCTGCCTTGCACGAGCTGGGCCGCCGCGTCAGCGACCACGTCGCGCGCGAACGCAACTTCACCCGCGATGCCAGCCATGAATTGCGTACGCCGCTGACGGTGATCCGGGTCGCCAGCGACATGGCACTGGCCGATGAAGAACTGGCACCGCGCACGCAGCGCAGCCTGCGCCGCATCCAGCGCGCCGGACGCGACATGGAAGCGGTGATCGATGCCTTCCTGATCCTGGCGCGCGAAGCCGAGATCGACCCGCAGAGCGAAAGTTTCGATGCGGCCGAGCTGGCCAGCGAGGAAGTGGACAATGCGCGCGAACTGCTGGGCGACAAGCCGGTCTCGCTGCACATGGTGGGCGACCGCAGCTTGCAGATGTTTGCGCCGCCACGGGTGATGCGGGTGGTGCTCAGCAACCTGCTGCGCAATGCCTGTGCCTATACCGACACCGGCAGCATCGAGGTGGAAGTCACCCAGGACCGCATCGTGGTGCGCGATACCGGCATCGGCATGAGCGAAGAGGCGCGTGCGCGTGCATTCGAGCCGTTCTTCCGCGCCGACCCGACCCGGCCGCAAGGCACCGGGCTGGGGCTATCGATCGTGCGCCGGCTGTGCGATCGCTTCGGCTGGCGCATCGAGTTGCATAGCGAGGCGGGTGTCGGTACTTCTGTTGCGGTTGTTGTTGCGTAGTGAGTTGCGTCTGTTGCTGGGTCGCCAGAAGCCGCGACAAATTTTCGCCGATCGCTACAGCGCTAGTTGCCGAGCTGTTGCTACAGAAAAAAGTGACACGCCCAGGGCAACCACTCGCGCTATGCCAGTGCTGCGCCTGAGGCAGACATGCAGGTCCGCATTGAACGGATGAGTAACTCGAAAGTGCGAAGCACGAAGTAAATGCAGCGCGTTGAGCAAGCAGCGGTTGCTGTGCGTGGCTCAGGCATACCTAGCGCGTAATGCATGCCCTCAACGCCAAATTGCGGACCTGAACAGCGAGTCATTCCAGCAACGCCCCTCGCAAGGGGCGCTGCCTGAAGACCAGCGTTACTTGCGCTCCAGCACCGGCGCCACCGCTTTGCGCCAGAGTGCGTACCCTTCCGGCTTCATATGCAGCATGTCCTCGCGAAACAGCTCCGGGCGCGGCTTGCCGGTGGCATCCAGCATCTGCGTATAGATGTCGATGTAGTCGGTCCGCGGCACGTTGGCCAATGCCTGCTTGATCAGCTGGTTGGCGCGCATGATCGCCGGCAGTAGCTGTGCACGCGACGGGCTGGGTTTGATCGACAAATAGCCAATGCGTGCCTCGGGAAGTGCGGCGCGGATGCGTGTGACGAAAGCCACCACATCGTCGCGCACCTGCTCCGGGCTGCGCCCGCTGTTGAGGTCGTTGTCGCCGGCATACAACACCACCTGGCGCGGCGCGTAGGGAATCACGATGCGGTCGGCGTACCAGGTGCTGTCGCGCACTTCCGAGCCGCCAAAGCCACGGTTGATCACCGGTTTGCCGGGGAAATCCTGCGCCAGCGTTTCCCAGAAACGAATCGACGAACTGCCGACGAACACGATGCCGTGCTTGGGCGGCGGTTGCTGCGCATCGCTGGCCGCGAAGCGCTGCATGTCCTGCTCCCATGCCGCATTGGAGACCTGTGCCGGCACCTGGGGCGCGGCAGGCGGCGCGGCGGCCTGCAGGGGGCTGGACGCAATGGCGAGTGCGCACAACAGCGCGCGCAAGGGCAGTTGTTTCATCGGCAGACCTGTCAACGTGGAGCGGACTGCGCATGGTGCGGCAGCGCGGCTGCAGCGGCAAATCCGGGCGCGACTGGCGGCCGGAACCGTCGCGGTGGCAAGATTCGCACTTTCCGCTGCTACGGCTTCCCCATGTCCCTGATCCAATCCTTGTCCTGCACCAGCGTTCGGATGCGCTGACGGATGGCCGATCAACTGGGGCACGTGCCGCGCGGCCCGCGCCGGATGCTCAAGGCGGCGGTGTGGTCGTGGCAGGGTCTGCGTGCGGCGTGGCTGCATGAATCCTCGTTCCGCCTGGAAGTCTGCCTGGCCGCGCTGCTGACACCGCTGGCGCTGTGGCTGGGGAATTCGGAGCTGGAACGCATCGCGCTGATTGCGCCATTGCTGATCGTGCTGGCTGCAGAGTTGTTGAACTCGGCCATCGAAGCGGTGATCGAGCGGTATGGCCCGGAACACCACGTGCTGGCCGGGCGCGCCAAGGACATGGGCTCGGCCGCCGTGTTCGTGCTGCTGATCAACGTGTTGCTGTGCTGGGGCCTGGTCCTGCTGCCGCGGCTGTTCTGAGTGCGGCAGCGCGGCGGTGGCTGTGAAACGGCTGGCCGCATGCATGCCGGGATGTGCATGCCGGCTTGACTGGCACCGTGGCATGCTCGCGGTCCCTTGTCATGGAATCGCCTGCATGCCCGTCCTGATTCGCGCCCTGGTGCTGCTGGTCCTCACCGCCTCGCTGTCCGGCTGCGGCTACAACGCGATCCAGCAGAAGGAAGAGGGCGTCAAAGCGGGCTGGTCGGAGGTGCTCAACCAGTACCAGCGCCGCGCCGATCTGATTCCCAACCTGGTGCGTACCGTGCAGGGCTATGCCCAGCAGGAGCGTCAGGTGCTGACCGAAGTGACCAACGCGCGCGCGCGGGTGGGCCAGATCCAGGTCAACGCCGACGACGAGGCCTCGCTCAAGCGCTTCCAGCAGGCGCAGGGCGAACTGGGCAGTGCGCTGTCGCGCTTGCTGGTGGTCAGCGAAAACTACCCGCAGCTCAAGTCCGACCAATCGTTCCGTGATCTGCAGGTGCAGCTGGAAGGCACCGAAAACCGCATCACCGTGGCGCGCGGCCGCTATATCCAGACCGTGCAGGACTACAACACCTATATCCGCTCGTTCCCGCAGGTGATCACCGCCAAGGTCTTCGGCTACCAGCCCAAGCCGAATTTCAGCGTGGAAAACGAGGCGCAGATTTCGCGCGCGCCAGAGGTGAATTTCGGCACGCAGCCGGCACCGCAGCAGCAACAACCGCAGCCTGCGCAGTAATGCGGCGCAGTGGTGGGCAGCGAGCAGATGGCGGGCCGTCGATGAGGCGGCCGGCCGGTCTTGGCAGTACTTGTGGCGCTTTGGTGGAGGCTAGGGATCGCGTCATCGGTCTGTGCAGTGAAGCCAATGCCCATCGCGCTGCTACGCGAATTCGTAGTGGGCACATCGACGAACGCGCTCGTTCAAACACTGTTACCAGGTCAGCCGCCACGCACGGCTCGCTGTTTCTGTCTCGCTATTGCCTGCCGCAGCATGCGGCCTTGTTCGACAGCGCGGTGCCAGGCCTCATGCGCCATGTGCCTGAAAACGTGGCAGTTATGTCGATGGGCAATGCCGCCCTTTGGAGTCTGTAATGCCCCAGCGTCGATATGCCCTGTGGATGCTGTGGCTGCTCTGCGCACTGCTGCCGGCCACGGTGGTCGCGCAGGATCTGGCCGCCATCCCGCCGTTGCGCTCGCCGGTGGTGGATACCACTGGCACGCTGGATGCCACCCAGCTCCAGCAGCTGGAACAACAGGCGATCGCCCTGCAGCAACGCAAGGGCGCGCAGTTGCAGATTCTGATCGTGCCGACCACCCAGCCGGAGGCGATCGAGCAATACACCCAGCGCGTGTTCGATCAATGGAAGATTGGCCGCAAGGGCGTGGACGATGGCGTGCTGCTGCTGGTGGCCAAGGACGACCGCCGGGTGAGGATTCAGCCAGGCTACGGCCTGGAAGGGGCGATTCCCGACATCGTGGCCAACCGCATCATCCAGGAATACCTGGCGCCGCGGTTCCGCGAGGGCGATTACGGCGGCGGCATCCGTGACGCCACCGCCACGCTGGCCGGGCTGATCGAAGGCGAGGCCTTGCCCGCGCCGGTAAGCGGGCATGCGTCCGATCTGAGCGATAGCGACAGCGGTAGCTGGGTCATGGCGCTGTTCATCGGCGTGTTCGTTGCGCTGATCGCGCGGGTGTTCCTGCGGGCATTGCCGCGGCCGGTGCGCGGAGTGCTGAGCGGTGCAGCGGCCGGCGCGGCCGCGTTGCTGCTGACCTCACTGGTGTTTGCCAGCATCGGCGCGGCGGTGGCCGGATTGGTCGTTGGCCTGGCGTCCGGTTCGGGCGGCCGCTCCATTGGTGGTGGCGGTTGGGGCGGCGGATTTGGTGGTTTCGGTGGTGGCGGGCGCGGCGGTGGCTTTGGCGGCGGCGGGTTCGGTGGCGGCTGGGGCGGGGGTGGTGGGTCGTCGGGAGGCGGTGGCGCCTCGGGGAGCTGGTGATGCGCTGGATCAGACACATGTTTGCGCCCTCGGCGCACCGCAGCTTTCCGCCGCGCAGCATGGACAGCATCGCCGCGGCGATCGCGGCCAGCGAGCAGTTGCACACCGGTCAGGTGATGGTGGCGGTGGAGGCGGATCTGTCGGTGGCGGCGCTCTGGCGCGGTCATGGTGCTCGCCAACGTGCCGAGCAGGCGTTCGCACAGCTGCGCACCTGGGATACCGAAGCCAACAACGGTGTGCTGATCTATCTGCTATTAGCGGACCATGCCATTGAAGTGGTGGCCGACCGTGGGCTGCGTGCGTTGGTGCCGGACGCGGCCTGGGCCGAGGTCTGCCGACGCATGCAGCAGTTCTTGCGCGATGGTCAGCACGAGGCCGCCGTGCTGGCCGGGGTGGAGGCGGTGACCGAACTGCTGTGCGCGCATTTTCCGGCCGCTGCCCAGGCCCAGCATGAAGACGAGCTGCCCAATCGGCCGCACATCCTCGGCTGAGGACGCCGTAGATGTCAGAATAGCGGCCTCGCTTTTTCGTGATCCGCGGTCCGCATGATCTATCTGCACGCCATCGACCCCATCGCCTTCTCGCTTGGCCCGGTGCAGGTGCACTGGTACGGGTTGATGTACTTGGCCGCGTTCTTTTCCGCCTGGGCCCTGGGCCGCTCGCGCATCCTGCGCGGTCGCCTGCCCGGCGTGGACATGGACGGATTTTCCGACCTGTTGTTCTACGGCATGCTCGGCGTAGTGCTCGGCGGGCGCATCGGCTACATGTTGTTCTATGCCTTCGACACCTTGCTGGCCAACCCGCTGATCCTGTTCAAGGTGTGGGAAGGCGGCATGAGCTTCCACGGCGGGCTGCTGGGCGTGTTGATCGCCTGCGGCCTGTGGACGCGCCGGCACCGCCTGCATTTCTTCGATGTCATGGATTTTGTCGCGCCCCTGGTGCCGTTGGGCCTGGGCTTCGGGAGGCTGGGCAATTTTGTCGGCGGCGAGTTGTGGGGCAAGTTCACCCAGGCCGGCTGGGGCGTGATCTTCCCGCATGCGCCGGAGTTGGCTGACTGGCCGCCCGCGCAACTCCAGGCCCAGTACGCGGCCGGCGCGCTGGACCGCTTCGCCCGGCATCCGTCGCAGCTGTATGAAGCCGCGCTCGAAGGCGTGGTGATGTTCGTGGTGTTGTGGACCTTCTCGATGAAGCCGCGCGCGCGCTATGCGGTGTCGGGACTGTTTGCGCTGCTTTATGGCGTGTTCCGCTTCATCGTGGAGTTCGTCCGCGTCCCGGATGCACCGCTGGGCTACCTGGCCTTCAACTGGCTGACGATGGGGCAGATCCTGAGCCTGCCGTTGATCGGCGTGGGCCTGGTGCTGCTGGCGCTGTCGCGCCGCGCGCCGGTCCTGCAGCCGGTGGTGCCGGCTGCAGCAGGTGTGGAGGCGGCCAAGTGAAGCCGTACCTGGAGTTGCTGCAGCACGTGCTCGAGTACGGCGCCGAGAAGTCCGATCGCACCGGCACCGGCACGCGCAGCGTGTTCGGCTGGCAGATGCGCTTCGACCTCAATGCTGGCTTTCCGCTGGTCACCACCAAGAAGCTGCACCTGCGCTCGATCATCCATGAGCTGCTGTGGTTCCTGCAGGGCGATACCAACATCGCGTACCTGAAAGACAACCAGGTCCGCATCTGGGACGAGTGGGCCGATGCCAACGGCGACCTCGGCCCGGTCTACGGCAAGCAGTGGCGACGCTGGACCGGTCCGGACGGCGTCGAGATCGACCAGATGCAGTGGCTGGTGGACGAGATCAAGCGCAACCCGGACTCGCGCCGGCTGGTGATCAGTGCCTGGAATGTCGGCGAGTTGCCGCAAATGGCCTTGATGCCCTGCCATAGCCTATTCCAGTTCTACGTGGTGGACGGCAAGCTCAGCTGCCAGCTCTACCAACGCAGCGGCGACATCTTCCTGGGGGTGCCGTTCAACATCGCCAGCTATGCGTTGCTGACCCACATGGTGGCGCAGGCCACTGGCCTGGGCGTGGGCGACTTCGTGCACACGCTGGGCGATGCGCATCTGTACGCGAACCACTTCGAACAAGCCCGCGAGCAGCTGACGCGCACTCCGCGCGCGTTGCCAACCTTGCGCCTGAATCCCGAAGTCACCGACCTGTTCGCGTTCCGCTTCGAGGACATCGCCATCGACGGCTACGACCCGCATCCGGCCATCAAGGCGCCAGTGGCGGTGTGAGCACGACAGCGCAGGGTCTCGACAGGCGCTGCGCTACGCTGACGCTCTGTTTGAACGGACGTCTTTGCCCTCATGAAACTCTCGCTCATCGTCGCCTTCGACCGCAACCACGCCATCGGCCGCGACAACGATCTGCCGTGGAAGCTGCCCGATGACCTGAAGCGCTTCAAGGCGCTGACACTGGGCAAGCCGATCCTGATGGGGCGCAAGACTGCGCAGTCACTGGGCCGTGCGCTGCCAGGGCGCCTGAATCTGGTGCTGACGCGCTCGGGGCAGGTGCCCTTCGATGACATGCATGCAGTGGCCTCGGTAGACGAGGCGATCGAACGCGCGGCGCAGGAAGGTGCGCAGGAGCTGTGCGTGATCGGGGGAGGCGAGGTGTACCGCCTGACCATGGAGCGCGCCGATCTGCTGGCGGTCACCGAAGTGGACACGGCCGTCGAGGGCGCCGATACGCACTTCCCGCCGATCGATCCGGCGGTGTGGGTGCCCGCCGAGCGCAGCGCGCATGCGGCAGACGCGCGGCACGCCTTCGCTTTCAGTTTCGTGGATTACCAGCGCCGCTGATGGGCCCCTGGCGTCGGGCCGGCGGCACCGACGCGTGCACGGGCTCACTCCTGGGACGTGTCGCCCGGCGCTGCAGCGGGTGCAGCAGCATTGCCGCCATTGCCATTGCCATTGCCATTGCCATTGCCGCCACCACGCCCACCGCGTGCGCGTTGCCGGCCCTGGCGTTCGCGCGCGCGACGCGGTGCACGCGGCGCCGTTGCCGGCGCAGTGACCTCGCGACCCGGCACCTGCACCACGCGCAGTTCGTCGGTATCCAGCTGCAAGGCGGTGAGCTTGCCGCCCCACACCGCACCGGTATCGATGGCATGCACGCCCTGGGTGATGGTCAGCCCCAGGGCCGACCAGTGGCCGCAGACGATCTTGAGATCGCGCTCCACCCGCCCCGGCACTTCGAACCAGGGGTGCAGGCCCTGGGCCTGGGTGCCGGGTGTGCCCTTGTCGTCGGTGGCGATGCGCCCACGTGGCGTGCAATAACGCATGCGGGTGAACAGGTTGATGATCGCGCGGCTGCGGTCGTACCCGCTCAGGCCCGGCGACCAGCCCGGCTGATCGCCGTACATGTTGCGCAGCAGCTTGCGATAGCCACCGCCCTGCAACTGCTGCTCGACTTCGCGCGCATGCTTTTCGGCCATCTGCGTGGTCCATTTGGGCGCTAGCCCGGCATGGATCATCATCCAGCCCAGCTCGCGGTCCACGTGCGCCAGCTTCTGCATGCGCAGCCAGTCGAGCAGTACGTCGCGGTCTTCTGCCAGCACGATGCGCTGCAGATCCGGATTGACCTTGCGTTGTTCTTCTTCCGAGCGCGCGCCGATCGCCAGCAGCGACAGGTCGTGATTGCCAAGCACCACCACGCTGTGCGCGCGCAACGAGTGCACCAGGCGCAGCGTTTCCAGCGATTGCCCACCGCGGTTGACCAGATCGCCGCAGAACCACAGCGTGTCCTGGGCCGGGTCGAACCGGATCTTTTCCAGCAGCTGCTGGGTGATGTCGTAGCAACCCTGCAGATCGCCAATTGCCCAGACGCTCATCGCGCGTGCTCCCTCAATGCAGCATCCATCAGTGCAGCGTCCTCGGCACGCTCAGCACGAAGGCGGCGATTGGCGCGGTGAATTCGGTGCCATCGTCGGCCACCATGTCGTAGTAGCCCTGCATCTGCCCCTGTTCGGTTTCCAGCAGCACACCGGAGGTGTAGTGGAAGGCCTCGCCCGGACGCAACCGCGGCTGCTCGCCGACCACGCCTTCGCCATCCACCTGCTCGGTGCGGCCGTTGGCGTCGGTGATTTTCCAGTGGCGCGCAATCAGGCGCGCTGGCACGGCGCCGGCGTTCTGGATGCGAATGCTGTAAGCGAAGGCATAGCGGCCTTCTTCCGGAGTCGATTGATGGGCGAGGAAGCGTGGTGACACCTCGACCTCGACCCGGTAGCGCGGATCATCTTGCATGGGGAAAGTTTAGAGGGTGTTCTGTACTTTGAGGTGAGTGCGTGCGGTCGGTCTCGCGCCGCGTCGGGCGCGGTGATTCAAGCCAGCTCGACATTGGCCAGACGAATGAAATCGGCAACATCCAGCTGCTCGGCGCGCGCGTCCGGGCGCACCCCGGCGGCCTCGAAATGCGCCGGCTCGCAGACCGTGGACAGGGCGTTGCGCAAGGTCTTGCGGCGCTGCCCGAAGCCGGCGCGCACCACATCGGCAAAGCGCTTGCGGTCCTTGATCAACACGCTGGCCGCATCGCGCGGTACCAGCCGCACCACCGCAGAGTCCACCTTGGGCGGCGGGCGGAACGCGCCCGGCGGCACCACGAACAGCGCGGTCACCTCGCAATAGGCCTGCAGCATCACGCTCAGCCGGCCATAGACCTTGCTGCCCGGGCCGGCCGCCATGCGGTCGACCACTTCCTTTTGCAGCATGAAGTGCATGTCGGCCACTGCGCCGGCATGGTCCAGCGCATGGAACAGGATCGGCGAGGAGATGTTGTAGGGCAGGTTGCCGACCAAGCGGATCGGGGTGCAATCGGCCACTGCGGTGAAGTCCACGGCGAGCACGTCGCGGTGGATGATCTGCAGCTGGCCGATCGGTGCAGCGGCGTCGGTCAGCGGCGCAATCAAGTCGCGGTCGAACTCGATCACGGTCAATGCGCCGTGCTTGCGCAGCAGCGGAAAGGTGATCGCGCCCTGGCCGGGGCCGATTTCGACCAGATGCTGGCCGGGGCGCGGGTCCACTGCCTGGACGATCCGGTCGATGTAATACCGGTCGGCAAGAAAGTGTTGGCCGAGCGACTTCTTGGCCGGTGCGCTGAAAGAGGAATTCATGCGCAGAGTTTAACGGAGCGCGGGCATGCCCGCGGCACGCGCCTGGTGCGTCTACCGAAGAGCTGATTGATTTGGCGCTGTTGGCCTTGGCCTGGCGCTGATTCGCGCAGTTGCGGGTGAGCGCCAAAGCAGCATCCGTGGCGACAGACGTGCCACCCCCAACTACTGGCCGATGTAGGTATGCGCAGGTGGCAATCGGCTCTCTAACAAGCGAGCGTTCGCTGCACACATCGCCAATCCAATACGGGAGGGCGCGGTGTGCCACTTTGCGTGCGGCGTTTGCGACACGCGAAAGTAGAGCGCGGCTGTGCCTGACATTCAGTGCATCACGTTCCGCACAGGTGTCCGCACGGTAAAGGCCGCTGACCGAAATCGCCTTGAACATGCCGGCGATGCCTCGCCTGCAAACGCGATGACCCTCGGCCCTAATGCCACCTTGACCTCAGACCGGAGTGGCACAGCAACAAACGCATGGCTGGTGGTAGCGGTGAAGCGCGTTCCCGACCCGGCGGCGTTCGCTCACGTGCTGAACCGGGTCTGCCGCTGCGCGGCACCGATCTTTCGAATCAGCTGCGTCCAGCCAGGCGTGCGCAAAGCGCCGTCGCGGCAAGCAGGCTGGAGGGATCGGCCACGCCGCGCCCGGCCAGTTCCAGCGCGGTGCCGTGATCGACCGCCACGCGCGGGTAGGGCAGGCCGAGGGTGATGTTCACCGCCTGCTCGAATCCGCTGTACTTGAGCACCGGCAGCCCCTGGTCGTGATACATCGCCACCACCGCATCGAAGCCGGTGAGCTTCTGCGGCAGGAAGGCGGTGTCGGCCGGCAGCGGGCCGATCAGCTGCATGCCTTCGCTACGCAATTGATCGAGCACCGGAATGATGACGTCCAGTTCCTCGCGGCCGAGCAGCCCGTCTTCGCCAGCATGCGGGTTGAGACCGAGCACCGCGATGCGCGGATGTTCCAGGCCGAAGTCCCGTTGCATGGCAGCGGCGGTGATGCGCAGGCAGCGCGCCAGCGCCTCGGCGGTGATCGCCTCCGGCACCGCGCGCAGTGGCAAGTGAGTGGTCACCAGCGCCACCCGCACGATGCTGTTGGCCAGCATCATCACCACCGGGCAGCCGGCCTGTGCAGCAAGCAACTCGGTGGTGCCGGTGTAGGCAATGCCGCCGGCGTTGATCACGGCCTTGTGCACCGGGCCGGTGACGATGCCCTGCAGCTTGCCAGACAGGCAGTCGCCTGCCGCTCCCAGCAAGCCGGCAATCACTGCGGCCGCATTGGCGGGATCGGGCGTGCCGAAGCGAGTAGGGGTGGCCTGACGGACCGGATGCAGCGGCAGATCGCCGGGCAGGCGTGCGCGTTGGTCGGGATCGAGCAGGCGGACAGACAAACACAGCGCCTTGGCGGCGCTGTGCAGGGTGTCAGGATCGGCGTACGCGATCAGATGGGCATCCGAGCGCGGCTGCTGGGCGAGCCGGATACATAGTTCCGGCCCGATCCCGGCCGGCTCGCCTGGCACCAGCGCGAGCGAGGAAACCATCGGCTTAGCGCGTCGGCTGGGCCGGCGGCGTCGGTGCAGCGGGTGCAGCCGCTGGTGCGGGCGCTGCGGTGGCATCGGCATCGGCGCGGTCGCCGGTGCGGAAGCTCACAAACGCCTCGCCACGCAGTTCCTGAAGGTAGCGGTTGTACTCTTCTTCCAGCTTGCGACGACCGATCGTCTCGCGGATCTGGGCGCGCTGATTTTCAGCGCTGACATCGGTCTGGCGCGTACCAACACGCTGCACGATGTGCCAGCCGGCCTGGGTGCGGAACGGCTCGGACACCGCGCCATCGGTCAGGCCTTCAACCTGCTTGCCGAAGTCCGGGCCGAACGCATCGGCTGGGAACCAGCCCAGGTCGCCACCCTGACCGCGGCTGTTGGTGTCCTCGGAGGACTCCTTCGCCGTTGCCTGGAAATCAGCGCCGCCCACGATGCGCGCACGCAGCGTGTCGATCTTCGCCTTGGCCTGCGCTTCGGTCTGGTTGTCGCCGATACGCACCAGGATGTGCCGTGCGTTGTACTCGGTGACGACCTTCTTTTCGCCGCCTGCATTGGCGTCGCGCATTTCCACCAGCTTGAGCAACTGGAAACCGCTGGGGCCACGCAGCGGCCCGGCAACCTGGCCAGGCTGCATGTCGCGGATCAGTTGGGCGAATGCGTTGGGAATCTCGTCCAGGCTGCGCCAGCCCAGGTCGCCACCTTCCAGTGCATTCGGGCTATCCGAATAACGCACCGCAGCTGCGGAGAAGTCCAGCTCGCCCTTGTCGATCAATGCCTTGACGCCGTCGACCTTCTTCTGGCCAGTGGCAATCTGTTCGGCCGTGGCGCCTTCCGGCAGGCCGACCAGGATATGCGCCAAGTGGTACTGGCTACCGGTCGTGGCCTGCTGGGCCAGTGCGGTGTCCACTTCGCCTTCGCTCACGCTGATGCGGCTCTGCGCAAAGCTCTGGCGCAGGCGCTGCACGATGATTTCATCGCGCACCGAGGCGCGGAAATCGGCGTAGCCCATGCCGTCGGCCGCCAGCTTCTGGCGCAGCCCGTCCACGGAGGTGCCGTTCTGCTGGGCGATGCTGGCGATGGCGCGGTTCAGTTCCTCGTCGCTGACGCGGATACCGCTGCCTTCGGCACGACCGACCTGCAACTTGACCAACACCAGGCGCTCGAGCACCTGCCGCTGCAGGACGTCGTCCGGCGGCAGCTGGTTGTCGCGGCCGGCGTATTGCGACTTGACGTTGCGCACAGCGCGATCAAGCTCGCTCTGCAGCACCACGTCTTCATCCACGATGGCAGCGATGCGATCCAGCGGCTGGGATTGCTGTGCCGAGGCCAGCGGCGAGACCGTGCTGGTGATCACCAGCAGCGAGGCGAGGAGTACAGAGAAAGGCTTGGTCATGGAATCAAGTTCGGATCGTAATCGTCCGGATTAGTCGTGGTGTTGCTGGGCGGGACCAGGTAGAGGTCGTCGCGGTAATAGCCGAGAATAGCACGGCGCAAAGTGCGGTCCGTGTTCTGGCCAAACGAGCTCAGGCCCTTGAGCACGAACTCAAACTGGATGGAGTTGTCCATCTCGCCGTCGCGGTTGCGCACGAACCGGCGCACCAGGGCGCGCACCGCCAGGCAGCAGCTGTCCCACTGCACGCCGCCGATGATTTCCAGCGGCTTGCGGTCCAGCAGCGAGTAGTAATACCGACCAACCGCACTCCAGGTGGGATTGATCGGATACAGGAAGGAGAAGTCGGCCTGCTTGAGCTGGTCGCTTTCATCAATGAGGTTGCGACGGTAGCGATACGCCAGGTTGATGATGCCGTCGTTGTTGAGCAGATAACGCGTGCGCAGGCTGGCCAGATCTTCCTTACGCGAGTTGGGATTCCACTGATAGGTGGCGCCCATCGACCAACGGTCGTTGATCATGTAGTTGGCATCGGCCACCCAGGCGGACTTGCCCTGTTCGATGGTCTGCTCGCTACCGGCCGCCGAGTTGGTGCTGTTGTTGATGGTGACCAGCGAATCGTTGAAGTACAGGATCTGGCCTGCACTCAACGACAACTTCTCGCGACCATCGTCCTGGCGCAGCCAGCGCGAGGTCACCGCCAGGGTCAGCTGGTTGGCATCGTTCTGACGGTCCGCGCCGGTGTAACGCGAATCGCGGAACAACTGGCCATAGCTGAAAGTAAACGGACGCGTATCGAAGACCGGCAGATCGTCCTGGTCGCGGTAGGGCACGTACAGGTAGTACATGCGCGGCTCCAACGTATTGAGATAGTTGGTGCCGAACAGCGAGGTCTCGCGGTCGAAATACAGGCCGGCATCCACCGAGGCGATCGGGAGGCTGCGTGAGGGCGAGCGATCGCCGGTCAGCGGCGCCGTGTTGGCCAGCGTCGAATCCAGCTGGTACGCGGTATAGCGCCAGGCCACGGTCGGAGTAAAGAACCAGGCTGCGCCGGACAAAGGCATCGAGATATAAGGCTTGAGGTCAAGGCGTGAGCCGCTGCCGTATTCCTGGTTACGGATGTTGGTACGGACGTACTCGTCGTTATCGTCGCGGTTGTTTGTTTCGCCTGGAGCGCTGGGGCTCGGAGGCTGGACGAAGTAGGAGTCGTCATGGGTGAAACGCACGGCTTCGGCGTAGACGCCCGCCTCGAAAATGCCAAACGGCTTTTCCCAGGTGAAATACGCGCGCGGCTGCCGGTTGTAAGGTAACGCTCGCTCATCCAGTGTGTAGTCGGTGAGCTGCCAACGGTCAGCCATCAGGCCCGCGGTCCAGGTCTCGCCGGTGCCGTAGATGCCCACGGTGCTTTGCAGGCTGGAGGCCGAGCCCATGCCGTTGATGCGGCTGGTGAAATCTTCCACGTAGCGCGTGTCGCTGACCCAGGAGATGCTGCTGCGCGCCTGCCAATTGCTGTTGACGTTGTGGTAGCCGCTATAGAAGACGCTGCCACGGTCTTTGTCGCGCAACTTGTCGTTGGGCAGATAGTTGCCGGTGATCTCGCCACGGCCGCCGTCGTACAGGTAGCGGAATTCGGTACCGAACATGAAACCGCGCTTGCTCATGTAGCGTGGCAGCAGCGTGGCGTCGTAATTCGGCGCCAGGTTGAGGTAGATCGGCTGCAGGTAATCGAAGCCGTTGCGGCCGGACAGGCCGAACTGCGGGAACAGCAGGCCGGTCATGCGACGGTCATCGATCGGAAACTTGAACCACGGGAAGTACAGCACCGGCACCTTGCCGATCTGCAGCACGGCGTTGCGCGCGGTACCGAAGCCTTCTTCGTTGTCGACGTCGATCTCCGGCGCGCGAACGCGCCAGATCGGCTGCGAGGGATCGCAGGTGGTATAGGTCGAACGGTGCATCTGCCCGACCTGGCCCTGCAGGTCCACCGATTCCGCCGCGCCATTACCGCGGCGATCCACCAACTGGTACTGGATGTTGCTGACCTTGTGGGCGTCGGTGTCCTGATTGCCTTCGGCGCGGTCTGCAACCATGCGGAAGGAGGTGTCCTGATAGCGCACGTTGCCTTCGGCGATGTAATTGCCGGTCTCAGTGTCCATGCGCAGGTTGTCCGCACCCAGGAACTGGTCGCCGCGCTTGAGCGCCACGTTGCCCTGGTATTGCGGGGTGGTGCTGGTGCCGGACAGCTGATCGCCTTCGATATCGGTGGGCAGCTGTTGGCGCATCTCGGCGGCTTTGGCATCGGCGGCCGGGGCGCCGTCGAAACCGGGCAGCGGATCCACGGCCGGGCACAGTCCCCAGTTCAACGGCTTGTCGGCAGCCATGGCTGGGAGGCAAATGGCAATGCTCAAAGGCAGGGGCAGCAGGCGGAGGACTCGGCGCACGCGACTATCATTAGGAAAAGCAGAAGCTAGCTTGCCCTATTATCCGTGCATGAGCAATGAATGGTGATGAACGACAGCGGCTTTTTTTAAGATCAAAAGTGGCCGTCTCGGAATAGTTCGGACGGCCACTTGAGTTTTATCTCAACGACCAGAATACGCCGTTTCTACCTTGTGCCCTGCCCAAAATTCCTAGCGCACCATTTGCGCTTAACAATAAATAAAAATCCGACCCCCCTTGCGTGTTTGACGCCCAGACGGGGCTGCCTGCAGAATTGTAGACCACAAAATTACCATCAGTCTGCATGACTGCGTTTTGCCCTAATCCAGATGTCCCTGATTGCCATTTAAGAGATCCCTGGAAATATAACTCCAAATTTCCTGTGGGGGTAAAGTCTAACCTTGCCGTTCCTCCTGGCGTTTGAAAGCTACTTCCTTTTGTAAAAACTGTTCCTGGAAGAAATGTTATTCCGTCTAATCCGTCAGGAAAATCTCCCGTAGCTCTCCATGACTGGCCTAGGCCGTAAACTACCAAATTCCCATCGTCTTGAACTGCGAGGTAGCCGTCTTGCACCATCCCAGTCACCTGGGAAGGTGCGCATGTCCAGAACAGTGGTGGGCCTGAAGCGCCGTTCTTTTGCATGCCAGCGCACCTTGAGAGCCTCGTGCTTGTATTGGGCAGGAAGTTAAATGAATCCCCCTGAGATACTCGTCCGCCGCTCTTGGCTACCCATGTCTCAGAGTTATCTGAATTTCTGTAAAGCCTCAACGACCCGTCTGCGAGAAACCTTAAAGAATAAGCGCCTCCGGGTGAGGTTAAAGTTTCCTCTGGAACTAACCGCTCTCCCTGACTTAGCTGGCCTGCAAACTTGGGGCGTAGCGTCTGAGAGTTGGCTTGACTAAAAGTCAATGCAGTCGTGAAAAATAATATTACTTTAAATAATTTCATTTTATGTCCTTTAAAATGAGAAGTAATAGTGTTTCTGGTTACTGCATTAAGATTTTAACATGCGCGACTGAGCATTCCGCAAGCGCCTGCAGGTCGTAGCCGCCCTCCAGCATGGACACGACGCGTCCGCGCGCATGCCGTTCGGCCAGGCTGCGCAAGGCACGGGTCAGCCAGGCAAAATCGTCGGCGTCGAGCATCAGATCGGCCAGCGGATCGCGCAGATGCGCATCGAAGCCGGCAGAGATCAGGATCAGTTGCGGGCGGAAGGCGTCGATCAGCGGCAGCATCTCGTCTTCCCACACGTTGCGGAAGCGCAACCCGTCGCTGCCCGGTGGCAGCAGCAGGTTGTGGATGTTGCCGAGGCCGCGTTCGTAGACGCTGCCCGAGTGCGGATACAGCCCGGACTGGTGGGTGCTGAGGTATTGCACGGTCGGGTCGCGCTCGAAGATCGCCTGCGTGCCGTTGCCGTGGTGGACGTCGAAATCCACGATGGTGATGCGTTCCAGCCCATGCCGGTCGCGCGCGTGGGCGGCTGCCAGGGCGATGTTGTTGAACAGGCAAAAGCCCATCGACACCTGCCCGGTGGCGTGGTGACCGGGCGGGCGGACCGCGCAGAACGCGGTGCGGGTGAGGTCGTGCATGACCGCGTCCACGGCCGCGATGCCGGCACCTGCCGCGCGCAAGGCGGCCGCGCGCGAGCCGGGCGACATCACGGTGTCCACATCGAGCCGGTGATGGCCTTCGAAGGCGGTTTCCAGTATCGCATCGACCTGTTCGCGCTCGTGCACCCGGCACAGGTCGCCGAGCTTGGCCAGCGGCGCCTCGCGCCAGTCCAGATCCGGGAAGGCGTCGCGCAGGGCATCGACCACCGCTTCCAGACGGGCGGGGCGCTCGGGATGCTCGGGGCCGGCGTCGTGGCCGAGGCAGGCGGGATGGGTAAAGACCAACATGGGGCAAATCTAGCCTGTCCGCCGTGCCATGTGCATGCTCAGCCGCGCCGGCGGTCGTGCCGCCACAGCACTTCCTGCTGGCCATCGGCACGCGCCAGCACGCGGGCGAGTACGAACAGCAGGTCGGACAGGCGGTTCAAATAGCCGATCGCCTCGCTGCGCACTTCCTCCTGACGCGACAGCGCAACGGTCTCGCGCTCGGCCCGGCGCACGATGGTGCGGGCCAGATGGCAACGTGCGGCCGCTTCGCCACCGGCCGGCAGGATGAATTCCTGCAGCGCGGGAAGCGTGTCGTTGAAGTGATCGAGTTGACGCTCCAGCGCCTCGATATCGGCGGCGTCGATCGCTGCATGCCCGGGGATGCACAGCTCGCCACCCAGATCGAACAGTTGGTGCTGGATGGTCGTCAGCAGCGCGGCGATCGGCTCCGGCACGCCCGGGGCGGCCAGCAATACGCCGATGGCCGAATTGGCTTCGTCCACGGTGCCGTAGGCAGTGACGCGCAGCGCGTCCTTGCCGGTGCGGCTGCCGTCGCCCAGACCGGTGCTGCCGTCGTCGCCGGTACGCGTATAGATGCGTGAGAGCCGGTTGCCCATCTCAGCCGGCCTGGGTCTGGCCGTGCGCGCTGGTCAGGCGCTCGGCGGCAACCTGGATCACCGCGGCCGCCGCAACGTAGAGCGCGGCGCTGCGCAGGTAAGGCCCCAGCCAGTCGGTGTAGTTCTTGAACCAGCCGGCGACGGTCGGCTCGGCCACGCTGGCGCTGATCCAGTAGAAGCTGCCCTGGGCGATCAGCTGGCACAGCGCCACGGCGATCAGCAATGCAGGCACCAGCCTGCCCAGCGCGCTCCACTCGGCGCCATGGTAATGCCGGCGCAGCCAAACGCCACCGGCCCACAGCGCGAAATACGCCGGGATCAGGCACCAGTAAGCGGGCGACACGCAGTAGTGCTGCCAGAAGCTCAGGCCCTGGTTGGTGATCACCAGCCAGTCCACCGCCACCGCCAGCAGCATCAGCAGCGGGAACGCCAGTTTGCTACGCGCGGCCAGATGGAATCCGCCAATGAAGAACACCGCCCAGGACGCGTCCGGGACCGGCGCGAAGTGGTTGATCCGCGTGGCCGCCATCAGGACGGCGAGCAGGCTCAAAATCAGGGTGTCGTGCGAGCGAGGAGTCATGCGCGAAAGGAGCCGGATCACAGGCCCGGGAGTGTAGCGTGGAACCCACCGCGCCACGCGCGCCTGGCGCGTCAAGCTGTCCCACCCGATCACGCCAACAGGCCATGGGCGAAGGCTTATCATGTGGGGATGACATACCTACATGACGTTCTGATCGTGGGCGGCGGCCTGGTCGGCTCCAGCCTGGCGATCGCGCTGGACCGCATCGGCCTGGATGTCGGGCTGGTGGAAGCCACCCCGGCGGGCACTCCGCCAGCGGTGTTCGACCAACGTAACCTCAGTTTTGCCGCCGCCACCGTCAACGCGCTCGGCGGACTTGGGGTGATGGCCAAGTTGCGCAGCCCGCCGGGGCCGATCCGGCGCATCCATGTCAGCCGCGCAGGCGACTTTGGCCGGGTGCAGCTGGACGCCGCCGACTACGGGCGCGACAGCTTCGGCCAGGTGGTGGTGGCGCGCGACTTCGGTGACGCCTTGCAGGCACGCCTGGACGAACTGACCCATCTACGCCGCTATCGCCCGGCGCGTTGCATCGGGGTCGAACCGGTGCAGGACGGCCTGCGCGCACTGCGCCTGTCTACCGATGAAGGCGAGCAGCTTGTGCGGGCCAGGCTGGTGGTCGGCGCCGATGGCCGCGACAGCGCAGTGCGCGAGCTGCTGCATATCGGCAGCGAAGCGCACGACTTTTTCCAGACCCTGTTCGTCGCGCGGGTGCGCGCATCCAAGCCGCCGGATGGCACCGCGTGGGAGCGCTTCGGCGAGCACGGGCCAACGGCATTACTGCCGCGCGGCGACCGACATTACGGCGCCATCCATTGCGTGGCGCGTGCCGACGCCGAGGCGGTGGCTGCGCTCGACGAGGCCGGCTGGCTGGCCCGCCTGCAGCGCGCGGCCGGTTGGCGCGCCGGGCGTTTTGTCGCCAGCGGCGAGCGCAGCGCGTATCCGTTGGTGCAGGTGCTGGCCACCAATCTGGTGGCCGAGCGCGTGGTGCTGATCGGCAATGCGGCGCAGACACTGCACCCGATCGGCGCGCAAGGCTTCAACCTCGGCTTGCGCGATGCGCTGACGCTGGCCGAATTGATCGAACACGATCGCAGCGATGCCGGTGCGGGCGCGCTTCTGAGCGAGTATCTGGCGCGTCGGCGCGTGGACCGCGAACAGACCATCGGGTTTTCCAGCGGATTGGCACGGCTCACCGGCAATCCGGCGCCGTTGCTGCGGCCGTTGCGCAGTCTCGGGCTGCTGGCCACCTCGCAGGCGGCACCGCTGCAATCGATGCTGGTCGGCGGGGCAATGGGCTTCCGTGGCGACGTGCCGCAGCTATGCCGGGGGATCGCATGAGCCGCCGCAGCACCCGCGATGCATTGATCGTCGGCGGTGGTGTGGTCGGTGCCGCCTGCGCGCTGGCCCTAGCCGATGCGGGCTTGAGCGTCGCTTTAGTCGAAGGCCGTGAGCCTGCGCGGTGGCACGCAGAGCAACCCGATCTGCGCGTGTACGCCTTTGCCGCTGACAATGCCGCGCTGCTGGAGAGTCTGGGCGTGTGGAAGGCCGTGCGCGCCGCACGTGTGCAGCCGTACCGGCGCATGCGGGTCTGGGACGCAGGCGGTGGCGGCCAATTGAGTTTCGATGCCGACACGCTGGGCCGCGAACAACTTGGCTGGATCGTCGAACACGCGTTGCTGGTCGATCGCCTGTGGGCCGCCGTGCATGCCGCAGGCATCGCAGTGCATTGCCCGGCGCGCGTGACCGAGCTGGAGCAGGATGCAAGCAGCGTGCGCCTGCGCCTGGATGACGGCAGCCGGCTGGAGGCGGCGATTGCGATTGCCGCCGATGGCGCGGCATCCACGTTGCGCGAGTTGACCGGCATGCCGGTGGCGCGGCATGCCTATGCACAGCGAGGCGTGGTGGCGTTCGTGCAGACCGAGCAGCCGCATCAATCCACCGCATGGCAGCGCTTTTTGCCCACCGGCCCGCTGGCCTTCCTGCCGTTCACCGATGGCCGCAGTTCGATCGTGTGGACCTTGCCCGATGCCGATGCCGAGCGCGTGCTGGATCTGGACGATGCTGCGTTTTCGCGCGAGCTGACCCAGGCCTTTGCTGGCCGTCTGGGCGCGGTGAAGGTGAGCTCGCCGCGCGCGGCGTTCCCGCTGCAGCGGCAACTGGTGCAGCAGTACGTCAGCGGCCGCGTCCTGACCCTGGGAGATGCCGCACACGTGGTGCATCCGCTGGCCGGGCAGGGCGTGAATCTGGGATTGCGCGATGTCGCGGCGTTGAGCACGTTGGCGCACGACGCACTGGCGCGTCGCGCCGACTGGGCCGCGCCGCACCGGCTGCAGCGCTGGGCGCGCACGCGCCGCAGCGAAAATACCGTCGCTGCGTATGGGTTCGACGCCATCAACCGCGTGTTCTCCAACGACGAGATGCATCTGACCCTGCTGCGCGGTTCGGTGCTGGGGGCGGCGGGCAAGCTGCCGCCGTTGGTGGACCTGCTGTGGAAGCGCGCGTCCGGCAACGCGTAGGCGCACCGCGCTGACGGTTTGCTGGCCGCTATGTTCCAGCGCTAATAGCGAAGGCTGCAGTTTCCATACGACGGATACGCCCGGGCTGGCTACAGTCGGGCCATGACCTCCGCCGTTCCCGCACGACTCACCCCGCCGCTGCTCCTGCTGAGCGGGCTGCTGTGTGATGCCAGCATCTGGGACGCGCAACGCGCGGCGCTGGCGGACATCGCCGAGGTGCAGGTGCTCGATTTCCCCGGCATCGACAGCGTGCAGCAGATGGCTGCACAGGCATTGGCCGCCGCGCCAGACCAGTTTGCGCTGGCCGGTCATTCGATGGGCGGCCGGGTGGCGCTGGAGATCGTGCGGCAGGCGCCGGGGCGCGTGCAGCGTCTGGCGCTGCTCGACACCGGCGTGCATCCGGCGCACGCGCAGGAGCACACGCAGCGTGGTGCGCTGGTGGAGCTTGCGCGCCGTGACGGCATGCAGGTGCTGGCCCGGCAGTGGCTGCCGCCGATGCTGCACCCCGACCGCCACGACGATGCCGAACTGATGGACGCACTAGTCGCCATGGTCATGCGGCAGACCCCGCACAGCTATGCCGCCCAGGTGACCGCGCTACTGAACCGGCCCGATGCCGCGCCCGTGCTGGCGCAGGTGCAGTGTCCAACGCTGCTCGGCGTTGGCCGCCAAGACAGCTGGAGTCCGCTGGAACGCCACCAGGACATGGCGCGGGAGATCCCGCACGCGCAATTGGTGGTGTTCGAACACAGCGGGCATATGACGCCGGTAGAAGCGCCTGCTGCGGTCAGCGCCGCGCTGCGCGATTGGCTGGCTGCATGACCACCGTCTCCCCGTTCGACGGCAGACCCATCGGCTCGCCAATGCACGTGCGCTGACGTCAGCGTCGCCCGCCGCATTTTTATCCGTAGCACCCATTGCCAGTGAGGCCACCGCGTGTCCCCAGACGCTTCGATCACCGTTGCCTGCGAACAGCTGATCCGCCGATTCGCCTTGCACAACGATCGCCATGAACATGACGCGCTGGCTGCATTGTTCACCGCCGATGGCGTGTTTGCACGGCCGAGCGCGCCAGATACACCCGTGCATGGGCGTGAGGCGATTCGCGAGGCATTCCGTGCACGTGCGCCGCGTAGTACCTGCCATCTCATGCTCAATACCCTGGTCAGCGTGCACTCTGACACATTGGCCCATGCGCATAGCTACGTGGTGCTGTACAGCGCACCACAGGCCACCACGCCGCCGCCGTGGACCGCACAGGCGCCGGCATTGATTGGCACGTTCGACGATGTGCTAGTGCGCCAGGACGAGCATTGGCTGTTCAAGCAACGCCTCGGCGCATTGCTGGTGCGCGTGGAAGCGCACTAGACACCTACCACCGCTGTTCACCGATGCCGCCGACGAACCCGGGCGGCATTGCACCACCGCTCCTCCCCCCTGTCGCGTTGCCTCAATCGCCCATCCTTATCGGAGAATCGCCTAGTGGAACGCGCATGCTTGTCTGTTGGTCGTCGTCCTTCATCGTCCCGGTCGCGCCGCCAGCATGCGGGCAGGCTGGCCCTCTTGCTCGGCACGCTGGCACCGGCGGTCGTCCTTGCGCAGGCAGCGCCCGACACAGTGGCCATGCCGCAGGGCATCAACCTGGGCGGCACCAGTTTCATGGATGGCTTCGGCTCCACCACGCCTGGCTGGACGGTGCTGGAATACCTGCGCTACTACGATCTGGATGCGATCAAGAATGCGCGCGGGGATAACTCGCCTGCGTTTCGCGACCCGCAGGTCGGGGTCAGTGCGTTGCTGACCCAGTTGATCTACGTGACCCCGTATTCGCTGGGGCGCGGCTCGCTGAGTTTCAACACCATCATCCCGCTGGTGAATTACGACACCTCGTTCGCAGCCGACAGCCCGGTGCGCTTGCGCAGCAATGGGTTTGGCATGGGCGATATTTCGTTCGGTCCGGCGCTGCAGATGCCGCCGGTCATGCGGGACGGGCGTGTGTTCTTCTTTCAGCGCTTTGCGCTGGATCTGTTCGCACCGGTCGGTAAGTTTGATCGCGACATCGCCATCAACCAGGGCACCGGTTTCTGGTCGATCGCACCGCAGTGGGCATTCACGGTGCAGCCCACCGATAATTGGGAAATCAGTGCGCGCATCAACTATCTCTACAATTTCCGCACCGATCGCGCCGGTGGCGTGCCACCAATCCCGGGGTTCCGGTTTCGCAACGGCCAGGCCGGCGATGCGGTCTGGGTCAACTTTGCCAGCTCGGTGAAAGTGAGCGAGCAACTGCGCGTGGGTGTGAACGGCTATTTCCTGCAGCAGCTCAAAGACAACCGGACCAACGGTGAGCGCGTGGCCGACAGCAAGCGCATGCAGCTGTATCTGGGTCCTGGGCTGTCCTGGCGCGTGGATGCAAAGAACCTGTTCAACCTCAATCTGTACATCCCGCTGGACGTGGAGAATTCGGTCGCCGGTAACAGCGTGAACCTGATGTACGTGCATTCGTTGTAGCGTGCGCTACGGCGTGCATGCGGGCGCAAAGCCGGCATGCACGTGACGTGGAGTGCAGGAGGGGCGCAACTCGCACTGCGCGCTTGCGCAACGACAGGGTGGACACGCGCGTGAGTATTGACGCAGGCTACTTTCGCGGTTTGGCTGCGATGCAAACGCAGCCGAGCCGCAGACTTACATCCCCATGCTGTGGCGTTGCGTGTTGGCATGCTCGCGGAACAATAGTTCGGCGCGCGCGCCATCGCGTTGCTCGATGGCGGTGACGATCGCGCCGTGCTGGCGGTGGCCGTAGAACAGATCGTCGTAGGCGAGCGTCGGCGAGCGTTGCCCGAACACCACGTTGGTGGGGCTGACAAACGGCACCAGCGTGCAGCGGTCCACCGTCTCGGTCAGGATCGGTTTGTCGGCCGCCATCACGATCATCCGGTGGAACCGCGCGTTCATATCGCCGTAGGCCAGTTCGTCGCTGGCATCCAGGGTGCGCTTGGCCAGGATGCGGTCACCCTCGTCCAGGCAGCCATGCAGTGCGGCGAGCAGGGTGGCGGAGGCGCCTTGTTCGGCCACCGCGCGCGCAGCCATGCCTTCCATCAGGGCCCGGACCGCCAGCGCGTCCAGGCTTTCCTGCTGGCTGAAGCGGCGCACTGCGTAGCCGCGGTTGCCCGCCTGCACCAGCAGGCCCTCCTGACAAAGCGCAGGCAGCGCCTGACGGATGGGGGTGCGGGAAATCGCCAGGCGCTCGGCCAGGGCGGCCTCGGTGATGCGCTCGCCTGGCGCAAAGGTGCCGCACAGGATCAGTTCGCGTAGCTGCTGGACCGCTTGCAATCGGTGGTTGTTCGCCATGGGCTCCATTCTCTCGCGCCTAACCGTGCTGCCTGCCCGCCCGAGTGGCAAAACTCGATGCAGCCCGCACAAAAACCTTGCGGATGAGGTCGCTTGATGGCAATTTGGATCCCAAGGATACCGTTTCGGGGCGAAGCCGTCCCGGTTGATCGAGTTTGGGATCCCAAGCGGCACCGATCCCACCCACATTGACGCGCGCTGTTCCGCATGACGCGGTCCGGCCGCTCGCCTCGCAGGAGTGCAGCATGGCAAGCATCATTGGCGGGATCGGCACCTCGCACGTGCCCACCATCGGCGTGGCCTACGACAAGGGCAAACAGCAGGATCCGCTGTGGAAGCCGTTGTTCGACGGCTACACCCCGGTGGCCAACTGGCTGGCCGAACAGCAGCCGGACGTGCTGGTGTTCTTCTACAACGACCATTGCACGACGTTCTTCTTCGACCTGTACCCGACCTTCGCACTGGGCGTCGGCGAGCGTTTCCCGATCGCCGACGAGGGCGCCGGCTTGCGGGACCTGCCGCCCATCCGGGGCGACGTCAAGCTGCAGGCCCACATCGCCGAATGCCTGGTCAATGACGAATTCGATCTGACCGTATTCCAGGACAAGCCCATCGACCACGGCTGCGCCGCGCCGCTGCCGCTGCTGTGGCCGCACGTGCCTGACTGGCCCGGCACGGTGGTACCGATCGCCATCAATGTCCTGCAGTACCCGCTGCCGACCGCGCGCCGCTGCTACCGCCTGGGCCAGGCGCTGCGGCGGGCGATCGAGTCGTATCCGGAAGATCTCAAGGTGGTGGTGGTGGGCACCGGCGGGTTGTCGCACCAGATCCATGGCGAGCGCACCGGCTTCAACAACACCGAGTGGGACATGGAATTTCTGGACCGCTTCCAGCACGCACCGGAAACGCTGACCGACCTGACGCATACCGACTACGTCCGCCTGGGCGGCGCGGAAAGCGTGGAGCAGATCATGTGGCTGGCGATGCGCGGCGCGATGGGTGGGCCGATCCGCAAGCTGCACCAGAACTATTACCTGATGACCACCACCGCAATGACCGTGGTGCTGTACGAGCCCGGCGAAGAACGCGCCGATGCCCCGCGCTCTGCCGACTGGCTTGGGCACGCAAACGCGAATGCAGCCTGAGGATCGGACATGAATCCACAAGTGCAAGGCATGGACCAACTCGGCGGCACCTATGTGTTCGATCTGCGCACCAGCAATCGCGCGCTGCGGATCAACCGCTTTTTCTGGCACATGATTCGCGCGCCGTGGCGCGACCGCTTCCTGCAGGATGCCGAGGCGTTGATGCAGGAGGCCGACCTCAGCGAGCAGGAAAAAGAGTTGATCCGCGCGCGCGATTGGCTGGGGTTGGTGCAGTACGGCGCCAACTTCTTCGTGATCGAAAAGTTCGCCCGGGTGGTGCGCATGACCAACCTGCAGGTCTACGCCATCATGCGCGGCGAGACCTTTGAAGCCTTCATGCAGACGCGACGCGTACCCGATGCGCGCTGATCCCACCTCACGCACGTCCAGGGCACGCGATTGCGCGGGCCTTTTTGTTTTTCCCTACTGAAGGTCGTCCCCATGACCATGTCCTCCGTGTTCTTCGAACACCGCATCAAGGTCCGGCATCTGCGCGTCATCGAAGCGCTGGACCGGCAAAAGAGCCTGCTGCGCGCATCGCGCGTGCTCAACGTTACCCAGCCCGCGCTGACGCGCGCATTGCAGGAGATCGAAGAGATCGTCGGTGCGCCGCTGTTCGAGCGCCACTCGCGCGGGGTGCGTCCCAATGCGATGGGCGAGGTGCTGGTACAGACCGCGCACGTGGTGCTGGGCCAACTGCGGCGCGCGCAGGATACGTTCGAAGGGCTGCTGCAGGACGACGCGCTCACCATCACCGTCGGCGCGCTGCCCGTGGCCGCCAGCGGGCTGCTGCCTGCAGTGCTGGCGGCGCTGTACCGCGCTGAGCCGACCTTGCGTGTGCGCCTGCTGCATGGGCGCACCGACGAGCTGCTGCCCAAGCTGGCCGGCAATGAGATCGATCTGGTGGTTGGACGGCTGTATCCGCTGGCGCGCTACGACGCGTTGGTGCGCAAGGTGCTGTATCAGGACCCGATCGCCCTGGTGGCGCGCAGCGACCATCCGTTGTTCGCCGATGGCCAGGTGCGTATCGCCGAGGCCGCGGCGTATCGCCAGGTACTGCCAACTTTAAGCCAGCATGTCGAGCGCGATGTGGCGCAGGTGATGCGCGAGCACGGGCTGGCCACGCGCGATCAGCTGCGTTCCAGCTCAGCGAGCTTTACCCGCGAGATCCTGCTCGGCACCGATTGCATCGCGGTAATGCCCAGCATGATGGTCTCGGGCGATATCGCACGTGGCGAGCTACGCGCGTTTCAGTTGCAGCAGCCGTCGCAGGCGCGCGCCGGTGGCGTGATCTATCGCGACAGCGGCGCGATCCTCAAGCCGGGCGTGCGGCTGTTGATGCGTGAGCTGGAGCGTCAGCTGAAGACCATGGCCGAGCAGGGCGCCGTGTGGGTCGATGACCAGGCCGGTGAATACGACGTGCTGATGGATGCGTCTGCGTAGCTGAAGGTTGCTGCGCGCGCGTGATGCTGCGTGGTTGAACGGGACGGCTGGGCACGCCCGTGTTGGGCACCGGTCTCCGTTCGATCGCGATCGTGTCCGTCGCGGTCGTGTCCGTGTCCGTGTATCTGCTGCAGTGCTGTCCGGAAGTGGTGTTGCACAGTGGTGAGCCAGCATGCGGCTCGCCGCACCGGTTGAGCACAGCTGCGTCTTCTCTTTGGATCTATGCGTCTTGTCGCGTCGCGTACCGTGCATGCGTGGGTAGTGCGGAATCACAAGAACCAAGCGGGCCGCAGTACGCGCGCCCACCTGTTCGATGGCCCGCCACCTGCATCAGGCCTCCTTCGCCAGGACATCCTTCAAGCGCGCTTTTTGCAGTTTGCCCGTGGCAGTGCGTGGCAGCGCCTCGACCACGCGCAGGTGCTTGGGTACCTTGTACTTGGCCAGGCGTTCGCTCAGATAGCTGCGAATCCGCTCCAGGTCCGGGGTTTCGGTGGCTGGCACGATCGCCAGATAGCCCACTTCGCCCCATTGCGCGTCGGCCATGCCGACCACGGCGCACTCGCGGATTTCTGGATGGTCGGCCAGCACGGCTTCGATCTCTGCGGGATACACATTTTCACCCCCGGAAATGAACATGTCTTTCTTGCGGTCGACTACCCAGAAAAACCCATCGGCATCGCGTCGCACGATGTCGCCGGTGCGGAACCAGCCCGCGCCATCGCGCATCTCGGCAGTGGCCTGCGGGTCGCGCCAGTAGCCTGGGCTGAGGTTGGGCCCGCGCAACAGCAGTTCGCCCGGCATGCCCACCTCACAGTCGTTGCCCTCGTTATCCACGACCCGCGTCTGCACGGTGGGTGATGAGATTCCCGCTGCACCGAGCTTGCTGCGGATCACCTCGCAATCCACCGACATGCCGAACACGGTGCCGGCTTCGCTCATGCCGAAGCCGCAGACCATCGGGATGCCATCCTCCAGCCAGCCCAGCAGGTCCTCGCTGGCGTGCGGCGCGCCGCCGCTGACCAACGCGGTGAGATGACGGAGCGCTGCAGGATCGAAGCCTGGCTGGCTGCGGAAGGCCTGCATCATCTGTGGCACGCCGACGTAATGGGTGATGCCCAATGCCGGGTTGCCCAGCCAGCCCAGCGTGCGTTTGGGCTCGAAGCCATTGGAGACCTGGATCGAGCCGCCCATTGCCAGCACCGGGCGCACGTTGGTAGCCAGGCCGATGATATGAAACATCGGCGCCTCGCACAGAAAACTGCTGTGCGCTTCCACCCGTGTGGTGACGCCGAAGTTGTGCGCGACCTGTTGCAGGTTCTGTTCGCTCAACATCACGCCCTTGGGCTGGCCGGACGTGCCGGAGGTGAACAGGATCAGGCTGACCCGATCGGGCGGAATGTAGGGTGTTTCGGCAGGTGCAAGCTGCTTGGCGTTGTCGATGAAGCGGGCGAAGTCTTCCACCTGCGCGCGTCCGGCAGCGACATCGTCGCCCAGCAGCAAGCGAGGCTCTGCACGCTGCAACAAGGCATCCAGCTCAGTGCCACTCAGCCGCCAGTTGAGCGGTACGTAGATTGCACCAACCCGCGCACAGGCAAAATGCAACGCAACCTGCCAGACCGAATTGCGCGCCAGCACCGCAAGCCGTTCGCCGTCGACACAGCCGCGTGTCTGCAGCACGGCAGCCAGGCGACCGATCAGGTCGTCCAGTTCGGCGTAGGTCCATTCCTGTTGCAGCAGCAGGTCGCGGGCAGCAAGCCGCTGCGGTGTCAGGCGGGCATGGAACGATATCGAGTCGGTCGGCATGGTCAAGAAGCTGTCTTCCGGTACGGATGAGGGAGTGACGGGCGTGTAGTGCGACGGAGGTGGCAAGACGGTTCAAGTGCATGCATCTGTATGCAGTGCGCGTTCACCACAGCATTGGCAAGCAAAGCTGCAGCAGCGAGCGCAACGCGACGCATGGCGCAGCGCGTTGCGCATGTTGGCAACGTGATCGGTGTTGCACGCTTTTGACTGCGTTAAACGGTGTTAGCCGAGATAGATCGTTTTGGTTTCGAGAAACCCGTGCAGGCCTTCGATGCCACCTTCGCGGCCGATGCCGGAGTGTTTGACACCACCGAACGGCATCTCGATATCCACGCACATGCCGTTGATCGAATGGCTGCCGCTCCGCATGCGTCGCGCAATCGCGTAGGCGCGTTCGGGATCGTCGCTATAGACGGTGCCATGCAGGCCGTAATCGCTGTCGTTGACTTTGGCGATCAGATCTTCTTCGTTGTGATAGTCGATAAAACTCACGACGGGGCCGAAGATTTCTTCGCGGGCAATGGTCATCTCCGGCGTCACACCTGCAAACACGGTCGGCTCAAGAAAGAAACCGCGTGGCAAGTGCTCTGGCCGCCCGCCGCCCATGACCAGCTTTGCGCCTTCGGCGCTGCCCTGGGCGATGTAGCCTTGCACACGTTCCAACTGGCGGCCGAGTGCCAGCGGGCCCATGCCCGTGTCGGCGGCAAACGGGTCGCCGAGTTTGAGCGTGGCCAGCGCCGAGCAATACGCTTGCAGGATGGCCTCGCGCCGATGCGCGGGGACCAGTACGCGGGTGAGCGCGAAACACACCTGGCCGGTGATCGGCATCGAGTAGGGCACCAGGCTGGGCAGCACTTTCTCGATGTCGGCATCCTCCAGCACGATCGCTGCCGACTTGCCGCCCAGCTCCAGCCCGACGCGCGCCAGCCGCTCGGCGCAGGCCACACCGATCGATCGCCCTGCCTGGGTGGAGCCGGTGAAGCTCACCTTGTCCACGGAGGGGTGCCGGATCAGCTGTTCACCCACCTCGCGCCCAGCCGGGAGCAAATTGAACACGCCATCCGGCAGCCCGGCGGCGCTGATGCATTCGGCCAGAATATAGGCGTCGATCGGCGTTTCCGGAGACGGCTTGGCAACCACGGTGCAGCCGGCCGCCAGCGCGGCGGCGACCTTGTAGCAGAGCAGCACCAACGGCGCATTCCACGGCGTGATGGCGACGACCACGCCGACCGGTTCCTGCACCACATGCACGCGCCCGCCGCTGGAGCGCGTGCGTGGCTCGACGAACGGGTGGGTGGTGATCAGGTCGCCGTAGTAGTCGAACAGATCCGGCGCCTGCTTGGAGGCGCGCCGACTGAAACCGATGGTGGCGCCGACCTGCGCCGTCCATGCATCTGCCAGTTCCGGCATGCGCGCCCGCAAATGCTCGGCAATGCGCTTGAGTGCGGCGCCGCGTTCTGGCGGCGGCAGCTGCGGCCAGGGGCCCCTGTCGAAGGCTCTGCGCGCCGCGGCAACCGCGGCCTCGGTGTCGGCATGCGATGGTTCGATGTAGCGCAGCAGGCGTTCTTCGGTGTGCGGCGCGACGACATCCAGCGTCTGGCGGCCGGTGCTGGCGCGCCACTGACCATCAATGAACAGTCCCAACGGTCCACGCGCGGCGATGCCACGCAGGGTCGCGGCTAAGGCTTCCATACTCCCTCCTCGGTGCAGAAAACCACTGGCGGCAGCGATGGGCGGCACGTGCGTTGCACGGGCCGCTCACGCGCCGAAGGCGTTGCTCAGTTGGTGCCGGCGTCCGGCTCGTACGCGCCCAGACCGGGCTTGTAGCGCTTTTCGTCGATGAACTGACGGATGCCTTCCTTGCGCGCGTTGTTGTCGAACGAGTTGGCCGCTTCCTGCATGCGCACCAGATAGTCTTCGGCCTCGTCGTAAGTCATGGTGCCGACGCGACGCACGGCGTCCTTGGCATATTTCAGTGCCACCGGGTTTTTCTTGAGCAGCAACTCGGCCACTTCGCGCGTGCGTGTTTCCAGCCGTTCCAGCGGCACACTTTCGTTGACCAGGCGCCACTCGGCCGCCTTCTTGCCGTCGACCAATTCGCCGGTGAGCGTCATCCACATTGCATCGCGCATGGAGAGCAATTCCACCGCCACCTTGGTGACGCCGCCGCCGGGCAGGATGCCCCAGTTGATTTCCGACAGGCCGAATTGCGCCTCGTCGGCGGCGATGGCCAGGTCGCAGGCGAACAACGGGCCGAAGCCGCCGCCGAAACACCACCCGTTGACCATGGCGATGGTGGGTTTTTGATACCAGCGCAGCCGGCGGAACCAGCCATAGGATTCGCGCTGCGAACGGCGCACCCCGCGCAGGCCTTGTGCTTCGGTCTCGCGAAAGTATTCCTTCAGGTCCATGCCGGCCGACCACGCAGTGCCTTCGCCGCCGAGCACCAGCACGCCGACGTTGTCGTCGAATTCCAGCTCGTCCAGCACGTCCAGCATGCGGCGATTGAGCGCCGGGCTCATCGCGTTGCGCTTGTCCGGCCGCGCAAACTTTACCCACGCAATGCGGTTTTCCACATGCACCGATACCACGTCATGCTCGTTCAAGCGGCCTCTCCTAGCAGTGAGGGATGTAGCGGATCAGAGTGATTCGGCCAGCGCGTCTTCGGCGTCTGCCGGTTGCAGGACAGTGCTGGCGTTCAATTTGCACAGCAGGCGCAACAGGGTCTGGCGTTCGCCAGCCTGCAGATCGCTGCAGGTGCGTTCGGTGGCGCGCGCCAGGCAGCCCTGCGCGGTCACAAGCGTCTGTTCGCCCAGCTGCGTGAGATAGAGCCCCTTGCTGCGCCGATCACGGCCGGCCAGGCGTTCGATCAGGCCCTGCTCGGCGAGCGCGTTTGCGATCTTCATGCCGGCGGCGCGATTGACCAGCAGGCGTTGACCAAGTTCAGTCTGATCGCAACCGGGTTGGTCGCGGATGTGGATCAGTGCGGTGACTCGCGCCGGGGTGAGGTGCAGCTCGGCCAGTTCCTGCCGCGCGGCATGCCCGGAAGCCAGGGCAGCCAGTTGCAGTTGATAGCCAAGGTCGGCAGCAAGGGCCAGGCGAGCGGTCATCGGGGCGTCCAGATTGTATCCATTAAATACAATCTAGCCGACCCAAGCGGACCCTGCAATAGGCAAAGACGGCCGCTGCATGAATAACTGTGCGCGTGTCCGTGCGGCGGCGCGCACGGCCCGCTGCGCAAGGAGCGCGGGCAGTTACTGGATCAGCCAGCCGGCCAGCTGTTCGCGGCTGAGGGCGCCGCTGTGGCGCGTATCGAGTGCGTCGAATTCATCGGCCAGTGCCGGGTTGGCCTGCGCCTCGGCGCGGCTGATGCGGCCGTCGCCATCGGTGTCCATCGCCTGGAAATCGATGCGGTAACTGCCCACCACGCTGGTAGGCTGGATGGAGCGCACGATTACGCTGGATTCGCCGCGCGGGCGCTCCAACTGCGCCTGGTGGGTCACTTCGCCGCTGGCCAGCGGCTGGGTACGGATGGCGCTGGGCACATCGATCAACGGCATGCTGCTGGCGGGCGTGGGCGCCTGCTGGCTCCAGGCAGTGCCGCTGGCGAGCAGCAGCAACGAACAGGTAACGGTGCGGAGCTTGGTCATCAGATCCCCCCTGATGTGGAACAGCCCGCAAGCCTAGCGCCGATGGCGGGCGGCTGCGAGCCATTCCTGGCGTGGCCGGTTGTGAGGCGCGCTGTATTTCCGTGGTGGACGCGGCATCCGCATGCGTGTTGAGCGTGTGCAGCCATGCGGTGGTGACTGGTTGTCGCAGCGAAGAACCGCTGATCAACGCATCGACGTTGCAGGATCGTGCGGACCTGCAACGCCGTGCGTACGCTCAGCCAGGGATGAAGGGGAACACGATCTTCAGCAAGCCTTTCAAGCCGCCTTCGGCGGTGCTGGCCACGGCCTTGGCTCCCAGGCTGTTGAGCGCGCGCCGCACATCTTCCCAGCGCACCTGCGTGATGTCTTTTTTCAGCAGGTCGGACACTTCTTCGGCGGTAGGCGTGAGCTTTTGCAGTTCGCGCACGGTGGCCTGCGGGTCCGGCTGCAGATAGCCCCAGCGTTCGGCGATCTTCAGCAGCGTGTCGAAGCGCACCGCCACCACTTCACGATTGCGCTCGTACACCGGCAGCGCGCCGACATCCAGAATGGCCTGCTCGAACTGCTGTGCATCATCGGGGTGTTCGATGCGCACGGCCAGAAACCCTTCCTTGCGGCTGCGTTCGCTGACATGTTTTGCGCCCGAGCGCAGATTATCTTCGGTGAGTACGTTGGCCACGATGCGCTGCATTGCCGCGTCGCCTTCTTCGGGCACCAACGCGCGCCAGCGTGCGTAGCCATCGCGACGCAGCGCCTTCACCTTGGCCGAGGTCACCCGCAGCTGCAGTGCGACCGCGGCATTGGAGCTGTTGCGGGAGATCGCGCCGTCGCGCTCCAGCAACACGAAGATCAACAATTCCAGATCGCGTTTGGTGAGCGACTGGAAGCCTTGCAGCAAGGTCAGGCGCAGGAATTCGCTGCCAAAGGCGGCCGCGTCCTTCAGTTCGATCGGTTGCATGAGGAGTCCTCCACAGGTGACATGCAGCATGCCAGGACGCCGTTGCGTGCCCTGAGAACCGCTGCGACGTGCGCAGCAGTTTCAGCGTCCGGTTTCGCGGCCGGGGCGGTCGGACCTGAACGTTTCAACTGCGCCGCGGTCCTGCAGCGTGACGAACACCTGCTTGCCGTCGGTGCCGCCAAACGCCACGTTGCTGGCCTTGCGGCCCTTGAGCGCGATGGTGCGCAGCAGCTTGCCCTGCGGCGACACCACCGCGATCTGGCCGGCGTCGTAGCGGCCGATGTAGAGATTGCCGTCGGCATCGCAGCGCATGCCGTCCAGGCCGAAATCGGGGAATTCGATCAATACGCGCTTGTTACGCAGGCCGCCGTCCACGCGGTCGTAGACCCACACCTTGCGCGCCATGCTCTCGTTGACGTACAGGTGCTTGCCATCCGGGCTCACATCCAGGCCATTGGGCGTGGTCATGCCGTCTTCGAGCAGTTGCACGGCGCCATCGCGGCTGACCTGCCACAGGCGGCCGCTGTTGTCGGTCCAGTTGGGATCGCTGGTATAGAAGCTGCCATCGGGGGCGAGCGCAAGATCGTTGGGGCCGTTGGAGGCGGGCAGCGCGGCGAACGTGCTCACTGCGCGCGTGCGCAGATCCACGCGCAGGATCTTGCGGCCAAGCGTGTCGGCCACGAACATCGCGCCATCGCGGAAACGGATGCCATTGCCGCGGCTGCCTTCGGGCAAGGTGAGGAAGACCTCGGCCTTGGCACTGCCATCGGCGTGCAGCGTGATGCGGCCGATGGTGCCGTCCTTGTCGAGATTCACCGCGTAGATCGCACCGTCCGGCCCGGCGGCCGGGCCCTCTGCATTGCTTGTAAACGCACCATCGCCGATCAGGTCGCGTGCAACGAAGGGCGCATCCGCCGCGATGGCGAGCGAACTGGACAAGACAAGCGCAAACGGCAACAAGCGAACACAGGCGGCAGCGATCATGCGACAGGCTCCGAGAGGGTGCGCCGCAGTGTGCCAGAACGTGCGTTGCAACCATGGCGGTGATCGCCGCCGATCAAGTAAGGTGCGCGAGCAGTATTGGCCTAGTCTTGCGAGGGAGGTTTGCATGTCTGTGGAATCCGTAACGCGTCGCCGCTTGCTTGCCGCCTTCGGCGGTGCAGGCATCCTGCTCGGTGCACCTGCCTGGGCATTGCCGAAAAAAGCGCCAGGAAAACCGCTCAATGTCGCGCTTGCCGGGCTGGGCAGTTATGCCAGCGAACAGCTCGCACCGGGCCTGGCCTTGACCAAGCACTGCAGGCTCGCCGGCATCGTGACCGGTACGGCCTCGAAGATTCCGCAGTGGCAATCCAAGTACAAGATTCCCGATCGCAACGTCTACAACTACGAGAATTTCGACCAGATCGCCGATAACGACGACATCGACGTGGTCTACATCGTCACGCCCACCCATCTGCATGCGCCGCTGACATTGCGCGCGGCCGCGGCCGGCAAGCACGTATGGTGCGAAAAGCCGATGGCAATGAACGCAGGCGAGTGCGAGGCGATGATCGCTGCATGCAAACGCAACAAGGTGGCGTTGACCATTGGCTATCGCATGCAGCACGAGCCCAACACACGGCGCCTGATTGCGATGGCCAGCGAGAAGCCGTTTGGAGCCATGCAGCGCGTGCGTGCCGAAGCCGGCTACAACGGCTATCACGATGCGACCAAGGCGGACCGGCCGTGGCGCCTGCGTTCGCAATTCGGTGGCGGCGCGATGTACGACATGGGCGTGTATCCGCTCAATGCCGCGCGCTATACGGTGGGTGCCGAGCCGGTGGCCGTGACCGCCAAGCGCTGGACCGATCGCCCGGAGCTGTTCGACGAAGTCGACGAACATATGGATTTCACGCTGGAATTCCCCAATTCCGTGCGTGCGGCATGCAAGACCAGCTTCGGTGCCAACATGAATGTGCTCCGTGCCGAGTGCGAACGTGGCTGGTATGAGTTGTCGCCGTTTCAGGCCTACCAGGGCGTCACCGGCAAGGCCAGCGATGGCCGCGTGTTCGACGCCAAGGTGCCGCACCAGCAGGCACTGCAGATGGATGAAGATGCGTTGGCCATCCTCAACGGCACGCCGCTACGTGCACCGGGCGAAGAAGGCCTGCGCGACATCCGCATCGTGGATGCGATCTACCGCTCTGCGCGCGAGGGCAGCAAGCGCATCGTGCTGTAACCGCAGCCCGCTCTTTTTGTCGACGGAGCGGCCCGCTTAAATCAAGCGAGCAGGCTGGCACAAACCAGCCTGCCGTGATGCATGCGCTGAGAACAAGCCTGCAGCAGCACTACCAGCGGTGACCGAAAGCGCGACCGCCCGCCAAAAAATACCAACTGCGCGCGAGTGAACCGTCGCGCCTAGTCAGCGCATGCCCGCCAGCGAGTAGCAATGACACCACCAATCCCCGCTCTTACGATTCCCCAATCCCGATTCCCCAATCCCCGCTCCTAGCCCCGCATCGCCAGCACCGTGATTTCCTCACGGTCGTGATACAGCTGCTTGGCTCGCACGGTCAGTGATTTCTCGGCTTGCTGCTCGAACAGGTCCAGGCACAGTCGGGTCTCGTCCCAGCGTTTTTTCATTGGCAACTTGAGATTGAAGATGGTGTGGCGGCACCAGCCTTCGCGCACCCAGGTGGCCATGCGTTCGGCCACGCGGCGTGGCTGCTCGACCATGTCGCAGACCATCCAGTCCAGCGGCTGTGCGGGCTTCCAGTGAAAGCCATCGGCACGCAGATGTTCGACCAGACCGGTGGCCAGCACATGCTCGCGTAGCGGGCCGTTGTCGACACTGGTCACGTGCACGTGCTGGCGGGTGAGCACCCAGGTCCAGCCGCCCGGTGCGGCGCCCAGATCGGCGGCGCGCATGCCGGGTTTGACCAGCTGTTCGCGTTCTTCCGGGGTCAGCAGCGTGAGCAGTGCTTCGTCGAGCTTGAGTGCCGAGCGCGATGGCGCCTCCGGCAGCAATTTCAGGCGCGGAATGCCGAGCGGCCAGGGCGCGCTGTCGCTGCTGTCGGCCACTGCCAGCAGTGCGTGGTCGCCATCCAGAAAACAGATGTGCACGCGTGGCAGTCGCGCTTGTGGTTTGTCGGTCAGCAGGCCGGCCTTGCGCAATGCAGGCCGCAACGCATTCCCGAAGCTGCGGGCCAGGCCGGCCAGCGGTTTGCCGGCGTCCGAATCCGGATGCTCCACCCACAGATCGCCAAAGCGCGGTTGGCCGTCCAGCGCCGCCAGGATCGGGGTGATGCGGTCCTTGGGATCGAGGCCCTTGAGTTCGGCGAGCACCACCAGTTTCTGGCGCGCGAAGATCAGCTCGCGCCACTGCAGCCTGGCGGCCAGCTGCGCGGCCTCGTCGCAGACAAACAACACATAGCCATCGTTACGCTGCGTGCGCGCATAGCCGGCAATGCCGACAAACGCTGCGCGGGCGCTGAGTTCGGCGGCCAGTTCCGGCTCGAAGCCCTGCCGGCAATAGCACAGCAGCCCGCTCATCGCAGTGCCTGCCGTGGGAGGTCAATAATGATCACCGCCACCCTCGCCATAGCTGCGCAACACCGCGCAGGCCTGTTCGCGCTGCACATCGCGCACCACCTCGATGCCGCGACGGGTCAGCTCGCCCACCCAGTCGGCCGGCAGCGGGCCTTCGTCGAATTCGGTCAAGGCCATCACGTCTTCGGCGCGCGCGCCGATCAGCAGGCGGTCGATGCCGGCCCACACGGTGGCGCCGTAGCACTGGCAGCACGGCTGCGCAGAGGTGGCCAGGGTCACCGGCGACAGGACATCGTTCAACCGTGGCGTCTGCAGGCGCTGCTGGGCCAGCATGTAGGCCATGTTTTCCGCATGTGCCAGCGAAGTGTTCTGTGGCACCACGCGGTTCACCGCCGCGGCGATGATGCGGTCGTCGGGCCCGAACACCACCGCCCCAAACGGGCCGCCGCTGCGTGCTTCCACGTTCATCCGCGACAGATCGATCGCCAGCGCCACTTTCTCGGCGTCGCCAGGATAGGCGCGGCTAGCGTCCACATGGTCGTGGATCCAGGCGGGCAGGGTGAGGTGAACTTGCGCGTAGAGCATCACTGGACCGGTGCAGGAGAGGAATCGGGGCGGCGCAGTGTATCGGTCTGTGCATCGCTTGCGGCACATTGGCCGGAAACGCACTGACAGGCACTGATCTCGCGGAAGCCGCACACACTCATCGTGCCGCTGGCCTGACATTGCGCCAGCACGCCCTTGGGGTCGGTGGCGCTGTTGACGTTGACGCATGCGGGAAACGCGCCGCAACAGTTGCCCACGTCTTTCACCGTGCAATCGGCATCGGTGCGGCAGGTGGTGTTGACCTGGATGCGCTTGATGGGTGAGGCCGATGCGGGCGGTGTGGCCGCTTCAGTGGGCGGGGGAGCAACACAGCCAATCAGCAAGGCCTGTGCGATCAGCAGCACGGTGCTCAGGAGCCAGGAATGGGGGCGGGGCATGCGGGCGTCCTGCAAGGGGCGGAGGACTGCCATGGTAGCCCTCCTGCCCACGCCGCACGCCGCTGTGGCCGGTCAGCGGCTCAGCGTGATCGAATCGGCGGTTTCTTGCTGGACCACGATCCCGGTGCCGGCGATGGCCTGGCGCACTGCCTGTCGGATGCTCACCTGGCCGTGCACCGCATTGACCGGCACTGCATCGAAGGAGCGGTCGGTGGGCGGGGAAAACTGAATCGCGCAGCGGGTGGCGTGGGCCAGCTGCTGCATGGTTTCGTCCAGCCGCGCTGGCGGGATGTCGTAGTTCGGCGGCACTGCGACCACATCGCAGGGGCCGCTGGGCGGCGTGCTCGCCTGTGGGCCAGCGGGCTGGGTTGTGCAGGCGCCCAGGCCAAGCATCAGGCAAGCCAACGCGCAGCGTAGGGATGGGGAAATATGCATGGGCATTGCGTGGGGTCAATGCCGCAGGGTAGGCACCTGGTGTGGTGCCGGCGGTGAGTCAGTTCGTTTCGCCATGCAGCGCTGCGCACCACAGCACGCCCACCAGCAGGCAGGCGATGGCGGCCAGCTCCAGCCCGGTGGGCAGGCGCGCTTCCCAGGCAAAGCCGTACAGCAGCGCGAACACCGTTTCGAACACGATCATCTGGCCGACCAGGGTCAGCGGCAGCAGCCGGCTGGCGCGGTTCCACAGGCCATTGCCGATCACCGAGGCGAGCGCCGCCAGCACCAGTGCAATGGCCCAGAAGCGGGCCCAGTCAAGCGGCGCATGCACGGTGGTGTCGAGCAATGTGAGCGGGGCCAATAGCAGCGCCAGTGCTCCGGTGACCACGCCGGTCAGCAGCGACCAGTCCTGGCTGGACAGGTCGGCGCGGCGGCGCAGCCAGCGGGCATTGCCGATGGAATACACCGACCAGCTGATCAGTGCGCCCACCGCGCACAACAGCCCGGCCACGCGGGTGCCCAGATCCGACGCCTGCGCGCCGCCGTTGCGCTGCAAGGTGTCCACGGCCACCAGCGCCACGCCTGCCACGCACAGCACGCACGGCGCGGCCAGGCGCCGTAATCCCACCGCACCGGCGGCGCGCGTGCCGATCACCGTGACCACCACCGGCAGCAGGCCGATGATCAGCGCGGTGGCCGCACCACCGGCCCATTGCACGGCACTGCCGAGCAGCACGTAGTAGATCAGGTTGCCCAGCAGGCTCAGGCGCACCAGCGCCCACCACTCGGCGCGGCCCAGCCGGGCGGCGGTGCGCCGCGCGCGCGGCGCCAGCACCAATGCGGCCACTGCGCCATACGCCAGGTAGCGCGACAACGCCAGTTGCAACGGCGAAAACGCCGCCAGCAACTGTGGTGCCAAAAACACCAACCCCCACAACGCGCCGGCGCCCATGCCACTGGCCACGCCTGCCATCAGCCGCTCACGCATCGCACGCCTCCTTCCAGGCGCACAGCATGCCGCGTGTGTGCAGGGGCGGCTTGACCCGAACTCTTGTGCGACGTTCAGCCTGGCCGCCGCTGTGCGCGGGGATCACACCGCCCACGGCATGCCGCTCAGCGCGTGCCGGCATGGGGCTGGCGTCGATACGCCGCCGGCGTCATGCCCAGGGTGCGGCGCATCGCACGCGTCAGTGCGGTCTGGTCCGACCAGCCATGCACCAGTGCCAGCTGCGCGATCGGCACATCGGTATGCGCCAGCTGCAGGCAGACGCGCTGCAGCCGCAACGCACCCAGCCATTGCTGCGGCGTTTGATCGAAGGTGTCGCGAAACAGCGCGTGTACGCGGCCTGCGCCCATGCCCAGGTACGCGGCCATGCGCTGCACCGGCCAGGGCTCGGCGTGTGTTGCGGTAATCGTGTCGCACAGCTGCTGCAGGCGCTGCAGTGGTGCAGGATCGGCGCGCAGGGCGTGCAGCAGGGGCGGCAGACAATGGCCACGCAGCAGGGCAGGTACGGCATCGCGCGTGCGGCAGTGCTGGTCGATGAAGTTGGCAATGGCCAGCAGGCGTGGCGTGGTGGCCACAAATGGCCGCTGTTGCAGCTGCTCCACGCGATGGGCGCCCACGTCAGCGACGCTGCATTCCAGGATCAGAAAACGGTTGTCGTCGTGCGCGGCCTGATCGTGAGCGGTGTGCGGTGCGATGACCACCGCCTGCCGGTGATCGACGCGCCCGCCGCGTCCACCGACCTCGATCTCCAACGTGCCGCGAACCGGCAGCACCACCTGCACATGGGCGTGGCGGTGGCGATACCCGTCACGCCCGTACTGGCGCAGGTGCAGGGCGCCATCGGTCATTGCAGCAGGGCCGCGCCGTTGCGAACAGCGGCGCGGCGGAGCCTCACTTGGCCCAGGTGTCGCGCAGGGTCACGCTGCGGTTGAAGACCGGCGTGGCGGCACTGTGGTCGCGGCGGTCGGCCACGAAATAGCCGGTGCGTTCGAATTGGAACGCCTGCTCGGGCGCGGCCTGCGCCGCCGACGGTTCCACATAGCCGCGCACGCTGCGCTTGGACTCGGGATTGAGGTAGTCGCGGTAGGTCTTGCCTTCAGACTCGTCGTCGGGCTTTTCCACCGAGAACAGACGGTCGTACAGCCGGATTTCCGCCTCCATCGCATGCGCGGCGCTGACCCAATGGATGGTGCCCTTGACCTTGCGATTGGAGCCGATCATGCCCGGGCGCGATTCCGGATCCAGCCAGCCGCGCAGCTCCACGATCTCGCCGGCGGCGTTCTTGATCACTTCATCCACCCGCGCAATGCCCGCGCCGCGCAGACGGATCTCGCCGCCCGGCACCAGCCGCTTCCAGCCCTTGGGCGGCACTTCGGCAAAATCCTCGCGCTCGATCCACAGCTCGCGCGCAAACGGCACCTCACGCGTGCCGAAGCTCTCGTCCTTGGGGTGGTTGGAAAACTGCAGTGTCTCGGTGTGGCCCTCGGGCAGGTTGGTCAGCACCAGCTTGAGCGGGTCGATGACGGCCATGCGCCGCGCGGCGGCCGCGTCCAGGTCTTCGCGCAGGCAGCCTTCCAGTACCGAGAAATCGATCACCGAGTTCTGTTTGCTGATACCCACGCGGTCCACGAACAGGCGCATCGCCGCCGGCGTATAGCCGCGCCGGCGCAGACCCTGCAGCGTGTACATGCGCGGGTCGTCCCAGCCGTCCACCAACTGTTCTTCCACCAGTGCGGTGAGCTTGCGCTTGCTCATCACCGTGTAGTTGATGTTCAGGCGCGAGAACTCGATCTGGCGCGGCTTGGCGGCTTCCTTCGGGTAGCCCTTGCCCAGCAGCGGCGCCAGCAGCTCGGGATGGCCGCTCAGGTCCACCTTGTCCACGCACCAGTCGTACAACGGGCGGTGGTCTTCGAATTCCAGCGTGCACAGCGAATGGGTGATGCCTTCCACCGCATCGCCCAGCGAATGCGCGAAGTCGTACATCGGGTAGATCGGCCAGGCGTTGCCGGTGTTCTGGTGTTCGACGTGCTTGATGCGGTACAGCGCCGGGTCGCGCAGGTTGATGTTGCCGCTGGCCATGTCGATCTTGGCGCGCAGTGTGCGCGCGCCATCGGGGAATTCGCCGGCCCGCATGCGCCGGAACAGGTCCAGGTTTTCGTCGACGCTGCGTTCGCGGAACGGCGAGTTGCGGCCCGGCTCGGTCAGCGTGCCGCGGTATTGGCGCACCTGCTCGGCCGAGAGGTCGCAGACGAACGCATGGCCGTCGCGGATCAGCTTTTCCGCCGCCAGGTAGTACACCTCGAAGTAATCGGAGGCGTGCCGCAGCTGCGCCCACTCAAAGCCCAGCCAGCGCACGTCGTCCTGGATGGCGACCACGAACTCGGGGTCTTCCTTGGCCGGGTTGGTGTCGTCCAGGCGCAGGTTGCACAGCCCGCCGAACTCGGCCGCCAGGCCGAAGTCCAGGCAGATCGCCTTGGCATGGCCGATATGCAGGTAGCCGTTGGGCTCGGGCGGGAAGCGGGTGCGGATGGCCGTGTGCTTGCCGCTGGCCAGATCCTCGCGAACGATCTGGCGGATGAAGTCTTTCTTCTCCGCCGGGGCGGTGGCGTCGGTGGCTGGAATCTCGGACATGCGGGGCATCGGTATCGGATAAACCGCAAGTTTAGGCGGTGGCACCGGTTTAGGGGTAGGCGCGGCGCACGTGGCGGCCTGGTGGCCCGTGCGGGGCAGCGCCAGGGCGCCTTGGCACCTACGGCGGCCGGGGCAGGCGCGCAACCGGTTCATCGGCTCGGCCATCGGCCGCTGGCCGGCATCGCGCCCGACGCGTACGCTGCGCGCACTCCTTCGAGCGAGCTGCGCAATGTCACTGCCCCGCCTGGTGATCGGCGACAAGACCCTGTCCTCCTGGTCGTTGCGGCCGTGGCTGTTGCTGCGGCATTTCCAGGTGCCGTTCGAAGAAGTCGCCTTGCCGTTGAACACGCCCGAATTCCAGGCCCGTATCGCCGGCTATTCGCCGACCCGGCTGGTGCCGGTGTTGTGGGATGGCACGCTGCACGTGTGGGATTCGCTGGCGATCTGCGAGTACGTCAACGAGCGCTGGCTTGACGGCCGCGGCTGGCTGGCCGACCCGGCAGTGCGCGCGCAGGCCCGCGCCGCCGCCGCCGAAATGCACGGTGGCTTTGCCGCGCTGCGCAGCCAGCTGCCGATGGATCTGGCGCGTGTGCCTGGGCCCGCCCACTGGGATGCCGCCGCCGAGCGCGACATCGCGCGCATCCAGGCGCTGTGGGCCAGCCTGCGCGCCGAACACGGGCAGGGTGGTGCGTTCCTGTGCGGCGACTTCGGCATCGTCGATGCGATGTTCGCGCCGGTGGCACTGCGCTTTGCCAGCTACGGTGTGCCGCTGTTCGAAGCCGCCGGCGACTATCTGGCCGCGCTCGACAGCCTGCCCGCACTGCGCGAGTGGAAACTGGATGCCGAACGCGAACGGCTGGGGCGCGGCTGAGCATGCAGATCGCCTACCGAGCCAGTCACATCATCGATGCCCATCTGGCCAAGCACGCGCTGGAAGATGCTGGCATCACCGCCTTCGTGTTCGGCGAATCGCTGCTGGGCGGCTCAGGCGAACTGCCGGCCTTCGGCGTGTTGCAGGTCTGCGTGGCAGACATGCATCTGAGCCAGGCGCAAGCGGTGCTGGCCGAGATCGGCCTGTGCGGCGAGGTCACGCGCGCGCTGTAGCGGTGCGCGGTCCCTGTGCGTGTCCTGTGCTGCTCGTAGGAGCGCACTTGGGCGCGATGAGGTTTCCCCGGTAACGCCGGTCGCGCCCAGGTGCGCTCCTACGAAGGTCGCGCGCGCAGATCGGCGGCACGATTACTCCGGCTGACGCCAGCCCGGCGGCGCGGCATCGGGCGAGGCCAGTGCCCGCAGGCGTTTGAACAACACCGTGGTTTCGGCCACGTTCCACACCCGCAACGCCACCTCGAAGGTGTCCAACGGCTTGGTCAGGAAGTCCTTGGCACCCAACCCGAGCGCGCGATGGCGGGCGCTGCGGCTGGGGTCTGCGGTGAGCACGATCACCGGCAGGAACTGCCCCGGGTCGGACAGGCGCGCCAGCTGCTCCAGCAACGCATAGCCGTCCAGTTCCGGCATCTTCAGATCCAGCAGGATCAGGTCCGGCGCGAATGCCGACACCAGGCCCATGACCCGTTGCGGGTCGGTGGTGGCGACCACCTGCTGGAAGCCTTCGCGTTGCAGCAGGTCTTCGAGCAGCCGCACATTGGCAGGCTCGTCGTCGACGATGAGGATGCGGGAGGCGAGGATGTCGTCGCGTGTCATGCCAGTAGCCTGTCGATCACGGTGAAGAATTCCGCCACATCGAGCGGTTTGGTCAGATAGGCACGCACGCCCTGGTTACCCACGCGCGCCAGCGTGGCAGAGGTCGCGTCGGCGCTGATCACCACCACCGGCACCGCGGCAGTGGCCGGCTGCGCCTGCAGGTCGCGCAGCAGTTCTTCGCCACTGCCATCGCTCAGGTGCAGGTCGAGCAGGATCAGGTCCGGTACCTCGTGCTGCAGCAGCGCACGCGCCTGCGCCAGGCTGGCCGCTTCCAGCAACCGCCACTGCGGCCGCCGCTCGGTGAGTGTGCGGATCAGCGCCTGGTTGGAGGGATTGTCTTCGATGCTCAGCAGGCGGCAGACACCGCTGCCGGCGTTGCTGGGCGGCAGCAGTGTGCGTGCAGGTTCGGCGCTCTGCGGCTCGCCTTGCGGCAGGGAAATCCAGAAACGCGCGCCGTCACGGCTGCTGTTCACGCCGATCTGCCCGCCCATGGCCTCGATCAGGCGCTTGCTCAGCGCCAGCCCCAGCCCGGTGCCTTCCACGGCCGAGCGTTCCGCGCCCAGCCGCTCGAACGGGGTGAACAGCCGTTCGATCTGCGCCGCCGTGAGCCCGGCGCCCTGGTCGGCGACCACGATGCGTACCCGATCGCCATCCGGCTGCGCGCTCACCTGCACCTGGCCGCCGGTGCGATTGAACTTGACCGCATTCGACAACAGATTGAGTAGCACCTGGCGCAGGCGCTGCGCATCAGCGCGCACCGTCCAGGGGCCATCGATGGCCGGCGGCTGCAGGCTGATGCCGTGCTTGTCGGCGTCCGGCGCGATCAGGCCCAGCGCCTCGTGCACGGCGGCGCGCACCGCGATTGGTTCGGGGCTGAGGTCCAGTTGATCGGCTTCGATGCGTGCGATGTCCAGCAGCTCGGTGATCAGGCCGAGCAGGTGCCGGCCGGCGCCCAGGATGTGTTGCAGGTGACGGCGGTGGCCCGGCTCGGGCAAATCCATCTCCAGCACCTGCGCATAGCCCAGGATCGCGTTGAGCGGGGTGCGCAGTTCATGGCTGCTGCGCGAGAGGAATTCGGTCTTCGCGCGGTTGGCGGTCTCGGCCTCGCGGCGGGCCAGTTGTGCTTCGTTGGCGCGTGCGGCCAGCAGTTCGCTGGCCTGTGCCAGGCGTTGGCCGACCTGCCCGAGTTCATCGCCGGCACGCGGCTGTGCGGCCAGCGGCAGCCCTTCGCCGAGCCGGTCGGCATTGGCCGCCAGCGTACGCAGGCGCCCGGACAAGGCCGAGGCGAACCACGCCACCGCAAACACCGCGCCCAGGCCGCCGAGCATCGCCGCGCTCAGGGTGATGATGAGATTGCGCTGGCGCAGCCCCTGCGCCTTGGCGGTGCGCACCTGCAATTGCGCGGTTTCGTAATTGCGCAGTTCGCGTAATTCAGCGCGCAGGATGTCGAGCTTGTACTTGCCGTCCCAGAGCTGGCGGATCTCTTCCTCGCGGCTCAGATCCGGTGCAAGCAGACGGCGCCAGCCCTGCATCTTTTCGGCGAACAACGGCTTGATACGCGCAAAACGCTGCGCCTGCACCGGGTCGGTAATGCGTTGCGACAGCCGCTCGGCCACGCGTTGCAGGCGCGGCTCCGCGTCGCGGTACGGGGTGAGGAATTCATCGCGGCGCACCAGCCGATACCCGCGCACACCGGCGGCGGTTTCGGCCAGCAGCGCGTGTGCTTCGTACAGGTCGCTCAGCACTTCCAAGGTTTGGCGCACATCGTTTTCGGCGGCGATGTTCTGTCGCTCCACGCTGTAGATCGCCATCAAGGCCACGGCCAGCAGCAGCAGCGGCAGGGTGACCACCGCCAGGCTCTTGCGGGTGATCGGCCAATCGTTCCATCGCACCGCCAGAGCATTCATTGCGCAAGTCCTGCGTGGACCGCGTACACCGCGGCCTGGGTGCGATCTTTTACCTCAAGTTTCTGCAGGATTCGCTCGACGTGCACTTTGACCGTGCCGGGAGAAATCCCCAGTTCAGCTGCCAGTGTCGCGTTGGTGAGCCCGCGCGGCAGCAGCGAGAGCACCTGTTTTTCGCGCTTGCTCAGGGCACTCAGGCGATCGTCCTGCACCGCTTTGCGCCGCCGCGTGGCGACCGGCCTGGCTGGCTCGGCGACCATCGCCGGCAACAGCAGCGCAAAGGCCTGCAATGCCTGCAGGTCGTCGCTGCCCGGCGCCAGGCGGCCGTCGTTCCAGGCCACGCACACCATGCCCAGTGTGGTGCCGAGCAGCTGGATCGGCAGCCTTGCATCACGCATTTCGGCCGGGCGGGGCGGCATCAGCCAAGTGGCTTCATGGCTGTCACCGGGGGCGCTGGCGCCGGGCGGCAGGGCGCGGCCCCTGCTGGCAAACACCTGCGCGCGTGGCCCGCGCTGCGCCAGCACCGCGCCATCTTCCAGCCCCAGCAGCAACAGCACGCGGCCCAGCACTGCATCGCAAGCCTGTTCGGGCGTACTGGCACTGCGCAGCGCCGCACTGGCCTCCTGCAGCGCCTGCCAGCGTGCGCTGTCGGAGGCGTCGCGACGTAACGCCAGGCGCCAATCGCCTGCATTGGTTGGGGTTTCCATATCCGAGCTCTAGGCCGATCAGCATATTTGAGTATATGCCACTCGGCGGAATTGTTGGGCTCGCTGGATTTCGATACTGGGCTCGCCCACTGAGGCAACCCCCATCACTCAACGGAGATACCCCATGCGTCGCCCCCTGTTCTCTCTGGTTCTGGCTCTGGCTGCCACCCCGGCGCTGGCTGGCGGCGTGATGCACTACACCGACAAGGCCGCGCTGCCCGCCGATGGCGAAGCGCGCGAAGTGGCTGCGCTGTTCGACACCTGGAACGCGGCCCTGGCCACCGGCAACCCGCACAAGGTGGCCGACCTGTACGCCCCGGACGGCGTGCTGCTGCCGACGGTCTCCAACGAAGTGCGCGCCTCGCGCGAGCAGATCGAAAACTACTTCGAGATGTTCCTGACCAAAAAGCCGAAGGGCGTCATCAACTACCGCACCGTGCGCCTGCTCGATGACGACAGCGCAGTGGATGCCGGTGTGTACACCTTCACGCTCACCGACAAGAGCGGCAAGAAGAGCGATGTGCAGGCCCGCTACACCTTCGTGTACGAAAAGCGCGACGGCAAGTGGCTGATCATCAACCACCACAGCTCGGCCATGCCGGAAGTGGATACCGCCACCGCCACCGCTGCGGTCACCAAGGCGAAGTGAGGTGCAATCGCCGGGAGCGGCTTGAAAGCCGCTCCCACCGGCGCCATCCAGCAGGCAACCCTCAAACACGCGGGAGTTGCACCATGTTGGGAATCGGCGCCTTCAAACAACGCATGCCACGGTCCGGCGAAGCATTGCCGGGACGTACCCAGGCGTTGCCGCTGCACAACACGCACCTGATCAACGGCCACCCGTTGCGTGGTGAGTTCACCGGCCTGGCCCAGGTGCAATTCGGGCTTGGTTGCTTCTGGGGCGCGGAACGCAAGTTCTGGAACGTGCCTGGGGTCTACACCACGGCGGTGGGTTACGCCGGGGGCAAAACACCGAACGCGACGTATTCGGAAGTCTGCTCAGGGCAGACCGGCCACACCGAGGCGGTGCTGGTGGTGTACGACGCGCAGGCGGTGTCGTTCGAACAATTGCTGCGCACGTTCTGGGAAAGCCACGATCCAACCCAGGGCATGCAGCAGGGCAACGATGTCGGTACGCAATACCGCTCGGCGATCTACTGCAGCACGCAAGCGCAATACGACGCGGCCATTGCCAGCCGCGATGCCTACCAGCAGCAATTGACCGCAGCCGGTTATGGCGACATCACCACGGAGATCCGTTACCCGGCGCCCACGTTCTATTACGCCGAGGACGATCACCAGCAGTATCTCGCCAAGCACCCCAATGGCTATTGCGGGCTTGGCGGAACGGGAGTGAGCTGCCCGATCGGGCTGGATGCCTGAGCGGAAAGGCGAGGCCGGATCCAAGCGCTGCCATGTGATCGTGGCGTGCCGATGGCCATAGTGACCGGCAGCGTTTTCACTATCAGGCAGCGCATGGGAGTGCATGCCAGGCAACTTGCAATGGCTACGCCGGAGACGGCGTGGCCATCTTTTTGTGTGCCAGTTGCGGTGGCCGACCGCAGTTGCGGAAGACTGGTTCCGTGCTGGTGCGCGACGCCGCCTGCAGGCGCATGCGTCACGCACCGGCGTCGGGCGCGTGGACGCAGAGGTCGGTAACGCCATTGAGTGGTAGTCGCGGCGGCTTGAGTGCGACGTGCTGGCAAGTCTCAGCACACGAGCAGCAACTGCGTTTCCACGGCTTTCTGGGAAGCCGCCACTCGATGCGCACTTGTCGCACATGCGTGGCACTAACCTCCCCAGCCGTGTAAGGCGCAGTTCTCGCTGATCGGCGAGCCGCCCCACAAACTTGGTGCCGGCATATCGCAGAAGTGCGTGTCCTGTTACGTCAATAGCCGCTGCTGCTAGACGAATTCGCCAGAGAACATGCCGCGCAGTTGTGCCAGTAATTCTGTGCGCTCCGGATGCAGGGTGCGCATGCAGGTCACCGCAAACCCCACCGGGCTGGTGCCGGGTGCGGTCATCACGCCGTCGGCGCTGACCACTTTCTCGTGCCGGTAATGCGCAGCGCCGGCGTACGGCACCACGTGCTCCTGCAAGAACGCCAGCGAATTGCTGGTGTGCGGCCGCTCGTCGAGCAGACCCGCATACGCCAGTGCGATGGTGGCTCCGCAGATGGCCGCAATCGGGCGCTGCTGTTGCACGCGTTCGCACAGTACGCCGCTCAGCCCGGGAATCTCGCCGGCTTGCCAGCGTTCGCTGCCTGGCAGGATCCACAGATCGGCGTCCAGCGGTGCCAGATCCGAGAGCGCAAATTCCGGCGTGATGCGCAAGCCGCCGATCGAGTGCACCGGCTGTCCGTCGATGCTGGCGATGGCGACCTGGTCGCCAAACCACTCGCGCGCCGCAGGCAGGACCACGCCGATTTCCCAGTCAGCGACACCGTCGACCATCACCACTGCGATGTTTGCCATTGTCCGTTTCGTCCGTTGAGGAATCCGGATTCTAGGCAGCGGCCCGTCAGATGTTGTGAGCGTGTTGTCGAAACAGCGACGCGCAGGTTGCTGGCTTTCGGCGCCGCCGGGGCGGCACGCGCCTGGAGGCTTACGCGGCAGTGGCAGATCGCGCTGGGCTGCAGGTCATCGATCGGTGGCGGTCTGTGCGCGCTGCGAATCAATCGCTAATGCCACAAACAAAAACGCCTGCGGGCGATGCCGCAGGCGTTCGAAGTGACGCAACAACGGGAACGATCAGCCAGCGAGCTTGTCGGCGATGGTCTTGCGCAGCGCCTCCAGGTCCTTGGCGAAGGTGTCGATGCCGCTGGCCAGCTTCTCGGTGGCCATGTCGTCAGCGGCCAAGTCGGTGGCGAAGCTGTCGCTGTTGATCGGCGTGATGGCCGCGTTGTCCGCATTCAGTGGCGACAGTTTGCGCGGCAGGTCGCCGTGGTCGGCGTCGAGCTTCTCCAGCAGGTCCGGCGAGATGGTCAGGCGGTCGCAGCCGGCCAGCGCCTCGATCTGCGCAGTGGAGCGGAACGAGGCGCCCATTACCACAGTGGAGGAACCGCGGCGCTTGAACTCGTCGTAGACACCGCGCACGAACACCACGCCCGGATCTTCGTCGATGCTGGCCGGGGTCTGGCCCTTGGCGACAAAGAAATCCAGGATGCGGCCGACAAACGGGGAGATCAGGAACACACCGGCCTCGGCACAGGCCAGCGCCTGCGAGCGGTTGAAGATCAGCGTCAGATTGCAGTCGATGCCTTCCTGCTGCAGTTGGCGCGCGGCTTCGATGCCTTCCCAGGTGGCGGCGATCTTGATCAGGATCTTGTCCTTGGACACGCCACGCTCGGCATACATCGCGATGAACTTGCGTGCCTTGGCGATGGTGGCCTGGGTGTCGTGCGCCAGGTCCGCGTCCACTTCGGTGGACACGCGGCCGGGTACCAGTTCCGACAGCATCGTGCCCACGCCGACGGTCAGGCGATCGGCTACTTCGTTGATGGTGCTGTTGCGGTCTTCGCCACCGTGCGCACGGCCCCAGGCCAGCTCGCGCTCGATCAGGTCGGCATACACCGGCAGATCCAGCGCTTTCTTGACCAGGGTGGGATTGGTGGTGCAATCGACCGGCTTGAGCCGCTTGATCGCGTCGTAGTCGCCCGTATCGGCAACGACAACGGACAGGTCACGCAGTTGGGCAAGCTTGGAGGGGGATGCAGTCATGCGGGTTCTCTCGAATCGTGGAACGGGTCGGGGATAGGACGCAGCGCGTTACGTTAGCGCGCTCAGCGACGGAAGTCGCCCGCCGCTTCGGGCTGGTCGTGCACGGCGGTCACGCGCAAGCGCAGGTCGCGTCCGCCGGGTGCGCGCCAATCGATGGACTGGCCGACCGACAGGCCGAGCAAGGCGGTGCCCACCGGCGCCAGCACCGAGATGCGGCTGTGTTGGACATCGGCTTCGTGCGGGTACACGAGGGTGAGCGTGTGACGTTCGCCATGCAGCTCGTCTTCGCATTCGATGCGTGAGTGCATGGTGACGACATCGCCGGGAATCTGGTCGGGCGGCACGACGCGTGCGCGGCCCAGTTCGTCGGCCAGCGCGGCGGCGGCCGGATGGTTGTTCAACGCGGAAGACTCGAGCATCGCTTCAAGGCGGGCGAGGTCGTGGCTGGACACCAGAATGGATGGCGGCAAGCCGCTGTGGTGTTGCGAGGTCATGGCAATCTCCTGACAAGGGCAGCGGACGCACGGTGCGCCCTCCAACAACAGGTGAGGGCGGCGCGGCGTGACCACAATGCAGGCGGGCACATCGCACCGGTCACGCGTTGCCCGTAGGCGCCGGCATCAGCGGTAAAGAGTGGACAAGCAAAAGGCGACACCTGCGTGCCGCCTTCGTCCATTGTCGACAAGATTGCGTTGTGAAGCGACCGCGGCAGTGCGCGGCCTTCAGGCGGCGACAGCTTTCGGGCCGCTTGCCGGCTGGTCCAGCGTAAACAGGCTGTCCGGCAATTCCTTGAAGATCTGCGAGAGCTGCTCCAGGAACGCCGTCATTGCCGAGCTGCGCCGCCACGCCATGGCGACGCGCCGGTTGGGCTGCTTGTCTTCGCGGAAGCGGATCAGGCGGATGTTTTCCGAGCGTGCCACCGGCGGCTTGACCGCCAGCATCGGCAGCAGGGTGACGCCGACATTGGCCGCCACCATCTGGCGCAGGGTTTCCAGGCTGGTGGCCTGGAATTCGGACTTTTCCAGCGCGCCGGCAAGATGGCACACGTCCAGCGCCTGTTCGCGCAGGCAGTGGCCGTCTTCGAGCAGCAACAGGCGCTGCTCGGAGAGATCGTCCAGCGTCATGCTGTCGTGCCGTGACAGCGGGTGGCCTTCCGGCACCGCCAGCACGAAGGGTTCTTCGAACAGGAATTCGGCATGCAATTGCTCGTCCTGCAGGGGCAGGGCCAGCAGTGCGGCGTCCATACGGCCTTCGCGCAACTGGTGGATGAGCTGGTCGCTTTTTTCTTCGATCAGCAACAGCTCCAGACGCGGAAAACGCTCGCGGATGCGTGGCACCACATGCGGCAGCAGATACGGCGCCAGGGTGGGGAAGATGCCCAGGCGCACGGTGCCCGCTTCCGGGTCCTGGCTGCGGCGGGCGGCTTCCTTCATCTGTTCCACTTCGGCCACGATGCTGCGCGCGCGCATGGCGGCTTCGCGGCCAGCCGGGGTGAGCATCACCTTGCGCGGCGCACGTTCGACCAGCGGCACACCGAGCTCGTCTTCCAGTTTCTTGATCTGGGTGGACAAGGTGGGCTGGCTCACGAAACAGGCAGTGGCGGCACGGCCAAAATGCTTGTGGTCGGCCAGGGCTACCAGGTATTTCAGGTCACGCAGATTCATGTGCAGCAGCCCTCGTGGCTGTGACGTGGAACGGACTGGACCAACCGCAGCTTAGCGCCCGGGCGGGCCGGGCGCTGGCTGAGCTCACGCTTACGCAGCCTGGGCTACGTCGGCGCTGACCGGTGCGCTGGAGCGGATCAGGTAATCGAACGCGCTCAATGCAGCCTTGGAACCTTCGCCCATCGCGATCACGATCTGCTTGTACGGCACCGTGGTCGCGTCGCCGGCCGCGAACACGCCCGGCACATTGGTCTGGCCGCGGTCGTCGACGATGATCTCGCCGCGCGGGGACAACTCCACCGTGCCACGCAGGAACTCGGTGTTGGGCAGCAGGCCGATCTGCACGAACACACCTTCCAGGTCGATGTGCTGCGTGTCGCCACCGGTGCGGTCCTTGTAGACCAGCCCAGTGACCTTCTGACCATCGCCCAGCACTTCGGTGGTCTGCGCGCTGGTGATGATGCGCACGTTGTGCAGGCTGCGCAGCTTGCGCTGCAGCACTTCGTCGGCGCGCAGCTTGTCGTCGAATTCCACCAGCGTGACATGCGCCACGATGCCGGCCAGATCGATCGCCGCTTCCACGCCCGAATTGCCGCCGCCGATCACCGCCACGCGCTTGCCCTTGAACAGCGGGCCATCGCAATGCGGGCAGTAGGCCACGCCCTTGTTCCTGTACTGGTCTTCGCCGGGCACATTCATCTGCCTCCAGCGCGCGCCGGTGGACAGGATCACCGTCTTGCTCTTGAGCGATGCGCCATTGGCCAGCTTGATTTCGACCAGGCCATCGGCACCGGCCGGGATCAGTTGCTCGGCACGCTGCAGATTCATGATGTCCACGTCGTACTGGCGCACGTGCTGCTCAAGCGCGGCAGCCATCTTCGGGCCTTCAGTTTCCGGCACCGAGATGAAGTTTTCGATCGACATGGTGTCCAGCACCTGACCACCGAAACGCTCTGCAGCCACGCCGGTGCGGATGCCCTTGCGTGCGGCATACACCGCTGCTGCCGAGCCGGCCGGGCCACCGCCAACCACCAACACGTCGAAGGCATCCTTGGCGGCGATCTTGGCGGCATCGCGCTTGGCTGCATTGGTGTCGAGCTTGGCGACGATCTGTTCCAGCGTCATGCGTCCCTGGTCGAACAGTTCACCGTTCAAGTACACGGTGGGCACCGACATGATCTGGCGGGTTTCCACCTCGTCCTGGAACAGCGCGCCATCGATGGCCACGTGCTTGATGCGCGGGTTCAGCACCGCGGCCAGGTTCAGCGCCTGCACCACGTCCGGGCAGTTCTGGCACGACAGCGAGAAATAGGTTTCGAACTGGTAGTCGCCATCCAGGTGCTGCACCTGCTCGATCAGCTCGGCAGTGGCCTTGGAAGGGTGTCCGCCGACCTGCAGCAGCGCCAGCACCAGCGAGGTGAATTCGTGCCCCATCGGCAGGCCGGCAAAGCGCACCGAAATGTCCTGGCCCGGCGTGGTCAGCGCGAACGAGGGCTTGCGCTGGTTGTCGTCGCGGTGCACGTCCAGGCTGATCTTGTCCGAGAGCAGCACCAGATCCTCGAGCAGCTCGAGCATCTCGCGCGCCTTGGGGGTGTCGTCGATCGAGGCATGGATCTGGATCGGCCGCGTGACCCGTTCCAGGTAGGCGGTCAGCTGGGTCTTGAGATTGGCATCCAACATGGAAAACTCCTGGGAATGGGCAAGGGGAGGACGCGGCGTCGCTGCGCATGCGCAGGTCGCCTGGGGAGGAAGGGGATGAACCGCAGCCGGCGCGAAGGCGGGGTGCGTGCTGGCGATGGCTGGCGGGTAGCCCGGCACCGGCTCCGGTTCACCCCCGGCCCGGAAACCGGGCCAGGGATGCGAGGCGGCTTAGATCTTGCCGACCAGGTCCAGCGACGGAGCCAAGGTCTTGGCGCCTTCCTTCCACTTGGCCGGGCAGACCTGGCCAGGATTGTTGGCCACGAACTGTGCCGCGGTCAGCTTGCGCAGCGTCTCGGTGACGTCGCGGGCGATGGAGTTGTCGTGGATTTCCAGGGCCTTGATCACGCCTTCCGGGTTGATGATGAAGGTGCCGCGCAGGGCCAGGCCTTCTTCTTCAATGTGCACGCCGAACGCGCGGGTCAGCTTGTGGGCCGGGTCGCCGATCAGCGGGAACTGCGCCTTGCCCACGGCCGGGGAGGTTTCGTGCCACACCTTGTGCGAGAAGTGCGTGTCGGTGGTAACGATGTACACCTCGGCGCCGGCCTTCTGGAACGCGGCGTAGTTGTCAGCGGCGTCTTCCACTTCGGTCGGGCAGTTGAAGGTGAAGGCGGCCGGCATGAAGATCAGCACCGACCACTTGCCCTTCAGGCTTGCTTCGGTGACCTCAATGAAGTTGCCGTTGTGGTACGCGTTCGCCTTGAAGGGCTGGACCTGGGTGTTGATGAGAGACATTGAGTTTCCTCTTGCGGTGAAGGGGGTTGGGGGACGGAACAGGCGCCATGGTAGGCAGGATCAATAGATATCTCAAATCGATTGATGGAATTGCATAGATAGGCTGCGGCTATCAAGACGCCAGACTGGCTCTGGCGTGCGCACCTGCTGCCATCCCCGATAATGGTCGGCCGATGTTTCGCACAAGTGAAGTTGCCGCATGTCTGAGGCTCCCGCCGTCATGTCCGCCGAACAGCTGCTGCGCGAGGCGGTCATCCGCATTGCGCGCAGCGACGCGGAGCCCTTGCTGCTGCATGCGCTGGGGCGCGACCGCGCCTGGTTGTTCGCGCATGGGCGCGATCCGGTGCCGGCTGAGCAGGCGCAGCGCTTCGGCGCGCTGGTGGAGCGGCGTCACCAGGGAGAGCCGGTGGCCTACCTGACCGGCTCGCGCGGGTTCTGGACCCTGGACCTGGCGGTCTCCACCGCCACGCTGATCCCGCGCGCCGATACCGAAACGCTGGTGGAGCTGGCGCTGGAACGCCTGGAGCTGACCGCCGGCGTCCGGGTGGTCGATCTGGGTACCGGCAGCGGCGCGATCGCGCTGGCAATTGCCAGCGAGCGGCCGCAGGCGCAACTGATCGCCACCGATGCCAGTGCCGATGCCCTGGCCATTGCCCGGCACAACGCGCACGCGCATGGGCTGCACAACGTGGAGTGCCGCCTGGGCCACTGGCTGCAACCGCTGGCCGGCGAACGGTTCGATCTGATCGCCAGCAATCCGCCGTACATCGCCGCTGCGGACCCGCATCTGCAGCAGGGCGATCTGCGCTACGAGCCCGCGAGCGCGCTGGCCTCCGGCAGCGACGGCCTGGATGACATCCGTCTGATCGTGGCCGACGCGCCCGCCCATCTGCTGCCAGGCGGCTGGCTGCTGCTCGAGCACGGCTGGGACCAGGGCGAGGCGGTGGCCGCGCTGTTGATCGCGCGTGGGTTTGCAGCGGTGGCGACCCACCAGGACCTGGAGCAGCGCGACCGCGTCACGCTGGGGCAGTGGCCGCACGCTGCGGGGTGATCCCGGCGCATGCGGCAGCGGTTCTGTTTGCACTGTCGAGCAAGCAACTGCCCTGAAGGACGGATTCCACACCAAGCTGTGTGCCTGCGCGCAGCGCCATGTCCCTGCGCATCGCCGCGCGGCGTGCCTCTGGCAGCAGCCGATACAATGCGGCCTTTCCCGCAGGACCGACGCATGCGCACGCTCTATCCCGAGATCACGCCCTTCGACCAGGGCACCCTCCAGGTCGACGACCGCCACACCCTTTACTTTGAACAATGCGGTAACCCGCAGGGCAAACCGGTGGTGATGCTGCATGGCGGCCCGGGCGGCGGCTGCAATACCAAGATGCGGCGGTTCCATGACCCGGCCAAGTACCGCATCGTGCTGTTCGACCAGCGTGGCGCCGGCCGCTCCACGCCGCATGCCGATCTGACCGACAACACCACCTGGGATCTGGTGGCCGACATCGAACGGCTGCGTGCGCATCTGGGGATAGAGCGCTGGCAGGTGTTCGGCGGCAGCTGGGGTTCGACCCTGGCGCTGACGTACGCGCAGACCCATTCGCAGCAGGTCACCGAGCTGGTGCTGCGCGGCATCTTCCTGCTGCGCCGCTGGGAGTTGGAGTGGTTCTACCAGGAAGGCGCGAGCCGGCTGTTCCCGGATGCGTGGGAGCACTACATCGCCGCGATTCCCGCAGAGGAATGGCACGACCTGATCTCCGCCTTCCATCGCCGCCTTACCAGCACCGATGAAGCCACCCGCCTGGCCGCCGCCAAGGCGTGGAGCGTGTGGGAAGGCGCCACCAGCTTCCTGCATGTGGACGAAGATTTCGTCACCGGGCATGAGGACGCGCATTTCGCGCTGGCCTTCGCACGTATCGAGAACCACTACTTCGTCAACGGCGGCTTCTTCGATGCCGAAGACAAGCTGCTGCGCGACGCGCACCGCATCGCCGAGATTCCCGGGGTGATCGTGCAGGGGCGCTACGACGTGGTGTGCCCGATGCAGAGCGCGTGGGAGCTGCACAAGGCGTGGCCGAAGGCCGAGTTAAAGATCAGCCCGGCGGCCGGTCACTCGGCCTTCGAGCCGGAGACCGTCGACGCGCTGGTGCGTGCGACCGACAGCTTCGCCTGAGAAGGCGCGCGGTGAGCGGCCGGCATGTCCGGCCGCTGGCCAAGTTGCAGCAGTAGCTGCGTTGTCGAATACCGCGTGCCAATGCAATGCGCCAATGCAACGACCAACTCGCGTAGAAGCGCGCTTGCGCGCGATGGGGATTTACCGATAACGCCCCATCGCGCGCAAGCGCGCTCCTACGTCGCTTTCAGCCCGGCAAACCATCGCGGAGTTTAGCTCAACAAACCAGCGCGGTACTTAGCCCGGCAAACCCTCCGCCAGAGGCGGCAACAGCCGCGCCAGCCGCTGTGCCCAGGCGTTCTGGCCGGCGGCGTCGCTGATCAGGTCCTGGCGGATTTCCAGCTCCACATGCGGCAGGCCGCGGCCTTCGCCGTAGACCGGAATCGCGTAGTCGGTGGCATCGCTCACCGCATACGGCTGGTTGTCGCCCACCACCAGATCAGGTTCCGCGCGCAAAGCCTGCAGCAGCCGATGCGCCAGGCGCGTGTCGCGGTTGTACAGCACGCCCGCATGCCAGGGCCGCGCGATCCCGGCCATCACCGGGGTGAAGCTGTGCATCGAGACCAGCAGCGTCGGCTGGGCGCGTGCCGCGCGTGCGTCCAGTTCGGCGGCAATACGCGCGTGGTACGGCGCAAAGATGGCGTCGATACGTTGCTGGCGCGCGCTGGCGGTCAGCCCGGCGTTGCCTGGAATCGGCGTGCTGTCGCTGACCTCCGGCATCAGGCTGGCGGCAGCGTGCGGGCGGTTGCAGTCGATCACCAGCCGCGAATAGGTCTGGCTGATCGAAAACGCGTCCAGCTGCTCGGCCAACCGGCGCGTGACCTCGGCAATGCCGATGTCCCAGCCGATATGCCGGTCGAGTTCGTGCTGCGGCAGGCCGAGGTTGTGCAAGCGCGCCGGCACGCGTTGCCCGGCGTGATCGGCGATCAACAACCACGGCGATGCGCCTTGCGCGTTGCGCACCGTGAACGGCGCGGGGTCATCCGGGCCGAGCAGCGGGGCGGCCACCTCAACCACGCGGCGTGCCATCCAGTGCGTGGTCGACCAGGTACAGGCCGGCCCACAACTTGGGGTCCATCTGGTAGCCCTCGGCCATCTTCTGCACCAGCCACGCGCCCACCTGTGCGCGCGGGATTTCATGCACGGTGATGTCTTCGCTTGCATCGCCGCCGCCTGCGCCGACCTTGCGCAAGCCGGTGGCGCGCACGAAGGCGATCTTCTCGCTGCTGGCGCCGGCCGAGGTCGGCCCGATCATCAGCACTTCGGCATGGTCGGCGGTCCAGCCGGTTTCTTCTTCCAGTTCGCGGATCGCCGATAGCTCGATGGATTCATCGGCATGGATATCGCCCACCAGCCCGGCGGGCATTTCGATGGTGCGCGCCTGCAACGGCACGCGGAATTGTTCGACGAACAGCATTGCATCGTCCGGCGTCACCGCCACGATGATCGCGGCCAGCCCGCCGGCATGTACGCGCTCGGAATATTCCCAGGTGCCGCGCACTACCATGCGCTGGTACTTGCCTTCGTAGACCACGGTGGGCGGAGTGTCGTGTCGATTCATGGAAAGGGACCTTGGGACAGGGAAGCGGGAGGTGGCGGCAACACGGCGCCGCCACTGGCGGCCAGCAGGCGCCGGCGCGTGAGCGGGCCAAAGCGCAGGCTGTCGCACAGGCCGGTCAGCATGTCGGTATCGGCGGGGGCGCGCGTGAAGCCGGACTCGGTGAGTTCCAGCGGCGCATCGAGCGCGATGGTGGTGAGCTGACGCCACAGCAAGGCGTGCTCGCGCTGTTCGCGCAACCGCAGCGCCATTTGCGCAGCGCCGCGCAAGCGCAGGAACGGCAGCTCGTCCAGCCGTTCGAGCAGGGCATCCAGGCTGCCGAAGTGCGCCAGCAGCACCGCTGCGGACTTGGCGCCGATGCCGGTGATGCCGGGGATGTTGTCGATCGCATCGCCGCACAGCGCCAGGTAGTCGGCCATCTGGTGCGCGTGCACGCCATGACGTGCCTTCACCCCGTCCATGCCCCAGCGCACATTGCGCGCGTAGTCCCACTGTTCGTCGTGTTCGAACAACAGCTGCGACAAGTCCTTGTCGGCCGAGACGATGATGCCGCGCAGGCCCTGCGCACGCGCGCTGTGCAGCGCGCTGCCAATCAGGTCGTCGGCTTCGTATTCGCGATGGGCCAGCACGCTCAGCCCCAATGCCGCGCACAGTGCCTTGCAATGCGCGAACTGGCGACGCAGTGCGTCCGGCGCGGGCTCGCGGTTGCCCTTGTAAGCAGGGTAGATCGCATGCCGGAAACAGCTGTCCAGCGCTTCGTCGAACGCAATGGTGACGTGCTGCGGGCGCTCGCGTTCGAGCAGATCCAGCAGGAAGCGGGCAAAGCCATGCACCGCGTTGGTGGGCCAGCCCTGCGCGTCCTGGAACTCGTCCGGGATCGAATGCCAGGCGCGAAACACATACAGGCTGGCATCGACCAGATACAGCGGCACCGGGCGCGGCGTCTGCAGCGCCGCGGCGAGCGGCGCGGTGGCAAGCGGGGGCGCGGGCGTGGTCACGGCGTCCAGTCGCGCAGCAGTGCGCGCGGGTCGGGGCGCTCGCGCTCGGGCACCTGCATGCGCGGTGTGCCGATGTGGATGAAGCCGACCACGCGCTCGTGTTCGTCCAGCCCCAGGTACCCAGCTACCGCCGGGTCGTAGGCCATCCAGGCGGTCAGCCATTGCGCACCGAAGCCATGCGCCTGCGCAGCCTGCAGCAGCGCGAAGCAGACGCAGCCTGCGGTCATCAACTGTTCCTGCTCGGGCACCTTGTGCTCCGGCTGCAGCGTGGCGATAACCGTAATTACCAGTGGCGCCTGGCTGAAGCGTTCGCGGTCCTTTTGCACGGCCGCTGGCGGCGTCAGCGGATCGCCTGCCAGGGTGCGTTCGGCCAGGAACTCGCCCAGCGCCTGCCGTGCATCGCCGGCAATGCGCAGGAAGCGGAACGGCACCAGCTTGCCGTGGTCGGGCACGCGCACCGCCGAGGTGAGCATGCGTAACAAGGTGGCCTCGTCCGGGCCGGGCTCGCCGAGTTGTTTGGAGGGAACCGAGCGGCGGGCGTCCAGCGCCTGGAGCGAATACGGTGCGTGCATAATTCCGGATCAGGGCGGGGGTGCTCGATTATAGACGGGCCCTTCCCAACGCCCGTTGCACCATGGCCGGCCGGGCGCTGTCCGCCTGCCATGGCAGATCCTTCTTCATGCGTGCCCTTCGCGTCGTCCGATGACCCAGTTCCTGCCCACCGATGCGCTTCCCAGCCGCAACCCGCAACTGTTGGATCAGGTGCGCGAGGTGGTGCTCGTGCCGTTGGCCGACGCGTTCCTGGACGTGCAGGACGTGCTGGCCGAGTCGCTGTTCCGGCTGGCGGCCGATGCCGGCCCGGCGCAGAACGATTTCATGGAAGCGATCAAGGCGCTGCGCCAGCAACGTGAGCCGATCACCGCGCGCTTCCGTGGGCATCTGGCGCAGGCCTGGCAAGGCCTGGAATCCGGGCGCCCGCTGTCGGCCGACCGCACCCTGGCGCGCGGCGGCGCGGGCCTGAGCCTGCTGCCCGAACAGGACCTGGAGGTGCGCCTGGCGGTGCGCAACCTGGCCGGCGCCCTGCAACACCAGTGGCGCCCGGAGCTGATGCGGCTCAACCGCTACCTGGGCTTCATTGCCGGCGGGCTGCGCATCGACGGCGACAGCAATCCGTTTGGCCCCGAGCACCTGGGCGTGGCGCTGTACGAAGCCTTTCAGGGCGTGACCATGGCGCCGAAGGTGCATCTGGCGGTGATCAAACTGTGCGAGCAGCAGTTGATGGACCGCGTCGGCACACGCTACGGCGAACTCGAACAGGCGCTGGCACAGGTGGCGCGCCTGCGCGACCTGCCACACGCACGCAGCCGCCGGCGCGGAATTCCGCGCCAGGGCGAGACAGAGGGCGAAGACAGCGGCGATGCGCCGGACTGGATCGCACGCTTCTTCGCCGACTGGTCCGGCGGCCAGAGTGCGCTGGTCGGAGTGGAGGTCATCGACGTGCATCTGCGCACCGGCCGCGACGTGCTGCCGGCCGGGCTGCATCAGTTGCTGCAGCATGCGCGCCGGCAACGTGAGCCGGGCCAGGCAACTGTCTCCACCGAGCAACGGTTGCTGTCGCCGCGCGAAGTGGTCTCGGCCCTGTCATTGCTGCAGACCATGCCCAAGGCCGGCTTCGATGCCATCGACGGGCTGCAGCTGGGCCTGGCGCGCGGGCTGCGCCAGCAGGTGATGCGTGCGGCGGCCTCGCTGGGCGTGGACCCGGCCACCGCCCGCCTCAATGCCGACGACGAAGACGCGCTGGATCTGGTGGCGCTGTTGTTCGAAGCGATCCTGGTGCAGAGCCATCTGTCCGACTGGCAGCGCGCCTTGCTGGGCCATCTGCTGGTGCCGATGGCCAAGATGGCCATGCTCGACGGCCGCCTGTTCGTGCGCGATGGTCATCCTGCACGGCGCCTGCTCAACCTGTTGGTGGAGGCCTGCGACGGCAACGGTGGCGAAACCTCGGCCGAGCAGGCGTTGCTGGCGCAGGTGCAGGCCGCAGTGGACGAGGTGGTGCGCGATTTCGACGAGCACCCGGCGGTGTTTCTGTCGCTGGAGGCCGAGTTCGGCGCCAGCTACGAGCAATACCGGCGCCGGGTGGAAATCGCCGAGCGCCGTGCCAACGAACTGCAGCGCGCCGAAGAACGCCGCGAGCGTGCGCGCGGCGTCGCCGCACAGGCGTTGGCCGAGCGGCTGGCGCGTGGCGCGCTGCCGCCGGTGGTGGAGCATTTTTTCAGCCGCGTCTGGCACCCGGCGGTGCAGCAGGCGGCGTTGCGCGGCGATGGCGCCGGCCCGCTGCTCGAAGAGGCGCTGGCGCTCGGCGACGCGGTGCTGGCGCAGCTGAGCCAGGCCGGCGGCGGCGAAGCGCTGGAGCCGTACCGCGCGGCACTGCTGCAGGCGTTTGCCCAGGCCGGGCTGGCCCAGCGCGAAGCCGAGCAGGCGCTGCAGGAACTGCAGCACGCGCTGGTGGTCGGGCAGGGCGCGGCCGCGCCGATCCTGGCGACCTTGCGGGTTGGCGCCAGCCCCGCCGATACGGTGGCCGAACCGCTGACCCCGATGCTGGACGCCTCTGCCGAGGTGGAATTTGACCGCGTCACCGCCGATTACTTCCGCAAGTTGCCGCTGGGAACCTGCCTGGACTTCATCGACCGCGCCGGGCGTGTACAGCCGGGCAAGCTGTCCTGGATCAGCCCGATCTCCGGGCGGCTGACGTTCGTCAACCGCCGTGGCGGGCGCTTGTGCGTGTCCTCGCCCGAAGAACTGGCCATGATGGTCTGGCTGGACCGGCTGCGCCTGCACCGCGAGGACGATGCCTTCTACAGCGCCATGCAAGGGGTGGTGGACCGCCTGGATGGTTCCGGCGCCGCGCATGCTTAACCTTGGCCGCCGCCCGGCCGATTCTGGCAAGCTCCACTGTAATGCAGGGGCTACGATGTCCGACTGCCATGCAAACCCTGGGCGGTCACGAGTAAAGTGAGAACTTCGTCACATTTATCGCGCATACGAACCGCCTACCATGCGAGGGCGGAATTTGGGGCCGCGTCTGTTTTTCCTCGTTCGAGAATTTTCACGCCTGCAAAGGCGGGGAGCCTTTGCGCATGACCTTCCAGCCCAGTCCGTCGGGACACCCGGGCCGTGACCAACGCTTGCTCGATCAGGCGCACGCTGTCTTCGTGCCGCCGATCGCGCAGGTATTTGCAGCTGCAGTGGCACATTTCGATGATGTCCTGTTCGACCGCGCCGAATCCGCGGGCGCGTCACAGTTGCTATTTCTCGATGGCATGCGCGAACTGCGCCGCAAGCGCGACGAGGTCTGTGCACAATTCCGCCAGCAGCTCGAGGCCGGTTGGCAGGCCTTGCTGCAAGGCACGCCGCTGTCGGCGGAGGTGGTGCTGGCCGGCGACATGGGCACCGGCCCGCTGAGCCTGGTGCCCGAGCACGTGCTGGAATCGCGGTTGGCGGTGCGCAACCTGGCCACCGTGCTGCTGCGGGATTTCAAGCAGGTGCTGGCGCGCATCGATCGTCGCCTGGGCTGGATCGCCGGCGGCCTGGAGCTGGTGGCCGATACCAACCCGGTGGGCCCCGAGCATCTGGGCGTAGCCATCCACGAAGCCTTTGCCACCTGCGACCTGGCGCCGGAAGTGCGCCTGGTGCTGATCAAACTGTGCGAGCGCGACCTGGCCGAGCCGATCGGCAAGCTATACGCCCGACTGGACGAGACCCTGGCCAAGGCCGGGGTGATGCCCGAGATTTCCCAGCCCAAGCGTGCGCCGCCGCGCATGCAGCCGCGCGATCAGGCGCAGGGCGAACGCAGCGCCGCCGACGGCCAGGGGTTCGATGGCGAGGCCGCTGGCGAAGACCCCAACGAGCAGTACGCGCCGGCCTGGGCCAACCGGTTTCTGGATCGCTGGGCGCATAGCCGCGGGCGCATGCAGGCGGCCGCGCAGCGCGGCAGTGCGGATGGCCATGCGGGCGGAGACGGCGACGCCGATCACCCGGGCGGCAGCCAGGGCATGCTGCTCGATGCCCTGCACGAGCTGCTCCAGCAGACCCGCAACGTGCGCGAAAACGCCGCATCCGCCGCATCCGTAGCGGTGGGGCAGCAACGCCCGCTGAGCCAGCGCGAGATGATGTCGGTGCTGTCGCTGCTGCAGGCCACGCCGAGTGCCACGCTGCAGGCGGCGATCGGCGACGACGACGAATCGCTTGCGCAGCGTCTGAAAAACGAAGTGCTCAACAGCGCCACGCGTCTGGGCGTGGACCCGGCCACCGCGAAGCTGGATCCGATGGACGAGGATGCGATCGACCTGGTCGGCATGCTGTTCGACGTGATGCTGGACGAGCGCGACCTGGAAAACCGCTCGCGCGAGATGATCGGCCGGCTGGTGGTGCCCTTCGTCAAAGTGGCGCTGCTGGACCGCAAGATGTTCGTCCAGAAGACCCATCCGGCGCGGCGCCTGCTCAATTCGCTGGCCGAGGCCTGCGAAGGCAACAACGGCGACAGCGCTGCCGAGCGCGTGCTGATGGGCAAGGTCGAAGAAATCGTCGACCGCCTGGTGGCCGAATTCAACGAGAATCTGGCGATCTTCCTGACCCTGGAAGAAGAATTTCGCGACTTCCTGTCGCAGCACCGGCGCCGGGTGGAAATTGCCGAACGCCGCGCTACCGAAACCCAGCGTGGCCAGGAAAAACTCGAACTGGCGCGCGCCCGCGCGCTGTCGGAACTGGAGCAGCGCGTGCAGGCCGGCGCGCCATTGCCCAAGGCGGTGGAAGATTTCCTGCGCCAGCCGTGGCTGCATCACCTGACCATGGCGATCCTGCGCGACGGCGACGAAGGTCCCGGAACCGTCGAGGCGCTGGCAATGGCCGACGGCGTGCTGGAGGAACTTGCCGAGGCGCGCCGCCACATCATCGGCAAGCCGTGGCTGCAGGCCTGGCAACCGGCGCTGCACCGTGTGTTTGCCAGCGTTGGATTGCATGGCGATGCCGTGGTGGTGGCGATCACCGCGCTGCACGACACCTTGCAGGCGATTGCCGAGGCGCGGCCAGAGCTGGAAAAGGCCTTGCCGGAGTTGCCGCAGGTGAACCTGCCACCGCCGGCGGCCGAGAGCGTCAGCGTGGTGCTGGGCGCCGAGGCCGTGGCACAGAGCATCGACAGCGCCGATGCGGAGCGGTTCCGCGCAATGGACATCGGCACCTGGCTGGATTTCGTCGACAAGGACGGCAAGGTGCAGGCGGGCAAGCTGTCGTGGGTGAGCCCGATCTCCTCGCGGCTGCTGTTCGTCAACCGGCGTGGCGTGCGCTTCTGCGTCGCTTCTCCGGAAGAACTGGCAGTGATGGTGCGGCTTGGGCGGCTGCGCGAACACATCAACGACGGCGCGTTCGACAGCGCGATGCAGGGCGTGATCGACCGCCTGGATCCGCTCAACAACGGCACCGTGCACTAAGCGCCGCTGTCAAAACGGCTGCGCAGCCGCCAGGCGGGCGCGGCCGATGCTCGGCGTTCTCATGTATCCGCGGACACTCTGGTTACTCCGCGCCGTTCGCACCCACCTGGCGACTGCTTGCTCCGTTGTGTTACCCGCTCTAAGCGCTGCTGTCAAAACGGCTGCGCCGCCCGTATTCGGCATCCTCATGTGCCCTCGGGCACTCCGGTTCCTCCGCGTCGTCCGCACCAACCTGACGATTAACCGCTCCGCTGTGTTCGCTGCTTTACGCAGACCCGCACGGTCGCCATGACCGTGCGGCATGCGCGGGGCCCCGTTGCCGGCCTCAGCGAGACGCCGGGCCGATGAAGTGCAGTGCCTGATCGATCACCGAGGCGTGATCGACCATGCGGTTGTGGCCCAGGCCCTCTGTACTGACCAGCTGCGCGCCCGGCCACAGTGCGGCGAAGCGTGCACCTTCTTCCCACGGCGTTTCGCGGTCGCGGCGGTCGTGGATGATCAGCGCGGGGCGATCGAACTGCGGCAGACGTTCGCTGGCATCGAAGTCGGCGAAACGCTTGCCGGTGAGCTCGGACAGCCACTGTTCGAACGGTGCGAACGTGCGTGCGGCGATGCCGGCGGCGGCAAACTGGCGTTCCGCGCTTTTGGCCGGGGTGAGCAGTGGCGCGATCAGCACATAGCGCGCCGGTCGCCAGCTGGCTTCATCGGCGAACACCACCGACGAGGCGCCCATCGAATGGCCGATGAAGGCCGCCGGCCGACCGAAATGGCGGCCGATGTGGCGCAGCACCTCGACAAAGTGCGGGAAATTGCTGAGACGGCCGCTGCTGGCGCCGTGGCCGGCCTGATCGAAGGCCACCACGGCATACCCCAGCGCCTGCAGGCGCGGCACCCAGGCGGCAAAGCGCAGCCCGAAACTCGACCAGCCATGCGAGAGCAGCACGTACGGGTGCTCGGCCGGGTCGCCCCAGCAATAGACAGTCACGTCCGTGTCGGCGATGCGCAGGGTGTGGCGGGCCGTGTCCGGCAGGCTGGCGAGCGCGGCAGCGGCATGACGGCGCGTTGCGGGCAACGGCGTCACGAAGCGCTTGGCCAGATAGCGGCCGGTGGGGCCGGGTGCGAACCGGCTGGCGGTGGCCAGGGCGGTGCGGAGCAGGCGAAGACGCAGGGGGGGACGGGACGGGCGCATGTAAGAAATCCGGAAGGGAGGGCATCCAGCCAGGCGGTGCCGATGAGTCGGTATGGCCGAGTCTGCCTGTCGCATCTTGTCACCGTCAAGATTGAGTGGTTCACTGCCCTGGTCTCATGATGAGAGCCGCGAGAGGAACGCATGCCACATGCGCGCGCCAGACGAGAATTGCCCCATGAGGACCGCACCGTGAGCGCTATCACCACCCCGTCAGATGCGCCCGGCACGTATCACCACGGTGATCTGCCCGCTGCACTGCGTCGGGCCGCGTGGGAGATCGTGGCCGAGTCGGGCGCCCGCGCGCTGACCTTGCGCGCTTGCGCCCGCCGCGCCGGCGTGTCGCATGCCGCACCGGCGCACCACTTCGGCTCGCTCAATGGCCTGGTGGCGGAAATGGTGGCCGACGGCTACGAGCGCATGGTCGCGCGCATCGCGGCCACCCAGCAGGACGTGAGCGACCCGGTGATGGGTTGCGGGCTGGGCTACATCCGCTTTGCGATCGAATTTCCACAGCATTTCCGGCTGATGCTCAGTCTGGATCTGCGCGCACATCCGTTGCCGCGCCTGGCGCAGGCCAGCGAGGCGGCGCGCGCTTGCCTGCGCAATGCCTTGTCGACCGCCTGGTGTGCGCAGCACGGCAGCCCCCCGCCGGCCGAGCTGCTGCAGCAGCGCACCTTGCTGGCCTGGAGCGCGGCGCATGGGTATGCCGCGTTGGCGATCGACCACCCTGCGCAGTCGGTGCCGCTGTTCCCGCCAGAGCTGATCTTCGCGCCGCTGATCCCGGCGCTGCTGGCGCCCTGACTGCAGGCTGGCTGTTCTTCATGGCGGCGAGCCTGGCGTAATGACGTACGCAGCAATCGGGCGCCGCCTTGCATCTGGGCGCTGCGCTGGTGGTTGGCGGCAATCGGCAATTAGCGGCTGGGAAGCGCAGGCGGTGATCAGCGGACAGCAGGCAAAAAGTAGCAGGCAGCTGGTAGCAATCAGAAACAGCGATCAGTAAACATCAAGCAGCAAAAATAGGCAGTCGCAGTGAGTCACCACCAGCAGCTAGCGAGAGTGGTATGTCGCAAGCCAGTACCGGATTGGGAGACTGCGTGCGGCGGATGCAATGTTTGACACAGGGATCGCGCTCGTCGCGTCGTTTGACGACAGCCGACGTCGCAGCGATCGCCAGGCGAGCAACCGCGAGGATCAACTTGATTTGATGCGATAGGCCGCCGGCACACGTTATGTGCGATACCGCATTGCAGGTGGCGACTGCTCGCTCGCCAGGATGCCGATCGGGTTGGCCGAGTGCTCGTGCAGGCATTGCGCGAAGCGTGTTCTGCGTATGTTTAGTGCAGCACGCGTTGCCAACGTACGCGGAAAGAGGCGATGCACATGCGTCGGCAACGACGATTCTCTTGATGCGCGTCTTTGGATCGAGCATCCACAGCGCGTGTTTTAGGTGCGGTTGCTCTGCCAGGCACTGCGATGACGCTGCAGCAGGACGGGCCGGACGTCTTCGCTACGGACGGTGCAGGTGCAGCGTCTCCGGGTTCCGATACCGCCAGCCCAGCGAATACTTACGCGCACGCGCCAACGCGGCGCATGCGCTCAATCATCGACCGGCGGATGCGCGCGGAGCCAGGCGCTGCGCTCGGCCGGGCTCATTTTCTGCCAGCGCTGCTGCAGTTCGTTGCGTTGTTGCGGGGTGAGCGTGCGCATGCGTTCGAACAGGGCCTTGGCCTCGCGGCGCTGCTCGGGGCTCATGTTGCGGAAGCGGTCCATCCCGGCCTTGGCCTGCTTGCGTTGTTCCGGGGTCATGTCCAGCCAGCGGCGTGCGTGCCGGAACATGCGTGGGCGCTCGTCCGGCGCGTCGTTCCAGCGCTCGCGCAAGGCGTCGATCAAGACCTGGCGTTGTTGCGCGCTCAACGTGTCCCATTCGGGCATCGGCGTCTCGGCGCCGCGCGGGCCGGGCCCATCGTGCGGTGGCGGCCCCGGCGGCGGGCCGGGTGGGCGGTCCTGGGCCCACAGCGCCGCGCAAGGCGAGACGCACAGCAACAGGGTCAACAGCAGGCGCGTGGTGCGGGTCATCATGCTCATTCCATGGCCAGGGCGGTATCGGAGCCGAGCCAGACGAACAGGTCCGGGTTCTGGGTCAGCAGGTCATCGGTGTCGGTGCTCGTGGCGGCCGGTGTAGTGGTCGCCACCTGCGTGGTCGTGGTTGCCGGTGCTTGCTCGGTGGGACGCAACTGCACACCGATGCCTACCGCCAGCAGCGCCGAGCACGCGGTGGCCAGCAGCCAGTGCAGGCGCCGCGAACGCTGGGCGGTGGCCGCATGGCGTGCCTGGCGCAGCTGGGCCAGTGTGTCCGGCGGCAAGGTGGTGAGTGCGGTGGCATGCAGCCGGCGCATCTGCGCATCGAACTGGGCCGGGTCGTGGGAGCGGTTCACAGGAAATCCTCGAACTGTTTTTGCAATGCGTCGCGCGCACGCGACAAATGGGTTTTGACCGAGCCTTCCGAGCAGCCCATCGCTTTGGCGGTGGTGGCCACGTCCAGGTCTTCGAGCACGCGCAGCGTGAAGGCTTCGCGCTGGCGTGCCGGCAATGTGCGTAGCGCTTCGACCAGGCGTTGATACGCCTCTTGCTGCTGCTGTTCGCCGGCCGGGCCGATGCCCGGATCGAGCCAGTCGATGCTGCCTTCGTCGTCGGCACGCTCGTTCGGGGCCCAGAACTTCAGCCGGAAGCTGCGCCGCCGCTGCAGATCGATGATGCGACTACGCAGGATGCTCCAGAACAGCGGGGTCCATTCTTCGGCAGGACGATCGCGATAACCGAGCAGCCGCACCATGGCGTCCTGCACCGCGTCCAGCGCGTCCTCGCGGTGGCGCAGGCCGGTCTCGGCAAAGCGGAACGCGCGCGGCCCGATCCCGGACAGGAACGCGTCCAGCGAGACAGGCGCCGCCGTTGCCGGTGCAGCAGGTTGCGGATCGAAAGGGGTTCCCACCAGCACAGCGTAGCTTCCGCGAAGACGATATGCCGTCAACGCACGGGCAGCCATCGGGTTGACACGCGATGACACGAACAAGGCGGGGCACGGGAAGTCGGCAAAAATCGCGGCGGGCCGGGAGGCCTGCCGCGAAGCGCCCGAGGCCTGTTATGCGTGTCACAGCGGCGGGGCTAGGCGCGCCGAAACAAGCAGCGGCGAGGGTGGAGACAATTGGCCGAACTGGGGCCTGATCTGTCTGCTTCGCAAACAAGCCGAAGAGACGACCACCGGCCCGTTGAAGCAGTAGGCACTAACGCCGCCGGGTCCGGTCGGAGTATCACAGTCCACACTGCCAGCGCACCGCACGCGGGCACGGGGAACCCCAGCTAGCGGCTAGCCCACCAGCCCAGTCCCAGCGCGGCCACATAGCAGGCCAGGTCGAGCCCGGTATTGGCCAGCTGCAGCAGGGTCCAGGCAAGCCCGGCGCCCATCTTCAGCGACGAGGTCCACGGATCCAGGCCAAGTGCGCCGCCCAGCTGTGCCGACGCGATGCCCCAGTTGGCCGCCACGATGAGCGCCACGGTCGACACCAGGGTGATGCCCACGCGCAGCGGACCAGCCGGCAAGGTTCCCAGGCGCAGCATCCACGCCACTTCCAGCGCGACCAGCACCGCCATCCAGCCGGATTGATGGCCCAGGGTCAGCGCGACGAGGATCCAGGCGATGAGGGCGGTGACGCATCCCAGCAGCAGGAGCGGGGGCCAGAGCCAGTGAGCGGTTCTGGCGGGCGCAGAGGTGGGCGGCATTGGAACTCCTGACAGTGCGCACATGATAGAGCGCGTGCTGCCGTTGCGGTGTGCAGCGCTGGCGGATGGAATGCAGCGTCGTCCGTGCTGCACGCCGCAATCGCCAGCCTGCCCGCCGTGGTCGGCTAGAATGGCCGACTTGCGCGCTCCCGACGCGGCCCCATATCCAGCCCATGTATTCCCGTAGCAGCGAACCCGTCCAGTTCGAACGCGATTGCGATGCCGTCATGGTGCCGCAAGGCGATTCGGTGACCCTGCCCGCAGGCAGTTACGGCTATATCACCCAGGCGCTGGGTGGCAGCTATACCGTCTTCGTCGAAGGCAACCTGTTCCGTATTGCGGGCAAGGACGGCGATGCGATCGGCAAGGAGGCCCCACCGGGGCTGGAACTGCCGGAGAACGCCAGCGACGAGGAAGTGGAAGCGCTGGTGTGGCAGCAGCTGCGCACCTGCTTCGACCCGGAGATTCCGTTCAACATCGTGGATCTGGGCCTGGTCTACGAGGCGGTGGTGAGCCATCGCGAAGAAGACAACCAGCGCCGGGTGGACGTCAAGATGACCCTCACCGCGCCCGGTTGCGGCATGGGCGAGATCCTGGTCGACGACGTGCGCAGCAAGGTGGAAATGATCCCGACCATTGCCGAGGCCGATGTCGAGCTGGTCTTCGACCCGCCGTGGGGCCGGCATATGATGTCCGAAGCGGCCCGTCTCGAGACCGGCATGCTCTGACCATCAGGCGCCATGTCTTGCACGTGGCGCCGCGTCTTTCCTTCCGCTCTACAGGAATCTCTCGGTGTCCGTGTCCTTCGCTTCCACCCGCTCCCCGTCGCCGCGCAGCGCCGACGAACTGTCCGTGATCCTGGCTGCGCCTGGGTTCGGCCTGCATTTCACCGACCACATGGTCGCCATCTCCTGGACCAACGAGCTCGGTTGGCACGATGCGCAGGTGCGTGCCTACGGCCCGCTGCAGCTGGATCCGGCCGCCTCGGTGCTGCATTACGGCCAGGAGATCTTCGAAGGTATCAAGGCCTACCGGCATGCCGACGGCTCGATCTGGACCTTCCGCCCGCAGGCCAATGGCGAGCGCCTGCAGCGCTCCGCGCGCCGCCTGGCGCTGCCGGAACTGCCGGTGGACCTGTTCGTGGAGTCGCTGCGCCAGTTGGTGGCCGTGGATGCCGGCTGGGTGCCGTCGGCGCCGGAAACCAGCCTGTATTTCCGCCCGTTCATGATCGCCGATGAGGCGTTCCTGGGCGTGCGCGCGGCGCACAAGGCCTCGTACTACGTGATCGCCAGCCCGGCCGGTCCGTATTTCGCCAAGGGCGTGGCGCCGGTGTCGATCTGGTTGTCCACCGAGTACGCACGTGCAGCCAAGGGCGGCACCGGCGCGGCCAAGTGCGGCGGCAACTACGCCGCTTCGCTGCTGCCTCAGCAGAAAGCCTATGCGCAGGGCTGCTCGCAGGTGCTGTTCCTGGACCCGGTGGAAGGCAAGTACATCGAGGAACTGGGCGGCATGAACGTGTTCCTGGTCTACCAGGACGGCACGCTGGTGACGCCGGAATTGTCCGGCAGCATCCTGGAAGGCATCACCCGCGACAGCATCCTGCAGCTGGCCCGCGACCGCGGCATGCAGGTGGTGGAGCGCAAGGTGTCCATCGACGAGTGGAAGGACGGCGTGGCCTCCGGTGAGATCAGCGAGGTGTTCGCCTGCGGCACGGCGGCCGTGGTCACCCCGATCGGCGAGCTGAAGGGCGATGGCTTTGCGGTCGGCGACCTGTCTGCACCGGCGGGCGAGGTGACGATGTCGCTGCGCCAGGAGCTGACCGACATCCAGTACGGGCGCGTGCCGGACCGCCACGGTTGGCTGGTGCGTCTGTCCTAAGCCAACACATCAAGCCAAATCAGGGCCCCTGCGCGTCAGCGCGGGGGCCTTTTTTTTGCGCGCAGTGCAGCAAGTGCGTGTCATTTGGTGTCGCCACATGTCATCGCGAGACTGAACGGTGCCGTACGGTGTCACAAATCTGATATTTAATTTTTTGAAAGTGCGAAGCTCTTATTGTCCAGTTCGGTTGGAGTGCGGTAGGTTCGCTGAACGGATCGATAACAGAGGCGATCCGGGGACCTCGGCGCTGACCTACGGAAGGCGGCGCCGGATAACACCGCTCCGGCGGTTCTCTTTGATATGGAAGGGAATTCGATGTCGACTGCGTCTCTCCGCAAGCGTACTGGCTCGCTCACCATCCTGGGCGCGTCCGCCCTGACCTCGCTGCTGCTCGCGATGCCGGCCTTTGCCGGCGAGGTCTACCTGGATGGCCTGGCCACCGCACAGACCCATCAAAAATTCATCGTGACCTACAAGGACGGCAGCACCGCGCTGGCCAGCCCGTCCGCGTTGACCACCTCGCTGCGCACTGCTGCGCGCGCGGTGCCGGCCAAAGCCGGCAAGGCGCTGGGCCTGAACTCGGTGCGCCGCCTGGCGTTGGGGCCGGAACTGGTAAGGGCAGACCGCGCCCTGGACCGCGCCGAGGCCGAAACCCTGATGCGGCAATTGGCCGCTGATCCCAATGTGCAGAGCGTTGAAGTCGACCAGATCCTGCATGCCACGCTCACCCCCAACGACACCCGGTTGTCCGAGCAGTGGGCGTTCGGCACCACCAACGCCGGTCTGAACATCCGCCCGGCCTGGGACAAGGCCACCGGCAGCGGCACGGTCGTGGCGGTGATCGATACCGGCATCACCAGCCATGCCGACCTCAACGCCAATATCCTGGCCGGCTACGACTTCATCAGCGATGCAACCACTGCACGCGATGGCAACGGCCGTGACAGCAATGCGGCCGACGAAGGCGACTGGTACGCCGCCAACGAATGCGGCGCCGGCGTTCCCGCCGCCAGCTCCAGCTGGCACGGCACTCATGTGGCCGGCACGGTCGCGGCAGTGACCAACAACACCACCGGCGTGGCCGGCACCGCCTACGGCGCCAAGGTCGTACCGGTGCGCGTGCTCGGCAAGTGCGGTGGATCGCTGTCGGATATCGCCGACGCCATCGTCTGGGCCTCCGGCGGCACCGTCAGCGGCATCCCGGCCAATGCCAACCCGGCCGAGGTGATCAACATGTCGCTCGGCGGTGGCGGTAGCTGCTCGACCACGATGCAGAACGCCATCAATGGTGCGGTGTCGCGCGGCACCACGGTGGTGGTCGCGGCCGGTAACGATGCATCCAATGTGTCCGGTTCGCTGCCGGCCAACTGCGCCAACGTGATTGCGGTGGCCGCCACCACCTCGGCGGGCGCGAAGGCCAGCTATTCCAACTTCGGCACCGGGATCGATGTGTCGGCGTCCGGCTCGGCCATCCTGTCCACGCTCAACAGCGGCACCACCACGCCGGGTAGCGCCAGCTATGCGTCCTACAACGGCACCTCGATGGCGTCGCCGCATGTGGCTGGCGTGGTCGCGCTGGTGCAATCGGTCGCACCGACCGCGCTGACGCCAGCAGCGGTGGAAACCTTGTTGAAGAACACCGCGCGTGCTTTACCGGGCGCCTGCTCGGGCGGCTGCGGTGCCGGCATCGTCAACGCCGATGCCGCGGTCACTGCGGCCATCAATGGCGGGAGCGGCGGCGGTGGCGGTGGTGGAAACACCCTGACCAACGGCACTCCGGTGACCGGCCTGGGCGCGGCGACCGGCGCGGAATTGAACTACACCATCACCGTGCCGGCCGGCAGCGGCACCTTGACGGTGACCACCAGCGGCGGCAGCGGCGATGCCGACCTGTATGTGCGCGCCGGCAGTGCACCGACCGACTCGGCCTACACCTGCCGCCCGTACCGCAGCGGCAATGCCGAGACCTGCACCATCACCGCACCGTCCGGAACGTATTACGTGCGTCTGAAGGCCTACAGCACGTTCTCCGGCGTCACCCTGCGCGCCAGCTACTAACCGCGCGTCACGCGCGCCCCGGCACTGCGCCAGGGCGCGCTCCCCATCTGCAATCCACTCCACGCCTGCCGATTCGGCAGGTGCTGGGGATGTGTTGCCGCGTGGCCGGGACGGACACCGGTCAGTCGTTTCGACAGGCACCTGCCTGTGCACTTCCAGACCTGCCATCGCAGCGCGCGACGGGGTCCGGCCATCACGCCGCATCTGCGGCACCTCATCACTCAAAGGAACGATCGATGTCCAATGTGTCGCAACGTCGTGCGCCTACGCGCGCGCTGGTAGTCCTGGGTGTGTCCGCGCTGACCTCGCTGCTGGCGGTGCCGGCCTTCGCCGGGCAGGTGAATCTGTCCGGGCTGGATTCGCAGCCGACGCTGGATCGCTTCATCGTCAAATACCGCGACGGCAGCAGTGCGTCGGTGAGCCCGACCTCGATGCGCGCCTCGCTCAATTCTGTTGCCACTGCGGTGCCGGCACGCGCTGGCCGCGCGCTGGGCCTGAACCACGTGCGTCGCACCGCGCTGGGCTCTGAAGTGCTCAAGACCGACCGCAGTCTGGACCGCGCCGAAGCCGAGACGCTGATGCGCCGCATCGCCGCCGACCCGAGCGTGGAATACGTGGAAATCGACCAGATCATGTACCCGACGCTGACCCCGAACGACACGCGTCTGTCCGAGCAGTGGGGCTTTGGCACCACCGCATCGGGCATCAACGTGCGCCCGGCCTGGGACACCGCCACCGGCACCGGCGTGGTGGTCGCGGTGATCGACACCGGCATCACCAGCCATCCGGACCTCAACGCCAACGTGCTGCCCGGCTACGACTTCATCAGCGATGCGGCGCGTGCGCGCGACAACAACGGCCGTGACAGCAACGCGGCCGACCAGGGCGACTGGCGCGCGGCCAACCAGTGCGGTACCGGCGTGGCAGCGGCCAACTCCAGCTGGCATGGCACGCACGTGGCCGGCACGATTGCCGCGGTCACCAACAACAGCACCGGCGTGGCCGGCACCGCGTTCAATGCGCGCATCGTGCCGATCCGCGCGCTGGGCCTGTGCGGCGGCACCACCTCGGACATCGCCGATGCGATCGTCTGGGCCTCCGGCGGCACCGTCAGCGGCGTGCCGGCCAATGCCAACCCGGCCGAAGTGATCAATATGTCGCTCGGCGGCAACGGCGCCTGCTCGAGCACCTACCAGAACGCCATCAACGGCGCGGTGTCGCGCGGCACCACGGTGGTAGTGGCGGCGGGCAACAGCAATGCCAACGTGGCCAACTTCACCCCGGCCAGCTGCGCCAATGTGATCTCGGTGGCCTCGATCACCTCGGCCGGCGCACGTTCGAGCTTCTCCAACTTCGGCACCACCATCGATATCTCCGGCCCGGGCTCGGCGATCCTGTCCACGCTCAACAGCGGCACCACTACCCCGGGCAGCGCCAGCTACGCGTCCTACAACGGCACCTCGATGGCGGCGCCGCACGTGGCCGGCGTGGTCGCGCTGGTGCAGTCTGCAGCGTCGCGTCCGTTGACTCCGGCGGCGGTGGAAACGCTGTTGAAGAACACTGCACGGCCATTGCCGGGCGCCTGCTCGGGCGGTTGCGGCGCCGGCATCGTCAACGCAGCAGGCGCGGTCAGCCAGACGCCGTAACGCGACGCCGTAACGCGAGGCCGTAACGCGTATTTCCCCAGCGGACGCCGGCCACAAGTGCCGGCGTCTGTCAGAGCGCTCCCGACGCGGCTGTCGGTGCCTGTCTCTCTCTCTCTTGTGCCCCGCCCAGGCGGGGCTTTTTTGTGCGCGCGCTGCATGGGCCGGGACGTGCGCCAGGGGTGGCTGAACGAACGCAAGTGGGCTGATGCTGCCTGGCTTCAGCGGCATTCGGGTTCGCCGATAGCCTCGTCACGTGGGGGCTGCGTCATGCAATGCCCGCGCATCCGACGCGGCATTGCAGTCCCTGCGCTGCGCGTCATCCGAGTACCGATGTCCTGGGGAGGGCGATTCATGAGGCAGTCAACGGTTGGCGCATTGCGCTACGCGGCGTGTGTGTGTGCGATGGCGTGTGTGTTTCAGGTATCGGCCGGCGAGGTCAACCTGCAGGGGCTGGCATCGGGCTCGAGCCACCACCGTTTCATCGTCAGCTACAAGGACCGCGTGGGCAGCACCCGCGCGACCGGGCTGTCGGCTCCGTGGGGCGAGATCGCCCGCGCCGTCCCCAGGCGGCAAGGGCGCGCGCTGGGCTTGTCGGCCACGCGTCGGCTCAGTGCCGGCCCGATGCTGCTGGTGGCCGATCGGCGCCTGGACCGGGTCGACTCGGAAAGCCTGATGCGCCGGCTTGCCGCCGACCCGACCGTCAAGCGGGTGGAAGTGGACGTGCTGATGCGGCCACTGCTGGCGCCCAACGACCCCGGCCTGCCACAGCAGTGGGCGATGGGAACCACCACCGCCAGCCTCAATGTCCGCCCGGCCTGGGACCGCACCACCGGCAAGGGCATCGTGGTGGCGGTGATCGATACCGGCATCACCGCGCATCCGGACCTGGCCGCCAACGTGCTGCCCGGCTACGACTTCATCACCGACCCCACCGTCGCAGGCGACGGCAACGGGCGTGACAACAATGCCGCCGATCAGGGCGATTGGTCCGCGGCCAACGCTTGCGGTGCGGGCGCGTCGGCGTCCAATTCCAGCTGGCATGGCACCCATGTCGCCGGCATCGTTGCCGCAGTTGGCAACAACGCGGCCGGGGTGGTCGGCACCGCCTTCAATGCCAAGCTGTTGCCGTTGCGCGTGCTCGGCAAATGCGGTGGCTACATGTCCGATATTGCCGATGCCATCGTGTGGGCGTCTGGCGGCAAGGTGACCGGGGTACCGGCCAATCCGAATCCCGCCACAGTGATCAACTTGTCGCTCGGCGGCTACGGCAGCTGCTCGACGATCATCGGCAATGCCATCACCGGCGCGGTCACGCGCGGCACCGCCGTGGTAGTGGCGGCCGGCAACAGCAATATGGATGTGGCCACCAGCATGCCGGCCAATTGCGCGAACGTGATTGCGGTGGCGGCAACCACCTCGGCCGGCGCCAAGGCCAGCTTCTCCAACTTCGGCAAGGGCGTGGACATCGCCGCGCCCGGCCAGGCGATCATCTCCACGCTCAATAGCGGCACCACGGTTCCAGCCAATCCGGCCTACGCGGTGTATAGCGGCACTTCGATGGCGGCGCCGCATGTGGCCGGCGTGGTGGCGTTGATGCAGTCGGTGGCGCTCAACCCGCTGACGCCGGCAACGGTGGAGGCGCTGCTGAAGAGCAGTGCACGCCCGTTGCCGGTGGCGTGCGCTCCCGGCTGCGGTGCGGGCCTGATCAATGCCGATGGTGCGGTGGCGGCGGTGATCAATGCCACGTTGCTGACCAGTAATGCAGTACGCACTGGCCTGAGCGCGGCGATCGGCGATTCGCTGTATTACCAGGTCAAGGTGCCGGCAGGTACGCGCTCGCTCAAGGTCACGCTCAGCGGCGGCAGCGGCAATGCCGACCTGTCACTGCGCGCCAATGCACTGCCCACCGACGCCGCCTTTGGCTGCCGCAGCATGCTGGTCGGCAATGCCGAAACCTGCACACTGACCGCACCTGCGGCAGGCACGTATTACGTGCGACTCAAAGGAACGCTGGCGTTCTCCGCTGTCAACCTGGTGGCGACGTACTGATAGCCAGGGCAGCCGCCTGCCCGTGCGAGGCAGTGACGCGCTGGCGCCTGAGGCAAGGTGCCAGCGCGTTTCTATGTATGGCGTACGCAAGGCTGGCTTGCCTGCGTTATTGCGGGCGTGGCAGGCTCACTCGCAGAGCGGGTAAGCGCGCGCGCCGAGGACGTGCACAATCTCGGCGCCGGCCAATTCCAGCAGCAGGCCACGCTGGCCGGCGTTGATCCACAACGCAGGTGCGTCGAGCACGCTGGATTCGATCAGCACCGGCGTGGGCCGCTGCTGCCCGAGCGGGCTGATGCCGCCCACCTTGTAGCCGGTGCGGCGTTCGGCATCGGCCACCTCCATCATGCGCGCGGACTTGCCACCGCAGGCGCTGGCAAGGGTCTTCAACGACAACCGGCGGTCGCACGGGATCACCACGCAGATCGCGTGCTCGTCCACCCAGGTCATCAGGGTCTTGAGCACCTGGTGCGGCGGCAGTTGCAGCGTCTGTGCGGCTTGCAGGCCCTTTGCATCGGCATCGGCCTGGTACGGATAAGGATGCAGCACATAGGCCACGCCGGCCGCATCCAGTGCACGGGTGGCGCGGGTGGCCTTGCTCATCGCTTAGACCGGTTCGAACCGGTTGGCCGCCACGTTCTTGCGCACCGTTTCCGGGTTCCAGATCCGCCCGTTCATGGCGATGTAGACGCCGGCCGGCAGCGTCTGGACGGCCCCGACCGCGCAGCCGATGTTGAACTCGGCATCGGAGCCGCGAAAGCGCGCCGGATTCAGTGCGCCGGTCATCACGATGGTCTTGTCGGCGATCGACTGCAGCACCTTGCCGGTTTTCACCATCGAATCGGTGCCGTGGGTGATCAGCACCTGCCGGGCGGGCTGCGCCTGGATGGTGGCGCGGATCAGCTCGCGGTCTTCCTGGGTGATGTGCAACGAATCCTTGCGGATGATCGGGATGACCGTGAAGCGGAAGGTCACGCCCAGTTCCTTGAGGATCTGGCCGATCTGCGGGTCGCCGATCTGGTAGTCCGATTTGTCGTCGAAGTAGATCTTGTCGATCGTGCCACCGGTGGTGACGATCAGGAGGTCTTCCATTGCTGCAGGTCCTGTAGGGCCGGCGCGGTGCAAGGCCGCGCGAGGGCCGCCATGATACGGCGCTGGCGCCAGCGGTGCAGGCGATGGCCGGGCAGGGCAGGGCGCATTCCGATGTAGGGCGCGGCAGCGTGAGGCGTGGTGCACTGCCGCAGCGGTGACGCGGGCGCGTGCGTCACCGCACGCACTCCTTCCTGCGCCATCCGTTCGCTGCATGACAGCGCCGCGTTCTTGGATGCCATGCCCATTCAAGTGTCATCGGCCACGCGCACACTCCACACGCCGTTTCACTGGTCGCGATCGCTTTGTTGCGCGGCCGTGCGAGGCAGCAATGCCAACGCGCTGTGCAACGGCTGCCTGTGCGCGCACGGTCGTCGATGCGTTGGGTTGGCGCCTTCGTTCAATTCTTGAGATGAAGCATGAAGCCTTCCGTGTTGCTGCGTGCCGTAGTGCCGTTGATCGGGTTGTGCCTTACCGCCACTGCCGCTGCGCAAACCGTCACGGTCAACCCGAACCAGACGTACCAGACGGTGCGCGGATTCGGCGGGATGAATGGTGCGGGATGGATCAACGATCTGACCCCCGCGCAGGTGGATCTTGCCTATGGCAGCGGCAACGGACAGATCGGCCTGTCGATCCTGCGCATGCGCATCGACCCCTCCAGCAGTGGCTGGAGCCTGCAGGTTCCCACCGCCGCGCGCGTGCGCGCGCTGGGTGGCATATTGTTCGCCACGCCGTGGTCGCCGCCGGCGTACATGAAGTCCAACAAAAGCCTGGTCAAGGGCGGCAAGTTGTTGTCCACCTCGTACGCCGCCTACACCACGCATCTGCTGGATTTCGCCAACTACCTGTCGGCGCGCAACGCACCGCTGTACGCGATCTCGCTGCAGAACGAGCCGGATTGGCATCCAGACTATGAATCCGCAGACTGGAATGGCAGCGACTTCGTCAACTATCTCAACGCCGAAGGCGGCAAGTTCGGCGCGTTGAAGGTGATCGTGGGCGAATCGGTTGGCTTCACCTTTTCCATCACCGACCCGGTGCTCAACAACGCCAAGGCCAGCCAGGCCACGTCCATCGTCGCCGGACATCTGTACGGCGCGCAGCCAAAGGACTACGCACTGGCGCGCAGCAAGGGCAAGCAGGTCTGGATGACCGAGCACTACACCGACACCAGCGATGGCAATGCGTGGCCGTCGGCATTGGGCGTTGCGAGCGAGCTGCATCAGAGCATGGTCGCCAACTACAACGCCTACATCTGGTGGTACATCCGCCGCAGTTACGGGTTGATCAGCGAAGGTGGTTCGGTCAGCAAGCGCGGGTATGTGCTGTCGCAGTACGCGCGGTTCGTGCGGCCAGGGTCGGTCCGGATCGGTGCCACCGAGCACCCGTATGCAGACGTGTCCACCACGGCGTACCGCACGCCGGACAACAAGATCGTGGTGGTGGCGGTCAACACCGGCACCGCCCACCAGCGACTGGATCTGACCGTGCCGGCCGGCGCTGCCACGCAGTTCGTCAAATACACCACCTCATCCAGCCTCAACGCCGGCTATGCCGGTGCGTACACGGTGAGCGGCGGCAAGAGCTCGCTGTATATCGACCCGCAGAGCATCGCCACGCTAGTGGGGCAGTGACGGACGGGCGGGCGCTGCGGTGAAGGTGGCAGGCAATTGAGTGCGCTGCCCACGGCAATGACCTCGCCGTGACGGTGTGAGTCCACGGCCAGTGGAGCGGGCAGTTCGTCCGCCCCACTGGCCGCCTGCGCAACCCGCGTTAGCGCGGAGCGCGGCGCTTGCCGAACCGCGCGGCCACGCCATGGCCGCTGACCAGCGCCACCACCAGCAGGGCCAGCAGCAATTCCAGCCAGGCCAGGCCACGCACGCCGGGCGCGCTCCAGGCGGCCATGATGCCGTGGCTGAACCAGCCCAACGCGAACACGCCGGCCCAGAAGCGCGCACGCGTGCTGCGCACGGCGCCCATGGCCATCAGCAGCGGCGGCAGCGCGAACACCAGTAACGCGGCGACGCGATGGCGGTCATCGTGAAACCACACCACGAACAACGCCGACAGGGCCAGCAAGGCGGCGGTGAGCAGCCAGTGCGCGGCGCGCCGGCTCACGGGGTTGCCAGCCGCCGGGCGATATCGGCCACCCGGCGGCCCAGGGCGCGTGCCAGCACGGCTTCTTCGTCGCTGGGCTGCGGGTCGCCGCCCGCACCGGAGACATGGCTGGCGCCATACGGCGTGCCGCCGCTGGTGGTGTGGCTGAGAGCTGTTTCGGTAAACGGGATGCCGACGATCAGGCAGCCGTGGTGCAGCAGTGGCAGGTGCATCGAGAGCAGCGTGGATTCCTGGCCGCCGTGCATCGAGGCGGTGGAGGTGAACACCGCCGCCGGTTTGCCGGCCAGGGTGCCGTTGGCCCATTCGGCACCCAGGCTGTCGAGGAAGTGCTTCATCGGCGCGGCCATGTTGCCGAAGCGCGTCGGGCTGCCGAGCAGCACGCCGGCGCATTCGGCCAGATCCGCAGCGTCCACATACGGGGCGCCTTCGTCGGGCACCGGCGGGGCGCTGGTCTGGGTCACCGCCGCCACCGGCGGGACCGTGCGCAGCCGCGCGCTCATGCCGGGCACTTCGCCAATGCCGCGCGCGATCTGCCGCGCCAGCCGCGCCACCGAACCGCCACGGCTGTAGTACAGCACCAGAATTTCCGTCATCGCGCATCTGCCGCCTGTGTGAGGTGGCCGCAGTATCGGCGATGGCGTGGCCTGGCTGCACGCCGCAGGTGCGGCAAGGCCGCGATGACGACGCTTCGGTTACCCTTGCCCGATGTCGCGTGTGAACACCATGCATCAGTGGAAGGAACGCCTGCGGGACCGTGCACGCACGGCCAGCTTCGGGCGTTTTCTGTGGCGCCGTTTCCTGGACGACCGGCTGTTCCAGGCGGCCGCGTCGCTGGCCTACACCACGGTGTTTGCGCTGGTGCCGCTGGCGATCGTGGTGTTTGGCGTGTTGTCGGCGTTTCCGGCATTCAACGAGTGGAAGGACGCGCTCACCGACTTCATCTTCAATAACTTCGTGCCGGGCGCGGCGCGCTCGGTGCAGAACTACCTCAACCGATCGCTCGAGGATCTGGGCAAGTTCACCGTAGCCGGCATGGTGGCGCTGGTAGCCTCGTTGCTGATCACCCTGCACAGCATCGAGCAGACCTTCAACAGTATCTGGCGCGTGGCCGCGGCCCGGCCCAAGGTGACGCGCTTTCTGATCTATTGGACGGTGCTGACGCTGGGCACGATGCTGGCGGCCGCGTCGATGGCCATGGCTGCGTATGTGTTCGCGCTGCCGCTGTTCCGCACCACCGAAGGCCAATGGCTGGCCGAATTCGCCTGGCGGCTGGCACCGATGGCGGTGGAGTTCGTCTGCATCGTGTTGATCTACCGCGTGGTGCCGCAGCATGTGGTGCGGCTGCGGCATGCCCTGCCGGGCGCGCTGCTGGCGGTGATCCTGATGGAAATCGTCAAGTGGGGCTTCGGCTTTTACCTGGGCAATTTCCAGACCTATCAACGTATCTATGGCGCATTGTCGGCGCTGCCGATCCTGCTGCTGTGGATCTACCTGAGCTGGGTGTCGGTGTTGCTGGGCGCGTCGCTGGCATCGTCGATGTCGGCGTTCCGCTACCAGCCCGAAGCCATGCGGCTGCCGCCGGGATTCGAGATCTACGGCCTGCTGCGCCTGCTCGGGCGCTTCCGCCAGGCACGCCTGCACGGCAACGGGCTGGACGAAGACCGCATCCTGGCGCTGGAGCCCATGCTCACCGACACCTTGATGCAGGAGCTGCTGTGCGAGCTCAAACGTATCCGCCTGCTGCGCCGTGACGAGCGCGGCAACTGGCTGCTGGCGCGCGACCTGGACGTGGTGCCGCTGGCCGAGCTGTACGAAAGCTGCCAGCTGCGGGTGCCGGTCGAAGACCGCCCTTTGCCGTGCCGCGACGACCCCTATGGCCAGGCCGCCGCCGCCGCGCTGGAACAATTGCGTCAACCGCTGCGCAGCGTGCTGGCGCAGCCGGTCGGCGACCTCTATACTCACCTTCCGGGAGATCCCCCATGACCCTGCGTTCGTTGATGCGCGGCGCCTGCGCGCTGCTGTTGCCGTTGGCCCTGCTCACCGCCTGCAAGCCCACCGGCGAGGGCACATCGACCACGGCGTCACCGGCGCCCACGCCCGCCAACCAGGCGCCAGCGACCCCACCGGCCGGCACTGACCCGGCCGCTGCGTCCACCACTAGTTCGGTGGTGCAGAAGACCGCCGAGATGCCGACCCTGTCGCTGCCCACCGTGTCCGGCGAGACCTACGACCTGGCTGCGCACCGCGGCAAGTGGGTGGTGGTGAACTTCTGGGCCACCTGGTGTGCGCCGTGCCTGAAGGAGATGCCCGAGCTGTCGGCGTTGCACACCATGCGCGACTCCATCGAAGTGGTCGGCCTGGCCTACGAGGACATCACCACCGCCGACATGCAGTCCTTCCTCAAGGATCACCCGGTGTCGTATCCGGTGGCCATCCTGGACCCGTACCAGCCGCCGCAGGACTTCGCCACTCCGCGCGGGCTGCCGATGACCTATCTGATCGGCCCCGACGGCAAGGTGGCCAAGCAGTTCCTCGGCCCGGTCACCGCGCGCGACATCGAGACCGCAGTGGGCATCACCGGCAAGGCCGGCTGATGCAGGCGGCACGCTTCATCGTCACCGGCGTCGTGCAGGGCGTGTTCTTCCGCGCCTCCACGCGCGAGCGGGCGCTGGCGCTGCAGCTGCGCGGACATGCGCGCAACCAGGCGGACAGCAGCGTGGAAGTTGTCGCCGCCGGTTCCGCTGCAGCACTGGAGGCACTTGAACACTGGCTCTGGCAGGGCTCGCCAGCGAGCAAGGTCGCGTCTGTCACGCGCACGCCATGCGCGATTCCGACGACTGAAGCATTTGTAACCGGCTAGCCAAAAGTTGCCTGAGCAGGGCAACAGACTTGCGTTTCCTCGCCGATAACCTGGATGTCCACGCGATCAGGCGTGCAGGGGAAATGTATGGCAGCTCCATCTCAAGACCAGAACAGTGGGCGCGACCTGCCCGAACCTCGCAGTGCATCGGCGCAGCTGGCGCCGTGGCTGTATCTGGGCGCGCTGCTGGGCAGCGGCTGGCTGTTGTTCATGCACCCGGCCACGCGGGTGTTGCGCCCTGAGCAGGCCGCCGCCAGCTGGCTGCTGGCCTGGGTCTTCGCGGGCATCGTGCTGGGTGCGGTGCTGTGGAGCCTGCGCCTGGCGCGGCGCGGGCTGGGCGAGCCGTCGGCCAGCTATCCGTTGTCTGCCCGTCTTCCCGATTCCTGGGCCGATGCCTACGCCGCGCTGTTGCGGCCGGCCACGGCAGCACCGCTCGCCCCAGCCAAGCCTGATCCGGCCAATGCGCTGCGTGGCGCCGCCTGGCACCGCTTCGGCGGCGGCATGCTCAACGTCGACGCCTTCGATCCAAACGACGCCACCCGCGCGCCGTGGGATGCGCTGGATAGCCAGGCCTGCATCGCGCGGCTGGACGAACTGCGCCCCGCCTGGCAAAACGCCAGCGCCAACCGCGCGCAGCAGCAGGAACGCCGTTATTGGCTGGATGTGGTGCTGTCGCTGCTCGATCACGGCGTGATGCGCCCGCTGCAGGACGGCTATCTGCCCGACACCGCCGCGCTGCGGACCGAACGCCTGTTGCTGGGCGCCGACGCCGGCCCGCTGGTGCTGGCCCACGTGCCGGCCCTGTTCGCCCGCCGCCTGGTGCTGGCCATCGAGGCCATGCCCTCGCCGCAGCGCGACGGTGCGCTCGCGCAATGGCAGCTGTTGCAGCAGCTGCATGCCCTGATCGCCGAAAGCCGCGTGCTGGACGAGCGCTCGCAGGTGATCCAGGTGCTCGCCTGGAACCCGGATGTGGACCTGGACCAGGTGGAAGTGGCCTACATCCTGGCCGCCGAATACCGCCAGGGTATGCGCGACTGGCTACGCCGCGCGGCCACGGTGCGCCTGCCCGACACCGCGCTGCGCCTGGACGAAGTGCTGTTGGCGTCCTGCAGCCCGCTCGGGCCGCAGACCGACGATGTCGACTACATCGAGGCCATGCGCCCGTTGCACCGCGGCTTCATGCAGTTGTTCGCCCAGCGCCTGAGCCAGTTGGTGGTGCAGGCCGAGCAGGTCGAAGGCCAGGCGGGCGTGCATCCGTTGCCGCGCGCCACTGCCGCCAGCGACGAAGTCTCTCAGGACTGGCCGGCGTAATCATCGATCGGGGTCAGCACGCCGTAGTGCTCCTTGTGCAGCTTGCCGTCCAGTGGCGGCAGCGGCAGCAGCTCCTGCGGCACCGAGGTATCCGGCAGCCGGTCCAGCAGATCACGGATCAGGCTCAGCCGCCCGCGCTTCTGGTCATTGAAGTCCACCAGCGTCCACGGCGCTTGCGCAGTGTGGGTGGCCTGCAGCATGCGTTCGCGCGCGGCGGTGTAGTCGTCGTACTTGGCGCGTGACTGCAGGTCCACCGGCGACAGCTTCCAGCCCTTGAGCGGATCTGCGTGGCGCTCGGCAAAGCGTTCTTCCTGCTCGGCCTGATCCACGCACAGCCAGTACTTGAACAGCAGGATGCCGTCGTCGACCAGCAATTGTTCAAAGCGCGGTGCCTGCTCCAGAAACGCCTGGTACTGCGCGTCGGTGCAATAGCCCATCACGCGCTCCACGCCGGCGCGGTTGTACCAGCTGCGATCCATCAGCACTAACTCGCCGGCCGCCGGCAGATGCGTCACGTAACGCTGGAAATACCACTGCGTGCTTTCGCGATCGCTGGGCTTGGGCAACGCCACCACCCGGCATTGGCGCGGATTGAGATGGCTGGCGATGGTTTGAATCACGCCACCCTTGCCGGCGGTGTCGCGGCCTTCCACCAGCACCAGCGCGCGCTGGTTGGTGTGCTGCAGCCAGCGTGCCATGCCGACCAGTTCCAGCTGCAGCGGTTCCAGCAGTTTCTTGTAGGCCTTGCGTTTGAGGTGCGACATGCGCGTTCCGCCAGCGATGGAACGCGCAGGCTATTCGCTCAGCCGTGGACGCAGTGTCGCCAGGTTGCAGGGCTTGGTGCGCGCATCCAGCTGCGCACGCACGATCTTTTCCCATGCGGTGCGGCAGGCCGAAGTGGAACCGGGCAGACAGAACACGAAGCTGTGGTTGGCCAGGCCGGCAAACGCGCGTGACTGCAGCGACGAGGTGCCGATTTCCGCAACGCTGATGGCGCGGAACATCTCGCCAAAGCCCGGCATCAGCTTGTCCAGCAGCGGGGTGATCGCCTCGGGGGTGGAATCGCGCCCGGTGAAGCCGGTGCCACCGGTCACCAGGATGCCGTCCACCTGCGCATCGGCGATCCAGGCGGAGACAATTGCACGCATGCGATAGCGATCGTCCGGGCACAACGCACGCGCATGCAGCACGTGGCCCTCGTGAGTGAGTGCGTCGACCAGATAATCGCCGGAGCGGTCATCGGCCAGGGTGCGGCTGTCGGACACCGTCAGTACGCACAGGTGCAAGGGAATGAAGTCGAGATTGGAAGGCATGCCGCCAGCCTAGCGAGCCTGGACGGCCGGGTACAGCACCACGGCGTGAAGCCGCACAACGTCAGTCGCAGTCGAGGATCCGCTGATACTGGCAGTTAGCAACTGACAGTTCGTGGCAAATCGATAAGCCGCTCTCCCTGGGGGCGAGAAGGCACAGCTTGCGCGCCACTGGTGTGCGTGCCGCCGAGCGCCCACGCCGCAAGGTTGGACGCCCCTCTCCCTCCGGAAGAGGGACTGGGGTGAGGGTACGGCGAAGCAAGATGCCTGTCCGTACTAGCTTCGGTGAGGCGCGGCAGCGCGGCCGGGGATCGGCTCCTCGGCTCGGTCAGACATCCTGTCTGACGCGCCGCCGGGGCACATCCCTGTGCCGCTCTCCGCCAATCCCCGGCCACGCTGCCGCCTCGGCACTTCATTACGGTGACTTGGAGGAGTTTGAACGCGATAGCGAGGAAGTTGGCTGGAGCCCCTCTCCCGTTGGGGCGAGCAGGCACAGCTTGCGCGCCATGGGCGCGCGTGCCTTGGAGCGCCCGCGCCGCAAGCGCGGGCCGGGGCGTGGAGCGGGGGTTGGGGGTGAGGGTACGGCGGAAGACAGCCATCTATTTTGAACGCAAAAAGTCCGCGCTAAATTCCCAACCAACCATGACGCCGCGCGAGTGCCTGCAACAACGCACCAAAATCATCCGCAAACCCATCCATCTCAAACACCCCAGACTCCCGCCGCAGTACATCCACCCGCGCACGCAACGCACCCAGCGCCGCCGGATCACTCGCCAACGCCACCGCCTTGGCAACAAACGCGGCATCGTCCGCCACATTCATCTCATCCAACCCAAGATGATGATTCAAGCTGCCAGCGACCCGCGCAGCAAACGTCTCGCCAGGCGTCGTCAATACCGGGCATCCCGCCCATAGCGCGTCCGATGCGGTGGTGTGCGCGTTGTACGGATGCGTATCCAGGAACAGGTCTGCATGCCCGTAGCGCGCCAGGTACTGCGGATGCGGCAACTTCGGCATGAACACCAGGCGCTGCGCGTCGACGCCCTGCGCCTGTGCGAATGCGCGCAGACGCGCATCGGCCTCGCCCGGCCCGGACAGCAGCCACAGCACGCTGTCGGGCACCGCGCGCAGCACCGCCAGCATGCGCGCCATGCTGCGTGGATTGAGCTTGTAGCTGTTGTTGAAGCAGCACAGCACCACGCCCTGCGCGGGCAAGCCGCATTGCGTACGCGAAGGCGGTTCGGCAACTACGCGCGAGGTGTCCGACGGCTGAAATGCACCTTGCAAGCGCAACACGTGCTCGCTGTAGAACGGCTCCAACGCAGGCGGCAGCGCGAACGCATCGCCCAGCACGTAATCCATCCATGGCGCGCCGGAGGTGCCCGGATACGCCAGCCAGTTGACCTGCACCGGTGCCGGGCGCAACGCGAACACTTCCGGGCGCCCGCCGCCGCCCCAGCCGCGTAGATCGAACAACAGATCGATGCCCTGGTCGCGGATGTGCTGCGCAGTGGCCAGATGCCCGAGCGCGGTGACGCCGTGCAAGGTGCTGGCCTGCGCGAGTCGCGTCCGCAGCGTGCTGCCATCGTCACCGCTTGTCGCAAACAGATGCACCTGCAGGTCCGGCTGGCGCCGCTGCAGCGCTTCGAACAAGGCCACGGTCAGCAAGCCGGTGGGATGCGCGCCAAAGCCATTGGAGACGAAGCCCACCCGCAGCGCGCCGTGGCTGCGCACGCGCGTTGGCGCAAGCGGCCGCACGCTGGCGGCGATCGCTTGCGCACGCGTGCGCGCACAGGCCAGTTGCTCGGCGGCGCTGGCATCTTCGCTGAGGAACGCGAACGGCTCCACCGCGCCAACGCCCTGCGCCACGGCGGCGCGCACCTGCGCGGAGAGCACATCCAGCGCGCGCCAGTCACACAGCCGGCGCCGCCAGTTGAGCAGCTGCGCGGTGATGTACGGCTCCTCCGGCAACAACTGATGCGCACGCGTGTACGCGGCGGCGGCGGCTTCGGCCTGGCCGGCATCTTCCAGCGCATGCCCAAGCCACAACGCAATACCGGGGTGTTCGGGGGCCCTATCGGAGGCCTGCTGCAGCAGTACGGCGGCCTCGGCATGGCGCTGTTGCGCCCAGCGCACGCGGCCCAGCCGCGCCACCGCCTCCGGATGGCCAGGCTGCAGCGCGAGGCCGCGCTGCACGGCCATCTCGCCGGCAGCCGTGTCGCCCATGCCCAGCTCCGCGTCGGCCAGCATCAGCCAGGCCACGAAATCCTGCGGGCGATGGCGCACGGCCGCGCGCAGCTGCAACAGCTCGCGCGGGCCGTCGGCGGTCACGTGCCCTCGCTCAGTCGCGCCAGTTCGTCGGCCTGATGCTCGTGCAGCAAGCGGGCGATCAAGGCATCCAGATCGCCTTCGATGATGTTGGGCAGGTCGTACAAGGTCAGCCCTTCGACGCGGTGGTCGGTAATGCGGCCCTGCGGAAAGCTGTAGGTGCGGATGCGTTGGCTGCGGTCGCCGCTGCCTACCTGCAACTTGCGCGTCTGCGCCTCGGCGGCGGCGGCCTTGCTGCGTTCTGCTTCCACCAATTGCGCCTTCAGGCGCTTCATCGCCTTGTCGCGGTTGGCGTGCTGGCTGCGTTCGGTCTGGCATTCCACCACCACGCCGCTGGGCACGTGGGTGATGCGGATCGCCGATTCGGTCTTGTTGACGTGCTGACCGCCGGCGCCGGAGGAGCGGAACGTATCCACCTTCAGGTCGGCCGGATTGATCACGATCTCTTCCACGTCATCGGCTTCGGGGATGATCGCCACGGTCGCGGCCGAGGTGTGGATGCGGCCCTGCGATTCAGTGGCCGGCACGCGTTGCACGCGGTGGGTGCCGGACTCGAATTTCAGCCGCGAATACGCGCCGCGCCCGACCACCCGCGCCACCACTTCCTTGTAGCCGCCGTGCTCGCCGGGGCTGTCGGATTCGATCTCCACCTTCCAGCCCTGGCGCTCGGCGTAGCGCGCGTACATGCGGAACAGATCGCCGGCGAAAATCGCCGCTTCGTCGCCGCCGGTGCCGGCACGCACCTCCAGGAACAGGTTGCCTTCATCGCGCGGGTCGCGCGGCACCAGCAACAGCGCCAGTTGCGCGTCCAGTTCGTCCAGGCGCGCCTGTGCGGCGAGGATTTCTTCCTCAGCCAGCTCGCGCATTTCCGGATCGTTGCGCATCGCCTCTGCGGCGCTCAGATCGGCCTTGGCGCGCGCTTCCTCCTGCATGGCCAGCGCCACCGGTTCCAGCTGCGACAGTTCGCGCGACAGGCTGCGGAACTTGTCGTTGTTGCTGACCACCTCCGGATCGGAGAGCAGGTGTTGCAGTTCTTCGCGGCGCTCGGCCAGCGCTTCGAGCTTACGGCGCAGGGTCGGCGTCATCAGTCCTCACGATCGGGGTAGCTACAGGGGGATGGCGGTAACCGGGTTTCTCGGGAAACAGCCGGTCGGCCGCGCTGGTCAGGTCGAGGTCGTTGTTGAGCGCGGCATCGCGCAGTGCGGCGGTTGGCGGATGCAGCAGGCGGTTGGTCAAGGCATGCGCCAACTGTTCCAGCACTTCATCGGCCGGCTTGCCGTTGTTCAATTGCTGCCGCGCCTTGGCCAGCAGTTCGTCGCGGGTGCTGTCGCCGAAGGCACGCAGCCGCTTCAGCGGCGCCTGGCGTTCGTTGGCCTGTAGCGTTTCCACATAGCGCGCCACCTGCAGGTCGATGATGGCTTCGGCCTGGTCGGCCGCCTCGCGGCGACTGCGGCGGTTGTCTTCCACCGCGCGTTCCAGGTCGTCCACCGTGTACAGGTAGGCGTCGCTCAGCTCGGCCACCGAGGCCTCGATGTCGCGCGGCACCGCCAGGTCGAACAGCAGCATCGGCTTGCGCTTGCGCGTGCGCAGCGCCTGTTCCACCTGCACCCGGGTCACCACCGGCTCGCGCGCGGCGGTGGCGGAAAACACCACATCGGCCTCGGCTAAGTGGCGATCCAGCTCGGTTAGCGGCAGCGCCACGCCGCCATGCTGGGTCGCCAGCGTCTGCGCGTGGGCCAGGGTGCGATTGGCGATCAGCAGCCGCCGCACGCGGCCTTCGCTCAGATGCTTGGCCGCCAGCTCGATGGTCTCGCCGGCGCCCACCAGCAGCACCGTCGATTCATTCAGGCGTGCGAACGATTCCTGCGCCAGCCGCACCGCGGTAGAGGCCACCGACACTGGGTTGGCCCCCACGCGGGTGTCGGTGCGTGCGCGCTTGGCCACCGAAAAGGTCTGCTGGAACAGCCGGTCCAGGCCACTGCCCAGCGCGCCGTGCGCGCGTGCCACCGCCCAGGCGTCCTTCACCTGGCCCAGGATCTGCGGCTCGCCGAGCACCATCGAGTCCAGCCCGGTGGCTACGCGGAACAGGTGGCGCACCGCCTCGGCGTCGTGGTGCTGGTACAGATAGCCGCTCAACCCGGGCGCGTGCGTGTCCAGCCAGGCCACCAGCGTCTGCGGGTCGTCGGCCATCGCATACAGCTCGGTGCGGTTGCAGGTGGACAGCAGCGCGGCCTCGCGCACCTGCGGCAGGGTGCGCAACGAATCGAGCGCGCGCGGTAACGCGTCACCCGCGAACGCCGCGCGTTCGCGCAGGTCCACGGGTGCGGTCTGGTGATTCAGTCCGAGCACCCACAACGTCATTGTTCAGTTGCTTGCGATAAGCTGCTGGCCATTCAGGGCCCCATTTTACGGCCCGGTTGCCCCCGATGCCTGTACCGATTCGCATCCTGAGTGTTCTTTTGCTGGCCACAGTGTCGACCAGCGCCATCGCAGCACCGAAAAAAGCACCGCCCGCCCCCCCGGCAGCCACTGCCGGCAGCGCCTCGCTGGAGCCAGTCCTGGCAGGCGAATTCGCCTTGCAGGCCGGGCAGTTGGACGAGGCGGCGCGCGCTTACCTGGATGCCGCCAAGGCCGAAGCCGGCGATGCCGGGCTGGCCGAGCGGGCCGCCCGCATCGCCATGCTGGCCAACGATGACGCGCGCGCCATCGAGGCCCTGGCCCTGTGGCGTGCCCGTGCGCCGTCGTCGCTGGCAATGCGTAGCACCGAAGCCTCGTTGGCCTTGCGCCGCAACGATCTGCGCACCGCACGCCGCGACCTGCTCGGCCTGCTCAAGGAAACCGACCCGCGCGGGTGGCGCTTCGCGCTGATCGCCCTGGCCAACGGCGGACGCGAGCCGGACGCTTCAGCCGATGTGCTCGAAGACCTGGTCAAGGCCGGCGCCATTCCCAATCAGATCGAGGCCTGGCAGGAGTTCGGTCGGCTTGCGCTGCGGATGGAGCGCCCGGCGCTGGCCAAGCGCATCGTCGACGAAGTGGTGCGCCGCTTCCCCGAAGAACCGCGCGTGGCCTTGCTGCACGCCACCCAGTTGCAGCAGGAAGGCAAGAACGACGAAGCGCTGGCGCTGCTGAAGAATGTCGAGCCGCAGGCGGTGAAGGACTCCGAACTGCGCGGCGCGCTGGCGTTCGCCTATGACGCGATGGGCCAGACCGAAGCGGCGGCACGGGTGCTGTCCACCGGCCCGCAAGACACCCAGACCTACGGGCTGCGTGCCTCGATGCTGGCCAAAGAGAAGGACAACACCGCGCTGGCCGCGCTGTACGACGAGCTCAAGGGCAACGCGACCAAGCCCGATCCGGACCGCCGCCTGTTGCTGGGCAAGATCGCCGAATTCCTCAAGCGCTACGACGAGGCAGTGGAGTGGTATCGCGGCGTTCCGGGCGGCCCGCAGCTGAGCGAGGCACGCCTGCGCGCGGCCAGCGCCTTGTACGAACTCGGCCGCAAACCCGAAGCGCTCAAGGAAGCCCGTGCCTTGCAGGGCGATGCCAGTGCCGACGACGACGCCCGTCGCGACGCCTACGTACTGGAGGCCGAGCTGCACCAGCGTGCCGACGATGCACCGGGCGAACTGGACGCCTTTGCCCGCGGGCTTGCGGCCTATCCGGACGACGGCGCCTTGCTGTACGCGCGTGGCCTGGCCTGGGAACGCCGTGACGATGTGCCGCGTGCCGAGGCCGATCTGCGCAAGATCCTGGTCGCCGAGCCGGAAAACGTCGCCGCCCTGAATGCGCTCGGCTACACCCTGGCCGACCGCACCACCCGCTACAAGGAAGCGCTGGCGCTGATCGATCGCGCGCGCACGGCCGCGCCGGACAACCCGGCCATCGTCGACAGCTACGGCTGGGTGCTCTACCGCATGGGCCGCACCAAGGAAGCGCTGGTGCAGCTGCGTCGCGCCTGGGCCCTGGTCAAGGATCCGGAAATCGCCGCGCACGTGGGTGAAGTGCTGTGGGTCAGCGGCAAGCAGGACGAAGCGCGGCGCTACTTCGACGAAGCACGCCGGCTCGACCCGGACAACCGCGCGCTGCAGCGTGCGGTGGAGAAGTTCGGTCTATGAGTCAGGTGATCAGGATGCTGGCCCTCACCGGGCTGGCGCTGGCCGGCCTGTCGGGGTGTGTCAGCGTGCCGCGCGGGCAGGGCGGTGCCGCGCCGGCGGTTGTGGGGCAGGTGAGCGAATCCGCACAGCAGGCTGAAACCGCTCGCCAGGCCTGGCTGCAGGCACATCCGGCATGGTCGTTCCAGGGCCGGGTGGCGATCAGCAAGGGCCGCGATGGCGGCAGTGGCCGTCTCGACTGGCAGCAGGATGGCCCGCGCTACCACGTGCAATTGAGTGCGCCGGTGACCCGGCAGAGCTGGGTGCTGACCGGCGACACCACCACGGGCGCAGGTCGCCTGGAAGGCCTGGACGGCGGGCCGCGCGCTGGCGCCGATGCCGAACAGGTGCTGTTGGAGGCCACTGGCTGGACCATTCCGGTCAATCAGATGCCCGACTGGGTACGCGCCCTGCGCATCGCCGACGCCGGCGCCGCGCGCGTGGACCTGGACGAACACGGCCGGCCGCGCACCGTGCAGCAGGACGGCTGGACCATCGATTTCCTCGAATGGACGCCCGCCAGCGCAGCCCAGCCCGAACTGCCGCGTCGGATCGAAGCGCGCAATGGCGACGCCAAGGTGCGCCTGCTGGTCGACCAATGGACGCTCTCGCCCTGATGTCTGCGTCGAACCCTGCCTGGTCGGCCTGGCCTGCGCCGGCCAAGCTCAACTTGTTCCTGCAAATCGTCGGGCGCCGCGCCGATGGCTATCACCTGCTGCAGACCGTGTTCCGCCTGCTCGACTGGGGGGACACCGTTCATGTTCGTTTGCGCACCGACGGCCAGATCCAGCGCATTGGCGCCAGCCTGCCGGGCGTCGCCGAAGACGACGATCTCATGGTGCGTGCGGCGCGCGCGCTACAAATTCATGCCGGCACCGCGCTCGGGGCTGAGTTGCGGGTCGACAAGCGCATCCCCGCCGGCGGTGGCTTCGGTGGCGGCTCCTCGGATGCCGCCACCGTGCTGGTGGCCCTGAATGCCTTGTGGGGCCTGGGCTTGCCGGTCGACACCCTGGCCGAACTGGGCCTGCGCCTCGGCGCCGATGTGCCGGTATTCGTGCGTGGGCACAACGCCTGGGCCGAAGGTGTGGGCGAAAAATTGACCCCGATCAGCCTGCCGCAGGCGGCCTACGTGCTGGTCGACCCCGGTATTCACGTGCCCACGCCGGTCCTGTTTCAATCACAGGAATTGACGCGGGATGCTGCGCCCGCGAAAATAGCGGACTTCGCTTCCGGTTCTCTGCTCGACAATGCGTTCGAGCCGGTCCTGCGGCGCCGGGAACCTGCCATCGAGGCCGTGTTCCAGGCGCTTTCCAGGATCGGAACGCCACGTTTGACAGGGTCGGGGAGCGGTTGTTTCGTAGAATTCGCCACGCGCGCTGCTGCAGAGCAGGCCATGGCGCATTTGCCGGGCAACCTGCGGGCGTGGGTAGTGGAGGGTGCAGCGCACTCGCCATTGCTCGACGCACTGGACGCGATACAGGTTTGATGCAGGGGCGTCGCCAAGAGGCCCAAGGCACCAGGTTTTGATCCTGGCATTCGTAGGTTCGAATCCTACCGCCCCTGCCAGTTGTTGAGAATCGATGCAGATCCCTCTGCACGCGCCGTACCTGCAGATCCCTCTGCAATCGCCCGCGCATCTTATGCGGGAGTGAGGGAAAGCATGTGCGGATCCAAAAAAGCCTGGCTTGGCGCGCCGTTGTCCCGCTCCGCCATCGACCCGCACGCTCTTTGCCGCCGCCCGAGAGATCTCATGCAAGACCAACGTAATCTGCTGGTGTTCTCCGGCAATGCCAATAAACCGCTTGCCCAAAGCATCTGCAAGGAGCTGGGCGTGCGCATGGGCAAGGCGCTGGTCACGCGCTTCTCCGATGGCGAAGTGCAGGTCGAGATCGAAGAGAGCGTGCGCCGGCAGGAAGTGTTCGTCATCCAGCCGACCTGCGCGCCCAGCGCCGAGAACCTGATGGAACTGCTGGTGCTGATCGACGCGCTCAAGCGCGCCAGCGCCGCGTCCGTCACCGCGGTGATCCCGTATTTCGGGTATTCGCGCCAGGACCGCCGCATGCGCTCCTCGCGCGTGCCGATCACCGCCAAGGTCGCCGCCAAGATGATCTGCGCGATGGAGGCCGACCGCGTGTTGACGGTTGACCTGCATGCCGATCAGATCCAGGGCTTTTTCGATGTGCCGGTCGACAACGTGTACGCCTCGCCGCTGTTGCTGGCCGACATCTGGCGCGCCTACGGCACCGACAACCTGATCGTGGTCTCGCCGGACGTGGGCGGTGTGGTGCGCGCGCGCGCAGTCGCAAAGCGCCTGGACGATGCGGACCTGGCCATCATCGACAAGCGTCGCCCGCGCGCCAACGTCGCCACGGTGATGAACATCATCGGTGACGTGCAGGGCAAGACCTGCGTGCTGGTGGACGACCTGGTCGATACCGCTGGCACCCTGTGCGCAGCCGCTGCGGCACTCAAGCAGCGCGGTGCGCTCAAGGTCGTGGCCTACATCACCCACCCGGTGCTGTCCGGCCCGGCGGTGGACAACATCAACAATTCGCAGCTCGACGAGCTGGTGGTCACTGACACGATCCCGCTGAGCGCAGCGGCACGCACGTGCCCCAAGATTCGCCAGCTGAGCGTGGCCGAACTGCTGGCCGAGACCATCCGCCGCATCGCCTTCGGCGAGTCGGTCAGCTCGCTCTACGTCGACTGACAGGTTCTTCGGCATCCGGATGTCCGGGTGCCGCAATCCGTCTCTCCTGGTCGCGGGGGAGACGCTTCATCGCCGCGAGGCGGTGTTCCAACTAGGTAGTGAAATCCAATGGCAAAGACTCATGAAATCAAGGTCGAGCGCCGCGCAGACGAGGGGAAGGGTGCGAGCCGCCGCCTGCGTCACGCTGGCGTCATTCCGGCCATCGTTTACGGTGGCGAACTCGAGCCGGTCAGCATCCAGCTCAACCACGAGCAGATCTGGCTTGCGCAGCGGAACGAGTGGTTCTACTCGTCGATCCTCGACCTGAACCTCAATGGCGACGTGCAGCAGGTGCTGCTGCGTGACATGCAGCGCCATCCGTTCAAGCAGCTGATCATGCACATCGACTTCCAGCGCGTCAGTGCCAACGAGAAGCTCAGCGCTTCGGTGCCGCTGCACTTCATCAACGAAGCAAGCTCGCCGGCTGGCAAGTCGAGTGAAGTGGTCGTGACCCATGAGCTCAACGAAGTCCAGGTGGTCTGCCTGCCGAAGGACCTGCCGGAGTTCATCGAGATCGATCTGAGCACGCTGGAAGTGGGCACCGTGATCCACTTGTCGGAAATTACCCTGCCGGCCGGCGTGGAGATTCCCGAGCTGAAGCTGGGCAAGGAACACGACGTGGCAGTGGTCATCGCCAAGCACGGTCAGGTGGAAGCCGACGACGTGGCTGACGAAGCCGCTGAAGGCGACGCCAAGTAATCGGCTGGCCGGTGCTGCGTCACTGCGCAGCACCGGCTCCGGTATACCGTATGTCTGCATTACGTCTGATCGTCGGGCTGGGCAATCCCGGTCCCGAACACGCGCAAACCCGGCACAACGCCGGGTTTCGTTTCGTCGATGCGCTCGCCGAGCGCACCGGCGCACGGTGGGGCCTGGACAGCAAGCTGTTCGGCGAAACCGCCAAGGCCGAGATCGCCGGCCACACGGTGTGGTTGCTCAAACCCGCCACTTTCATGAACCTAAGTGGCAAGTCGATCACTGCTGCGCTGCGGTTCTGGAAGATCGAGCCTGAGCAGCTGCTGGTTGCGCATGACGAGCTGGACCTGGCGCCGGGCACGGCGCGGCTCAAGTTCGACGGCGGCCATGGCGGCCAGAATGGCCTGCGTGACACCATCCGTCTGCTCGGACATGGCAAGTTCCACCGGCTGCGGGTCGGAATCGGTCACCCTGGTCACAAGGACCGCGTGGTGCCCTGGGTGCTGGGGCGTGCCGGACGCGATGACGACATAGCGATCGGCGAGGCAGTGGATGCGACCATCGATGCGCTGCCGCTGGCACTGGACGGTAATTTCAACGAGGCGATGAAGCGGTTGCACACCCCAAAAAAATAGAGAATGGGGAATGGGGAATGGTAGGAGCGCTGCTCTGCCATTCCCCATTCCCGATTCTCCATTCACTGGACAACCCATGGGTATCAAATGCGGCATCGTCGGCCTGCCCAACGTTGGCAAGTCGACCCTGTTCAATGCCTTGACCAAGGCCGGCATCGCCGCGGCCAATTTTCCGTTCTGCACGATCGAGCCCAACGTGGGCGTGGTACCGGTGCCGGATCCACGTCTGAATGAGTTGGCCGAGATCGTCAAGCCGCAGAAGCTGATTCCGACCGCGGTCGAGTTCGTCGACATCGCCGGTCTGGTGGCAGGTGCGGCAAGCGGCGAAGGGCTGGGCAACAAGTTCCTGGCGCACATCCGCGAGGTCGATGCGATCACCCACGTGGTGCGTTGCTTCGAGCATGCCGACATCATCCACGTGAACAACAAGGTCGACCCGATCGCCGATATCGAAACCATCGATACCGAGCTGGCGCTGGCCGACCTGGATAGCGTGGAAAAGGCCCTGAATCGTGCCGAGCGCAGTGCCAAGGGTGGCGATAAGGAAGCGGCAGCACGCAAGCCGGTGCTGGCCAAGTTGCAGGCGGCACTTGCCGACGGCAAGGCAGGGCGCTCCGCTGGTCTGGACGAGGAAGAGAAGGCGCTGGTGCGCGATCTGTTCCTGCTCACGCTCAAGCCGGTGATGTACATCTGCAACGTGCTCGAAGACGGGTTCGAGAACAATGCACACCTGGATGCCGTGCGTGCGCATGCCGCCGCCGAAGGCGCCGAGGTCGTGCCGGTTTCCGCTGCGATCGAAGAAGAGTTGTCCCAGCTCGACGATGCCGACCGCGACACCTTCCTGGCCGATCTCGGTCTCGACGAGCCGGGCCTGAATCGCGTCATTCGCGCCGCCTACAAGTTGCTTGGGCTACAGACCTACTTCACCGCAGGCGTCAAGGAAGTGCGTGCCTGGACGGTCAAGGCCGGTTCCACCGCGCCGCAGGCTGCCGCCGTGATCCATACCGACTTCGAGAAGGGCTTCATTCGCGCCGAAACGATCGCTTTCGATGACTTCATCAAGTATCGCGGCGAATCCGGTGCGCGCGACGCGGGTCGGCTACGTCTGGAAGGCAAGGAATACCGCGTCAAGGAAGGCGACGTGCTGCATTTCCGCTTCAACGTCTGAGGCGATGCGCGCGGCCCGCAGGGGCGTGCGCCATCTTCGGTGAAATTGCTCCAAATTTTTGTTGACACCGCATGCGTCCCACAACAAAATAGCGGGCTGCTTCACCCCGAACCGAATCGCTTTATCGCGCCCCGGTCCGGTAGTAAAAGCTGGAGGGATACCCAAGCGGCCAACGGGGGCAGACTGTAAATCTGCTGGCTTACGCCTTCGGTGGTTCGAATCCACCTCCCTCCACCAGTTTCATGTTGTGTCTTGCAGTTCCCGGCGCGGGAGTAGTTCAACGGTAGAACCTCAGCCTTCCAAGCTGATGGTGCGGGTTCGATTCCCGTCTCCCGCTCCATTGAACGTAAATGCATGGCATAATGCAAAACTCGCTCACGTAGCTCAGTCGGTAGAGCACCTCCTTGGTAAGGAGGAGGTCGAAGGTTCGATTCCTTTCGTGAGCACCATTACTCAATCGTCTTCAACTCCAAACGATTACCGAGACACGCACCCATGGCAAAAGCTAAATTTCTTCGCGAAAAGCTGCACGTTAACGTCGGCACCATCGGTCACGTCGACCATGGCAAGACCACGTTGACCGCTGCGCTGACCAAGATCGGTGCCGAGCGTTTCGGTGGCGAGTTCAAGGCGTACGACGCGATCGACGCAGCGCCGGAAGAGAAGGCGCGTGGTATCACGATCTCGACCGCGCACGTTGAATATGAGTCCGCAGTGCGCCATTACGCGCACGTCGATTGCCCCGGCCACGCCGACTACGTCAAGAACATGATCACAGGTGCTGCGCAGATGGATGGCGCGATCCTGGTGTGTTCGGCCGCTGACGGCCCGATGCCGCAGACCCGTGAGCACATCCTGCTCTCGCGTCAGGTCGGTGTGCCGCACATCGTCGTGTTCCTGAACAAGGCCGACATGGTCGACGACGCCGAGCTGCTTGAGCTGGTCGAGATGGAAGTGCGTGAGCTCCTGAGCAAGTACGACTTCCCGGGCGACGACACCCCGATCATCCACGGTTCGGCCCGTCTGGCGCTGGAAGGCGATCAGAGCGACATCGGTGTGCCGGCGATCCTGAAGCTGGTCGAAGCCCTGGATACCTTTATTCCGGATCCGACCCGCGACGTCGACCGTCCGTTCCTGATGCCGGTCGAAGACGTGTTCTCGATCTCGGGTCGTGGCACCGTGGTGACCGGTCGTATCGAGCGCGGCATCATCAAGGTCGGCGATGAAATCGAAATCGTCGGTATCCGCGACACGCAGAAGACCACGGTCACCGGCGTTGAAATGTTCCGCAAGTTGCTGGACCAGGGCCAGGCAGGCGACAACGCCGGTCTGCTGCTGCGCGGCACCAAGCGTGACGACGTGGAGCGCGGCCAGGTGCTGTGCAAGCCGGGTTCGATCAAGCCGCACACCGAGTTCGAAGCCGAAGTCTACGTGCTGTCGAAGGACGAGGGCGGCCGTCACACCCCGTTCTTCAAGGGCTACCGTCCGCAGTTCTACTTCCGCACCACCGACATCACTGGCGCATGCCAGCTGCCGGAAGGCGTGGAAATGGTGATGCCGGGCGATAACGTGAAGATGGTCGTGACCCTGATCAACCCGGTCGCGATGGACGAAGGTCTGCGCTTCGCAATCCGTGAAGGTGGCCGCACCGTCGGCGCCGGCGTGGTCGCCAAGATCGTCAAGTAAGTGCCTGCAATCCGGTGACTTCGGTCGCCGGGTTCATACGAATGGCGGGCCGGCTGAACCTCGGTCCGCCTTCGTTGTCTCAGGGTGTGCGGTAACGAGTACATACGCCAGTAGCTCAATTGGCAGAGCAGCGGTCTCCAAAACCGCAGGTTGGGGGTTCGAGTCCCTCCTGGCGTGCCACTCCTCTTTCCGGCCCAGCGATTCGGGTCAGATCGGTAACTAGAGCCGGATGAATAGCAAAATCGAGCCGTCCAAGAGCGCGTCGTCCGCTAGCGCTGATATTGTCAAATACGTCATCTCCGCGATCCTGGTGGTTGCGGGGTTGTTTGTGTGGTTCTGGTTTTCAACGCCGGAGCGTGCCACCCAATTTGGAGCCTGGACCCCGCAACTGCGTGCCCTGGCTGTGATCGTGGGCCTGGTAGCCGGCGCATTTGTGTTTCTGGGAACCGGCAAGGGTCGGGAAACCCGCGAATTTATGTCCGAATCCAGGTTCGAGCTGCGCAAGGTGGTCTGGCCAACGCGCCAGGAAGCCATCCGCACCACCTGGGTCGTTATTGTTGTTGTGATCATTCTGAGTTTGCTGTTGGGCGGCTTCGACTTTGTCATCCAGAAGCTCACGCAGTGGTTCCTGGCTCGTTGAGGAGAATCAAGCAGTGAAGCGTTGGTATGTCGTTCACGCCTATTCAGGCTTCGAAAAATCCGTTGCGCAGGCTCTGCGCGACCGCATCGCACGCACCGAAATGGAAGAGCGTTTCGGCGACGTGCTGGTGCCGACCGAAGAGGTCATCGAGATGCGCGCCGGGCAGAAGCGCCGCTCCGAGCGCAAGTTCTTCCCCGGCTACGTGCTGGTGCAGATCGAGACGCATGACGAGGCCGGTATTCCGCGCATCGATAACGAAAGCTGGCATCTGGTGAAGGAAACCCCGAAGGTCATGGGGTTCATCGGCGGCACCGCCGATCGTCCGTTGCCGATTCGCGATGAAGAAGCCGATGCGATCCTGCAGCGTGTGCAGGACGGTGTCGAAAAGCCGCGTCCGAAGGTGTTGTTCGAGCCTGGCCAGATGGTGCGTGTCACCGACGGCCCGTTCAACGACTTCAACGGTGTGGTGGAAGAAGTCAACTACGAGAAGAGCAGGCTGCGTGTCGCGGTGCTGATCTTCGGTCGCTCCACGCCGGTCGAGCTCGAGTTCGGCCAGGTCGAGAAGGGCTGACCCTGGCGGGTGCCTGCTAGGCACCCTTGCCAATTACTGCTATAGTGCGCGGCTCGCTCACCTGGCGACCGCCGGGAACCAATGGCTGCCGTACGGCGGCCATCTGCGCATTGTCAAAACGCGAAGCCGGGACGCGTGATTCTCCCGGTCCGATGGGGAGCCTGTTGTTCAGGCGCTAGCACCCGGAGAGTATTGAAATGGCTAAGAAAGTAGTTACTTACATCAAGTTGCAGGTCAAGGCCGGACAGGCCAATCCTGCGCCGCCGGTCGGTCCTGCGCTGGGTCAGCGCGGTCTGAACATCATGGAGTTCTGCAAGGCGTTCAATGCCGCGACCTCCAAGCTGGAGCCGGGCCTGCCGACGCCGGTGATCATCACCGCGTACTCGGACCGTACCTTCACCTTCATCACCAAGAGCACCCCGGCCAGCGTACTGCTCAAGAAGGCTGCCGGCGTGACCTCCGGGTCCAAGCGTCCGAACACCGACAAGGTGGGCAAGGTGACGCGCAAGCAGCTGGAAGAGATCGCCAAGGTCAAGGAAGCCGATCTCACGGCGGCCGAGCTGGAAGCGGCAGTGCGCACGATTGCGGGTTCTGCCCGCAGCATGGGTTTGACGGTGGAGGGCTAAGACATGGCACAGAGCAAGCGCGTGAAGGCCATTGCGGCCGCTGTCGTTCCGGGCAAGACCTATGCCTTCGAAGACGCAATCAAGATCCTGAAGACCTCCACCAAGGCCAAGTTCGTCGAGTCCATCGACGTCGCTGTGCGCCTGGGCGTGGATGCCAAGAAGTCCGACCAGCAGGTGCGCGGTTCCACCGTGTTGCCGGCCGGTACCGGCAAGAGCGTGCGGGTTGCAGTGTTCGCACCGGCTGGCGCCAAGGCTGACGAAGCCCTGGCTGCAGGCGCTGAAGCCGTGGGTATGGACGACCTGGCCGAGAAGATGCAGGCCGGCGATCTGAACTACGACGTGGTCATCGCGACCCCGGACGCCATGCGCGTCGTCGGTAAGCTCGGCACCCTGTTAGGTCCGCGCGGCCTGATGCCGAACCCGAAGGTCGGTACGGTTTCCCCGAACCCGGGTGAAGCGGTCAAGAACGCCAAGTCGGGTCAGGTGCGCTACCGCACCGACAAGGCCGGCATCATCCACTGCACCATCGGCAAGGCCAGCTTCGACGACGAAGCGCTGAAGTCGAATCTGCAGGCGCTGCTGCTGGATCTGGTCAAGGCCAAGCCGGCCACCTCCAAGGGTACCTACCTGCAGAAGGTGTCGGTCAGCTCGACCATGGGTCCCGGCGTGACCGTGGATCAGTCGAGCCTGTCGCTGAAGTAATGCAGTACGTCGGGCGTGTCACACGCCTGACGTGGTGTTGCAGTAATGCATTGTTTTTCCGGCCCGGGTCACCGTGTGCTGGGAGTCCGTTCCCTCCTTTGGGGAAACGGACATTTTGAAGGCGATCGCCGGTACTGCCGGCGGTAGCCGTCAAAGACCGCAGGCGCGGTCAGCGCAGATCGACGACGGGCAGGGATGCTCGCACTGGCATGGAGTCGCCGTCGAGACAGCGGGATCGCTTGATTGGTTCGTCAGAGCCGGCCGGCGTAGATGGTGTCGCCCTTCTGGAGTTTTCTGGTTAACGCGCTTCTGGGGCAACCCGGATCGAGCCCACTCCAGGTCTAGAACGGCCACCAAAGGAACATCGGTCGATGTTCCCGGCTTCCAGGAAGGAGGCTGCCCTGGACCGCAACCGGCAGGAGCCGCGAGCGGAGTAGTTTGAAGCGGGGATGAGGGATTCAGCGTTGGGGATTTGCAGGAGCTGCTTCATGGCTTTCGACGAATCACCGGTCACGAATCACCAGTCCCGGCTTTAACGGAGGAGTGCAATGGCTCTCAATCTGTCTCAGAAGCAAGAAGTAGTCGCCGAGCTGGCAGACATCGCCGCCAAGGCCCACTCCTTGATCGCCGCCGAATACGCTGGCATCACGGTCTCTCAGATGACCGCGATGCGCAAGCAGGCTCGCGAAACCGGCGTGTTCTTGAAAGTTGTCAAGAACACCCTGGCCGTGCGCGCTGTTGAAGGTACTGATTTCGCTGTCGCTGCTGACAAGCTGGTCGGTCCTTTGCTGTATGCGTTTTCGATGGAGGAGCCCGGCGCTGCCGGTCGCCTGATCAAGGAATTTGCCAAGGGCAACGACAAGTTGCAGGCCAAGGTCGTGTCCATCGGCGGGGAACTGTTCCCGGCCAGTCATGTGGACGTGTTGGCATCGCTGCCGACCCTCGACCAGGCTCTGGCCATGTTGGCCCGCGTGCTGTCCGAACCGGCTGCCATGTTCGCCCGTGCCGTCAAGGCCGTTGGCGACAAGCAGGGTGGTGGCGACGAAGCCGCCGCGCCGGTCGCCGAGACTGCCGAAGCTTGATGTCCTAGCGTTCGCTAGAACCCCAATCCAGAAAATCATTTAAAGGTAATCACAATGTCCCTTACCAACGAACAGATCGTCGACGCCATCGCCGAGAAGTCCCTGATGGAAGTGATGGAGCTGGTCAAGGCCATCGAAGAGAAGTTCGGCGTCTCCGCCGCTGCCCCGGTCGCAGCAGCTGCTGCCGGCCCGGCTGCCGTGGTCGAAGAGCAGACCGAGTTCACCGTGGTGCTGACCAGCCCCGGCGCCAACAAGGTTGCCGCGATTAAGGCTGTGCGCGGCGTGACCGGTCTCGGTCTGAAGGAAGCCAAGGATCTGACCGAAGCCGGCGGCATCCTGAAGGAAGGCGTCAGCAAGGATGAAGCTGAGAAGATCAAGAAGGAAATGACCGAAGCCGGCGCGACCGTCGAAGTCAAGTAAGCGGCATCTTGCATCGCCCGCGTTTCATGGTGATGCACTGAAGGCTGGGGGCGTATAGCCCCCGGCCTTTGGCCGTTCCGGAGAGGTGTCATTTTCGGATGGCCAAATCCAACTCGCAGTCTCAAGGAGTTGGTAGTTGGAAGTAGCAGGAGAAGGCGTGCTGGTGCCGGCAATACCAGCGACTTCCAACTGACAACTTTTGTTATCTCAGGGCCGCCGCAACGCGGCCCCCGCAGCCCAGGGTGGAAGACCTCATGACGTCTTATTCGTTCACCGAAAAGAAACGTATCCGCAAGGACTTCGGCAAGCAGCGCTCGATTCTCGAAGTGCCGTTCCTGCTTGCCATCCAGGTGGATTCCTACCGCGAATTCCTGCAGGAAGACGTGGAGCCCAACAAGCGCAAGGACCTCGGTCTGCATGCGGCTCTGAAGTCGGTGTTCCCGATTTCCAGCTACAGCGGCAACGCCGCGCTGGAATACGTTGGTTACAAGTTGGGCGAGCCCGTGTTTGACGAGCGTGAATGCCGTCAGCGCGGCATGAGCTATGGCGCGCCGCTGCGCGTGACCGTGCGCCTGGTGATCTACGACCGCGAGTCGTCGACCAAGGCCATCAAGTACGTGAAGGAGCAGGAGGTCTATCTCGGCGAAATTCCGCTGATGACCGAAAACGGCACCTTCATCGTCAACGGTACCGAGCGCGTGATCGTCTCGCAGCTGCACCGTTCGCCAGGTGTGTTCTTCGACCACGACCGTGGCAAGACCCACAGCTCGGGCAAGCTGCTGTACAGCGCCCGCATCATTCCGTACCGCGGTTCCTGGCTGGACTTCGAGTTCGACCCGAAGGATGCGCTGTTCACCCGTATCGACCGTCGCCGCAAGCTGCCGGTCTCGATCCTGCTGCGTGCGCTTGGCTACAACAACGAAGAGATGTTGGCCGAGTTCTTCGAGATCAACACGTTCCACATCAACCCCGATGAAGGCGTGCAGCTGGAGCTGGTGCCGGAGCGTCTGCGTGGCGAAACGCTGAACTTCGACCTGGCCGATGGCGACAAGGTCATCGTGGAAGCCGGCAAGCGCATCACCGCGCGTCACGTCAAGCAGCTGGAAGCCGCCGGCGTTGCCGCGCTGGCCGTGCCGGACGACTACCTGGTCGGCCGCATCCTGTCGCACGACGTGGTCGATGGCTCGACCGGCGAGCTGCTGGCCAATGCCAACGACGAAATCAGCGAAGACCAGCTGGCTGCGTTCCGCAAGGCCGGCGTCGATGCCGTGGGCACCCTGTGGGTGAACGACCTGGATCGTGGCCCGTACCTGTCCAACACCTTGCGTATCGACCCGACCAAGACGCAGCTGGAAGCGCTGGTCGAGATCTACCGCATGATGCGTCCGGGCGAGCCGCCGACCAAGGAAGCCGCGCAGAACCTGTTCCACAACCTGTTCTTCACCTTCGAGCGCTATGACCTGTCCACGGTCGGCCGGATGAAGTTCAACCGTCGTGTCGGCCGCAAGGAAGTGCTGGGCGAGTCGGTGCTGTACGACAAGAAGTACTTTGCCGAGCGTAACGACGAAGAATCCAAGCGTCTGGTCGCCGAGCACGCCGACACCTCCGACATCCTGGAAGTGATCAAGGTGCTGACCGAGATCCGCAACGGTCGCGGCGTGGTCGATGACATCGATCACCTGGGCAACCGTCGCGTGCGTTCGGTCGGCGAAATGGCCGAGAACGTGTTCCGCGTGGGCCTGGTCCGCGTCGAGCGCGCGGTCAAGGAGCGTCTGTCGATGGCCGAATCCGAAGGTCTGACCCCGCAGGAACTGATCAACGCCAAGCCAGTGGCTGCTGCGATCAAGGAGTTCTTCGGCTCCTCGCAGCTGTCGCAGTTCATGGACCAGAACAACCCGCTGTCGGAAGTGACGCACAAGCGTCGCGTCTCCGCGCTGGGCCCGGGCGGTCTGACCCGCGAGCGTGCTGGCTTCGAAGTGCGCGACGTGCATCCGACCCATTACGGCCGCGTCTGCACCATCGAAACACCGGAAGGCCCGAACATCGGCCTGATCAACTCGCTGGCCGTGTTCGCCCGCACCAACCAGTACGGCTTCCTCGAGACGCCGTACCGTAAGGTGCTGGACGGCAAGGTCTCCGACGACGTCGAGTACCTGTCGGCGATCGAAGAAAACGAGTACGTGATCGCGCAGGCGAATGCGCTGACCGACGCCAAGAACATGCTCACCGAGCAGTTCGTGCCGTGCCGGTTCCAGGGCGAGTCGCTGCTCAAGCCGCCGGCTGAAGTGCACTTCATGGACGTCTCGCCGATGCAGACCGTGTCGGTCGCCGCGGCGTTGGTGCCGTTCCTGGAACACGATGACGCGAACCGCGCACTGATGGGCGCCAACATGCAGCGCCAGGCCGTGCCGACCCTGCGTTCGCAGAAGCCGTTGGTGGGTACCGGTATCGAGCGTGCGGTTGCGCGCGACTCGGGCGTGACCGTGAATGCCCGCCGTGGTGGTGTGATCGAGCAGATCGACGCCGCACGCATCGTGGTCAAGGTCAACGAGGCAGAAATTGGCGGCGGCACCGATGCCGGCGTGGATATCTACAACCTGATCAAGTACACCCGCTCCAACCAGAACACCTGCATCAACCAGCGTCCGCTGGTGAACGTGGGTGACGTGATCGCGCGCGGCGACGTGCTGGCCGACGGCCCGTCCACCGACATCGGTGAACTGGCGCTGGGTCAGAACATGCTGATCGCCTTCATGCCCTGGAACGGCTACAACTTCGAAGACTCCATCCTGCTCTCCGAGCGCGTGGTGGAAGAGGATCGTTACACCACGATCCACATCGAAGAACTGACCTGCGTTGCGCGTGACACCAAGCTGGGGCCGGAGGAAATTTCCGCCGACATCCCGAACGTGTCCGAGCAGGCCTTGAACCGTCTGGATGAAAGCGGCGTGGTGTACATCGGTGCAGAAGTGCGCGCCGGCGACATCATGGTCGGCAAGGTCACGCCGAAGGGCGAGAGCCAGCTGACCCCGGAAGAAAAGCTGCTGCGTGCGATCTTCGGTGAGAAGGCCTCCGACGTGAAGGACAGCTCGCTGCGCGTGCCCCCGGGCATGGACGGCACCGTCATCGACGTGCAGGTCTTCACCCGCGACGGCATCGAGAAGGACAAGCGTGCGCGCCAGATCGAGGAATCCGAGATCAAGCGCGTCAAGAAGGACTTCGACGACCAGTTCCGCATCCTTGAAGCGGCCATCTACGCACGGTTGAGGTCCCAGATCGTGGGCAAGGTCGCCAATGGCGGTCCGAACCTGAAGAAGGGCGACAACGTCACCGACGCGTACCTGGACGGCCTGAAGAAGTCCGACTGGTTCCAGCTGCGCATGAAGGACGACGACGCAGCCGATGCGATCGAACGCGCGCAGAAGCAGATCCAGGCGCACGAGAAGGAATTCGAAGCACGCTTCGCCGACAAGCGCGGCAAGATCACCCAGGGCGATGACCTCGCACCGGGCGTGCTGAAGATGGTCAAGGTGTTCCTGGCGGTGAAGCGCCGCATCCAGCCGGGCGACAAGATGGCAGGCCGCCACGGCAACAAGGGTGTGGTCTCCAACGTCGTGCCTGTCGAGGACATGCCGTACATGGCCACCGGCGAGCCGGTCGACATCGTGCTGAACCCGCTGGGCGTGCCGTCGCGTATGAATATCGGCCAGATCCTGGAAGTGCATCTGGGCTGGGCAGCCAAGGGCCTGGGTCGCAAGATCCAGCGCATGCTGGAAGCCCAGACCGCAGTCAGCGAGCTGCGCAAGTTCCTCGACGACATCTACAACCACGACAGCGCGATCAATGCCGAGCGCGTGGACCTGTCGCAGTTCAGCGATGAGGAATTGCTCAACCTGGGCAAGAACCTGATCGATGGCGTGCCGATGGCCACCCCGGTGTTCGACGGTGCCAGCGAAGCGGAGATCAAGCGCATGCTGGAACTGGCCGAACTGCCGCAGAGCGGTCAGACCCAGCTGTACGACGGTCGTACCGGCGAAGCGTTCGATCGCAAGACCACGGTTGGCTACATGCATTACCTGAAGTTGAACCACTTGGTCGACGACAAGATGCATGCCCGCTCGACCGGCCCTTACTCGCTCGTTACCCAGCAGCCGCTGGGCGGCAAGGCGCAGTTCGGTGGTCAGCGCTTCGGTGAGATGGAAGTCTGGGCGCTGGAAGCCTACGGCGCGGCCTACACCCTGCAGGAAATGCTGACGGTGAAGTCCGACGACGTGCAGGGCCGCAACCAGATGTACAAGAACATCGTCGATGGTGAGCACGAGATGGTCGCGGGCATGCCGGAATCCTTCAACGTGTTGGTGAAGGAAATCCGCTCGCTGGCGATCAACATGGAACTGGAAGAGTGATCGGACAGGACCCGGGGGCCGCCACGCGGCGCCCGGTGTCCTCCCGCATGACCGCCTGTTTCATCTCAGATACGAAATTCCTCCGACCCGGAGATATCAAATGAAAGACCTGCTCAATCTCTTCAATCAGCAGCGCCAGACGCTGGATTTCGACGCGATCAAGATCGCGCTGGCGTCGCCGGACCTGATTCGTTCGTGGTCCTACGGCGAAGTGAAGAAGCCCGAAACCATCAACTACCGGACCTTCAAGCCCGAGCGTGACGGCCTGTTCTGCGCCGCCATCTTCGGACCGATCAAGGACTACGAGTGCCTGTGCGGCAAGTACAAGCGCATGAAGCACCGTGGCGTGGTCTGCGAAAAGTGCGGCACCGAAGTCACCCTGGCCAAGGTGCGTCGCGAGCGCATGGGTCACATCGACCTGGCCTCGCCGGTCGCGCACATCTGGTTCCTCAAGTCGCTGCCGTCGCGCATCGGCCTGATGCTGGACATGACCCTGCGTGACATCGAGCGCGTGCTGTACTTCGAAGCCTATGTCGTCACCGAGCCGGGCCTGACCCCGCTCGAGCGCCGCCAGCTGCTGACCGAAGAGCAGTACCTGACCGCACGCCAGGAGTACAACGACGACTTCGACGCCGCCATGGGCGCCGAGGCCGTGTACGAGCTGCTGCGCACGATCGACCTGCAGTCGGAAATGACCCGTCTGCGCGAAGAAATCGCCAGCACCGGTTCGGAAACCAAGCTCAAGCGTCTCACCAAGCGCATCAAACTGATCGAAGCCTTCCTGGAGTCGGGTAACCGTCCGGAGTGGATGGTCATGACCGTGTTGCCCGTGCTGCCGCCGGACCTGCGTCCGCTGGTGCCGCTGGATGGTGGCCGCTTCGCGACCTCGGATCTGAACGATCTGTACCGCCGCGTGATCAACCGCAACAACCGTCTGCGCCGCCTGCTGGAGCTCAACGCTCCGGACATCATCGTGCGCAACGAAAAGCGCATGCTGCAGGAATCGGTGGATGCGCTGCTGGACAACGGCCGGCGCGGTCGTGCCATCACCGGCACCAACAAGCGTCCGCTGAAGTCGCTGGCCGACATGATCAAGGGCAAGCAGGGCCGGTTCCGTCAGAACCTGCTCGGCAAGCGCGTGGACTACTCCGGTCGTTCGGTCATCACCGTCGGTCCGTACCTCAAGCTGCACCAGTGCGGCCTGCCGAAGAAGATGGCGCTGGAGCTGTTCAAGCCATTCGTGTTCGCCAAGCTGCAGCGTCGCGGCCTGGCCACCACCATCAAGGCCGCCAAGAAGCTGGTCGAGCGCGAAGAAGCCGAAGTCTGGGACATCCTGGAAGAGGTGATCCGCGAGCATCCGGTGCTGCTGAACCGTGCGCCGACCCTGCACCGTCTGGGCATCCAGGCGTTCGAGCCGGTGTTGATCGAAGGCAAGGCCATCCAGCTGCATCCGCTGGTCTGCACCGCGTTCAACGCCGACTTCGACGGTGACCAGATGGCCGTCCACGTGCCGCTCTCGCTGGAAGCCCAGCTGGAAGCGCGTGCGCTGATGATGTCCACCAACAACATCCTGTCGCCGGCCAACGGCGAGCCGATCATCGTGCCGTCGCAGGACGTGGTGTTGGGCCTGTACTACATGAGCCGCGCCCTGGAGAACAAGAAGGGCGAGGGCATGGTGTTTGCCAACACCAGCGAAGTGAAGCGCGCCTACGACAACCGCGTGGTGGAACTGCACGCCAAGGTCAAGGTCCGCATCACCCAGGTGGACGTCGACACCGTCGACGGCAAGCGCACCAGCGGCACCTCGATCGTGGATACCACGGTCGGCCGTGCGCTGCTGAGCGAAATCCTGCCCGAAGGCCTGCCGTTCCAGCTGGCCAACACCGAGATGACCAAGAAGAACATCTCGCGTCTGATCAACTCCAGCTACCGTCTGCTGGGCTTGAAGGACACGGTCGTGTTCGCCGACAAGCTGATGTACACCGGCTATGCCTACGCAACCCGCGCAGGCGTGTCGATCGGCATCGACGACATGCTGATACCGGACGAGAAGAAGGGCATCCTCACCGAGGCAGAAGCCGAAGTGCTGGAAATCCAGGAGCAGTACCAGTCCGGTCTGGTCACCGCCGGCGAGCGCTACAACAAGGTCGTGGACATCTGGTCGCGTACCAGCGAGCGCATCGCCAAGGCGATGATGGACACCATCGGTACCGAGAAGGTCGAAAATGCCAAGGGCGAAACCATCGACCAGAAGTCGATGAACTCGCTCTACATCATGGCCGACTCCGGTGCGCGTGGTAGCCAGGCGCAGATCCGTCAGCTGGCCGGTATGCGCGGCCTGATGGCGCGTCCGGACGGCTCGATCATCGAGACGCCCATCAAGGCGAACTTCCGCGAAGGCCTGAACGTGCAGGAGTACTTCAACTCCACCCACGGTGCCCGTAAGGGTCTGGCCGATACCGCGTTGAAGACGGCGAACTCGGGTTACCTGACCCGTCGTCTGGTCGACGTGGCGCAGGACGTGGTGATCACCGAAGTCGATTGCGGCACCACCGAGGGGTTGATCATGACCCCGATCGTGGAAGGCGGCGACGTGGTGGAGCCGTTGAAGGAGCGCGTGCTGGGCCGTGTCGTGGCCGAGGACGTGTACCTGCCGGGCAACGACGAAGAACCGATCGTCACCCGCAACACGCTGCTCGACGAAGCCTGGGTTGCCAAGCTGGAAGACGCCAGCGTGCAATCGGTGAAGGTGCGTTCGACCATCAGCTGCGAATCCTCGTTCGGCGTGTGCGCACGCTGCTACGGCCGCGATCTCGCACGTGGTCACCAGGTCAACATCGGCGAAGCGGTCGGCGTCATCGCCGCGCAGTCGATCGGTGAGCCGGGTACCCAGCTCACCATGCGTACGTTCCACATCGGTGGTGCGGCATCGCGTGCGGCTGCGGTGGACAACATCACCGTCAAGACCACCGGTTCGGTGAAGTTCAACAACCTCAAGTCGGTGGCGCATGCCAGCGGCGCACTGGTTGCGGTCTCGCGTTCGGGCGAACTGTCCGTGCTCGATGGCCATGGCCGTGAGCGTGAGCGTTACAAGCTGCCCTACGGTGCCACCATCACCGCCAAGGATGGTGATGCAGTCAAGGCCGGTCAGGCCGTGGCCAATTGGGATCCGCATAACCACCCGATCGTGTCGGAAGTGGCCGGTTTCATTCGCTTCATCGACTTCGTCGACGGCGTCACCGTCATCGAGAAGACCGACGAACTGACTGGTCTGGCGTCGCGCGAAATCACCGACCCGAAGCGTCGTGGTGCCCAGGCCAAGGAGCTGCGCCCGATCGTGCGCATCGTTGATGCCAAGGGCAATGATCTGACCATTCCGAACACGGATCTGCCGGCGCAGTACCTGCTGCCGCCGCGCTCGATCGTCAACCTGCAGGACGGCGCCGCCGTCGGCGTGGGCGACGTGGTGGCGAAGATCCCGCAGGAAGCGTCGAAGACCCGCGACATCACCGGTGGTCTGCCGCGCGTGGCCGATCTGTTCGAAGCACGCAAGCCGAAGGATCCTGCGATCCTGGCCGAGCGCTCGGGCATCATCAGCTTCGGTAAGGACACCAAGGGCAAGCAGCGTCTGATCATCAAGGACACCGATGGCAGCGAACACGAAGAGCTGATCCCCAAGTACCGCCAGATCATCGTGTTCGAAGGCGAGCACGTGACCAAGGGCGAGACCGTGGTGGACGGCGAGCCGAGCCCGCAGGACATCCTGCGTCTGCTGGGTGTCGAGCCGCTGGCCGCGTATCTGGTCAAGGAAATCCAGGACGTGTACCGCCTGCAGGGCGTGAAGATCAACGACAAGCACATCGAGGTGATCACTCGCCAGATGCTGCGTAAGGTCGAGATCACCGATCAGGGCAACAGCAAGTTCCTCAACGGCGAGCAGGTCGAGCGCCAGCGCGTCATCGAGGAAAATGCACGCCTGGTCACGCGCAACGAGCTGCCGGCCAAGTACGACCCGGTGCTGCTGGGTATCACCAAGGCCTCGCTGGCCACCGAGTCGTTCATCTCGGCGGCGTCGTTCCAGGAGACCACACGCGTGTTGACAGAGGCTGCCGTCCGCGGCACCCGCGACAACCTGCGCGGTCTGAAGGAAAACGTCATCGTGGGTCGTTTGATTCCGGCCGGTACCGGTCTGGCGTATCACGCCGGTCGCCGCAAGGCATCGGGTCTGACCGACTCGGAAATGGAAACGCTGTCCGGCAAGCCGGCAGTGGCTGAACCGGTCGCGACCGTGGCCGACGCTGGTGCGGACGAGGAGTAAGCGCTCCGACGGCGGCCGCAAGGCCGCCGGTAGCCAAGCGAAAAGGAGGGCAGGAGGCCCTCCATTTTCCGGCCTTTGGATGGGCCAGCAGGGTTAGATTTCCGTGAAGTTGACGGAGTTTCGTCCTGCCAGCTATACTTCCCTGTCTCGGCGGGCCGTTATTCGGCCTGCCTTCGTTTTCATGCAAGGCCGTTTTTTGGCCTCCAATCAGAAGAATCGACTGATGGCAACGATTAATCAGCTGGTCCGCAAGCCTCGGCAGGCGACCACCTACAAGAGTGCCTCCCCGGCACTGGACAAGTGTCCGCAGCGCCGTGGCGTTTGCACACGCGTCTATACCACAACCCCGAAGAAGCCGAACTCGGCCCTTCGTAAGGTCGCCAAGGTGCGCCTGACGAACCAGGAAGAGGTCATCAGCTACATCGGTGGTGAAGGCCACAACCTGCAGGAGCACTCCGTGGTCCTGATTCGTGGTGGTCGCGTCAAGGATCTTCCCGGTGTGCGTTATCACACCGTCCGTGGTTCGCTGGACGCCGCCGGCGTCGCAAAGCGCCGTCAAGGTCGTTCCAAGTACGGCGCCAAGCGCCCGAAGAGCTAAGGAAATACACCAATGTCCCGTAAAGGTTCTACTCCGCAGCGCACCGTCCTGCCTGATCCAAAGCATGGCAGCGAAACCATTGCCCGCTTCATCAATATGGTGATGCAAAGTGGCAAGAAGTCGGTTGCTGAGAAAATTGTCTATGGCGCAATGGACGTCATTGGCGAAAAGAATCCGAATGCCGTCGAGCTGGTGCAGAAAGCACTGGACAACGTGGCCCCGGCTGTCGAAGTCAAATCGCGTCGCGTCGGTGGTGCTACCTATCAGGTGCCCGTCGAAGTGCGCTCCTCCCGTCGCATGGCGCTGGCAATGCGCTGGTTGATCGATTCCGCGCGCAAGCGTGGCGAGAACACCATGCCGCGCAAGCTGGCTGCAGAACTGTTGGACGCCTCGGAAAGCCGTGGCGGCGCGATCAAGAAGCGCGAAGAGACTCACCGTATGGCGGAGGCGAACAAGGCGTTCGCACATTACCGCTGGTGACCTCGGGGGCCTTGGTAACGGGGCCCTTCAGCACCATATGAGTGCTGTTTGCGACGCGCAAAGCGTCGCATCCAATCCGAAGGCCGCCGAAAGGCGGCGTTCGGCCATCCGAAATCCAAGAAATTGAGAGGCTCCCCGTGGCCCGTACCACTCCCATCGAGCGTTACCGCAACTTCGGCATCATGGCGCACATCGACGCCGGCAAGACCACCACGTCCGAGCGCATCCTGTTCTACACCGGCGTCAGTCACAAGATCGGCGAAGTCCATGACGGCGCTGCAGTGATGGACTGGATGGAGCAGGAGCAGGAGCGTGGCATCACCATCACCTCCGCTGCGACAACCGCATTCTGGACGGGTATGGACAAGTCCATGCCGCAGCACCGCTTCAACATCATCGATACCCCCGGGCACGTCGACTTCACCATCGAAGTGGAGCGCTCCTTGCGCGTGCTCGACGGTGCGGTGTTCGTGCTGTGCGCCGTGGGTGGCGTGCAGCCGCAGTCCGAGACCGTGTGGCGTCAGGCCAACAAGTACTCGGTGCCGCGCATGGCCTTCGTCAACAAGATGGACCGTACCGGTGCCAACTTCGACAAGGTCGTCGAGCAGCTGAAGGCCCGTCTGGGTGCTTATGCTGTGCCGATGCAGGTGCCGATCGGCGCCGAAGACGGCTTTGAGGGCGTGGTTGATCTGCTCAAGATGAAGGCGATCCATTGGGATACCGCTTCGCAGGGCACCACCTTCGAATATCGCGACATTCCGGCCGATCTGGTCGATGTGGCGACCGAGGCACGTTCGTTCATGGTCGAAGCGGCTGCTGAAGCCAGCGAAGCCCTGATGGACAAGTACCTCAACGACGGCGACCTGAGCGAAGACGAGATCCTGTCGGGTCTGCGCGAGCGCACCCTGAAGGTCGAGATCGTGCCGGTGTTCTGTGGCTCGGCGTTCAAGAACAAGGGCGTGCAGGCCATGCTCGACGGCGTCGTGCACCTGCTGCCGTCGCCTGCCGATCGTCCGCCGGTGCAGGGCATCGACGAAAACGAGAAGGAAGACACCCGTGATGCGACGGACACCGCGCCGTTCTCGGCACTGGCGTTCAAGATCATGACCGACCCGTTCGTCGGTTCGCTGACGTTCTTCCGTGTCTACTCGGGCACCTTGAACTCCGGCGACCAGGTCTACAACCCGGTCAAGTCGAAGAAAGAGCGCGTGGGCCGCATCCTGCAGATGCACTCCAACAATCGCGAAGAGATCAAGGAAGTGCGTGCGGGCGACATCGCCGCGGCTGTGGGCCTGAAGGACGTCACCACCGGTGACACCCTGTGCGCGCAGGACAAGATCATCACCCTGGAGCGCATGGTGTTCCCGGAGCCGGTGATCTCGATGGCGGTGGAGCCGAAGACCAAGTCGGACCAGGAAAAGATGGGCATGGCCCTGGGCCGTCTGGCGCAGGAAGATCCCTCGTTCCGCGTCAAGACCGACGAAGAATCCGGCCAGACCATCATCTCGGGCATGGGCGAGTTGCACCTGGACATCATCGTCGACCGCATGCGTCGCGAATTCAATGTCGAGGCCAACGTCGGCAAGCCGCAGGTGGCCTACCGCGAAACGATCCGCAAGTCCGACGTCAAGTCCGACTACAAGCACGCCAAGCAGTCCGGTGGTAAGGGTCAGTACGGTCACGTGGTGATCGAGCTGTCGCCGATGACCGAAGAAGATCGCAAGAACGATAGCGTCAAGGACGATTTCCTCTTCATCAACGACATCACCGGCGGCATCATCCCGAAGGAATTCATCCCCTCGGTTGAAAAGGGTCTGCGCGAAACGATCACCAGTGGTCCGATCGCCGGCTTCCCGGTGGTGGGCGTGAAGGTCAAGCTGGTGTTCGGCTCGTACCACGACGTCGACTCCTCGGAAATGGCGTTCAAGCTGGCCGCGTCGATGGCGTTCAAGCAGGGCTTCGCGAAAGCCAGCCCGGTGTTGCTGGAGCCGATCATGAAGGTCGAAATCGTCAGCCCGGAGGATTACCTGGGTGACGTGATGGGCGACGTGAGCCGCCGTCGTGGCGTGTTGCAGGGTCAGGACGACAGCCCGTCGGGCAAGATCATCAACGCGATGATTCCGCTGGGTGAAATGTTCGGCTACGCGACCTCGCTGCGCTCGATGAGCCAGGGTCGCGCGACGTTCTCAATGGAATTCGACCACTACGAAGAGGCACCGGCCAACATCGCCGACGCCGTCACCAAGAAGGGCTGAGTTCGCTCAGCCGCTTCACAAAATTTTCCAATTTAGAGGTAGTTAGTCATGGCAAAAGCTAAATTTCTTCGCGAAAAGCTGCACGTTAACGTCGGCACCATCGGTCACGTCGACCATGGCAAGACCACGTTGACCGCTGCGCTGACCAAGATCGGTGCCGAGCGTTTCGGTGGCGAGTTCAAGGCGTACGACGCGATCGACGCAGCGCCGGAAGAGAAGGCGCGTGGTATCACGATCTCGACCGCGCACGTTGAATATGAGTCCGCAGTGCGCCATTACGCGCACGTCGATTGCCCCGGCCACGCCGACTACGTCAAGAACATGATCACAGGTGCTGCGCAGATGGATGGCGCGATCCTGGTGTGTTCGGCCGCTGACGGCCCGATGCCGCAGACCCGTGAGCACATCCTGCTCTCGCGTCAGGTCGGTGTGCCGCACATCGTCGTGTTCCTGAACAAGGCCGACATGGTCGACGACGCCGAGCTGCTTGAGCTGGTCGAGATGGAAGTGCGTGAGCTCCTGAGCAAGTACGACTTCCCGGGCGACGACACCCCGATCATCCACGGTTCGGCCCGTCTGGCGCTGGAAGGCGATCAGAGCGACATCGGTGTGCCGGCGATCCTGAAGCTGGTCGAAGCCCTGGATACCTTTATTCCGGATCCGACCCGCGACGTCGACCGTCCGTTCCTGATGCCGGTCGAAGACGTGTTCTCGATCTCGGGTCGTGGCACCGTGGTGACCGGTCGTATCGAGCGCGGCATCATCAAGGTCGGCGATGAAATCGAAATCGTCGGTATCCGCGACACGCAGAAGACCACGGTCACCGGCGTTGAAATGTTCCGCAAGTTGCTGGACCAGGGCCAGGCAGGCGACAACGCCGGTCTGCTGCTGCGCGGCACCAAGCGTGACGACGTGGAGCGCGGCCAGGTGCTGTGCAAGCCGGGTTCGATCAAGCCGCACACCGAGTTCGAAGCCGAAGTCTACGTGCTGTCGAAGGACGAGGGCGGCCGTCACACCCCGTTCTTCAAGGGCTACCGTCCGCAGTTCTACTTCCGCACCACCGACATCACTGGCGCATGCCAGCTGCCGGAAGGCGTGGAAATGGTGATGCCGGGCGATAACGTGAAGATGGTCGTGACCCTGATCAACCCGGTCGCGATGGACGAAGGTCTGCGCTTCGCAATCCGTGAAGGTGGCCGCACCGTCGGCGCCGGCGTGGTCGCCAAGATCGTCAAGTAAGTGCCTGCAATCCGGTGACTTCGGTCGCCGGAAAGTAGAGAGAAGGGTCGGCGCAAGCCGGCCCTTTTTTATTGTGCAGTGAAGCGGGGGCGCGTTGCGGGGATTGATCCTGCAAGGCTTGCGCGGGCCAAATCACGTGGCTATAATGCGCGGCTCGGCGTTCCTGGGTAGGGCGCTGAGTTACAGCGAAAAGAACGGCAGGACGCCGCTCGTGTTCGCCAGACCGGGAAGGTCGCGTCGCATGGAGCACTCAGCAACTCACGTTGTTGACCGTGCTCTTGTTGCGCATTATACTTTTCCGTCTGGGCAGACCGGTTTACCGGCCTGCCCCAGTTTTTGGGCGGAGGAAGTGCCCTCGTCGGCAGGATGCACGGCGATTTCATCTACGCAGGAATATCGGGGCAGGTATCCCAGAGGCCTTGCCCGTCGCTCTTTTAACGAAGGAACCCACCGTCATGGCGGACCAAAAGATCCGGATTCGGCTGAAGGCGTTCGATCATCGTTTGATCGACCGTTCGGCCAGCGAGATCGTCGAAACGGCCAAGCGGACCGGCGCGCAAGTGCGTGGCCCGATCCCGTTGCCGACCAAGATCGAACGTTACACCATCCTCGTATCCCCGCATGCCGACAAGGATGCGCGTGACCAATACGAAACCCGCACGCACAAGCGTGTGCTCGATATCGTCGACCCGAACGACAAGACCGTGGACGCGCTGATGAAGCTCGAACTCGCGGCTGGCGTCGACGTCCAGATCAAGCTGACCTGAGGACTACGACCATGACGAAGAAATATTCGTTGGGCTTCGTGGGCCGCAAGGCTGGTATGAGCCGCGTCTTTACTGAAGACGGCCGCTCGGTACCGGTCACGCTGATCGAAGCAACTCCGAACCGCATCGCGCAGATCAAGACCGTCGAAGTTGACGGCTACAGCGCCGTGCAGATTACCGTTGGTGCCCGTCGCGCCGCGCTGGTTAACAAGCCGGCTGCTGGTCACTTCGTCAAGGCGAAGGTGGAAGCGGGTCGCGGCCTGTGGGAATTCCGCGTTGAAGATGCGCAGCTCGGCGATTTCGCCGTCGGCGGCGAAATCAAGGCGGACATCTTTGAGGTCGGCCAGAAGGTCGACGTCCAGGGCGTCACCAAGGGTAAGGGTTTCCAGGGCACCATCAAGCGCTACAACTTCCGTATGGGCGATGCAACTCACGGTAACTCGCTGTCGCATCGCGCGCCGGGTTCGTTGGGTCAGCGCCAGACCCCGGGTCGCGTTTTCCCGGGTAAGAAGATGTCGGGCCACATGGGCGCCGTGCAGCAAAGCACGCAGAACCTGGAAGTGGTCAAGGTCGACGTCGAACGTGGTCTGATTGCTATCCGCGGCGCCGTGCCTGGCGCAGCTGGTGGTGACGTGATCGTCCGTCCGGCGAGCAAGGCATAAGGAGAGATGACGATGGAACTCGTTATCACGGGTAGCAACAACAAGGTCTCGGTCTCCGATGCCGTGTTCGGTCGCGAATTCAGCGAAGATCTGGTTCACCAGGTTGTCGTCGCTTATCGCAATGCCGGCCGCGCCGGCACCAAGGCACAGAAGACGCGTTCGGAAGTTGCGGGCACGACCAAGAAGTCGAAGAAGCAGAAGGGCGGCGGTGCGCGTCATGGCGCGCTGACGGCTCCGATCTTCGTCGGCGGCGGCGTGACCTTTGCGGCCAAGCCGCGCAGCTTCGAGCAGAAGGTCAACCGCAAGATGTACCGTGCGGCCATCTGCGCGATCTTCTCCGAGCTGAACCGTCAGGGTCGTCTGATGATCGTCGACTCGTTCGACATCGAAGCAACCAAGACCAAGGGTCTGATCGAGAAGCTGAAGGGGATGGATGTGGGCAAGCGCCCGCTGATCGTCACCGAAGAAGCCTCCGAGCACCTGTATCTGTCCGCCCGCAATCTGCCCTATGTGCAGGTGCGTGATGTGCAGGGTCTGGATCCGGTCGCTCTGGTCGGGGCCGACACGGTCGTGATCACCGCTGACGCGGTCAAGAAGGTCGAGGAGTGGCTGGCATGAGCAGCAACGAAAAAATCTTCAGCGTGCTGCGTGCTCCGCGAGTCTCCGAAAAGACCGCGCGCCTGCAGGAAATCTCCAACCAGTATGTCTTCGAAGTTTCGAACGAAGCCACCAAAGCCGATGTAAAGGCCGCAGTTGAGCAGTTGTTCGACGTCAAGGTCAAAGCGGTCAACGTGGTCAATGTGAAGGGTAAAAGCAAGTCCTTCCGTAACCGTGCTGGCAGCCGTGGCAATTGGCGCAAGGCATACGTCCGCCTGGTTGATGGTCAGTCCATCGACGTAACGGCCAAGGCCTGAGGTCCAACCCATGCCATTGATGAAGTTCAAACCCACCTCTCCCGGCCGTCGTTCCGCCGTGCGCGTGGTTACTCCCGATCTGCACAAGGGCGCGCCGCATGCGGCACTGCTCGACTCGCAGAGCAAGTCCGGTGGTCGTAACCACCATGGCCGCATCACCGTGCGTCACGTCGGTGGTGGCCACAAGCAGCATTACCGCATCATCGACTTCAAGCGCAACAAGGAAGGCATTCCGGCGCGTGTGGAACGGATTGAATACGATCCGAACCGTACCGCTCATATCGCCCTGCTGTGCTACGTCGACGGCGAGCGCCGCTACATCATCGCCCCCAAGGGCCTGAAGGCGGGTGACCAGGTCATCGCCGGTGCCAACGCACCGATCAAGACCGGTAACACGCTGCCGCTGCGCAACATCCCGGTCGGTACGACGGTCCACGGTATCGAGCTGAAGCCGGGTAAGGGCGCTCAGATCGCACGTGCAGCCGGTGCAGCCATCCAGCTGGTCGCTCGCGAAGGCATCTATGCCACGCTGCGTCTGCGCTCGGGCGAAATGCGCAAGGTGCCGGTCGAGTGCCGCGCCACCATCGGCGAAGTCGGCAACGACGAGCACAACCTCGAGAAGCTGGGCAAGGCCGGCGCCAAGCGTTGGCGCGGTGTTCGCCCGACCGTTCGCGGTGCGGCCATGAACCCGGTCGATCACCCGCACGGTGGTGGTGAGGCCAAGGCTGGCCAGGGTAATCCGCATCCGGTCACCCCGTGGGGTGTTCCGACCAAGGGTTACAAGACGCGCAAGAACAAGCGCACCCAGCAATTCATCGTCCGCGATCGTAGGGGCTAATCGACCATGGCACGTTCACTTAAGAAGGGCCCGTTCGTCGATCACCACCTTGCAAAGAAGGTGGAGTCCGCTGCGGGTAGCAAGAAGCCGATCAAGACCTGGTCGCGCCGTTCGATGATCCTGCCGGAAATGGTAGGCATCACCATCGCCGTGCATAACGGTAAGAACCACATTCCGGTGCTCGTCAACGAGAATATGGTCGGCCACAAGCTCGGCGAATTTGCCGTCACCCGGACCTTCAAGGGTCACGGTGGCGACAAGAAGTCGAGCAGGTAAGGAGAGATGACGATGGAAGCGAAAGCAATCCTGCGCACCGCGCGCATCTCCCCGCAGAAGGCCCGCCTGGTCGCTGACCAGGTGCGTGGACTGTCCGCCGAGCGTGCGGTCAATCTGCTGAAGTTTTCGGACAAAAAGGCTGCACACCTGATCAAAAAGGTCGTGGAGTCGGCAATTGCCAATGCCGAAAACAATCAGGGCGCGGATGTCGACGAGCTGAAGGTCAAGACCATCATGGTTGATGAAGGTCCCTCCCTGAAGCGTTTCATGGCGCGGGCGAAAGGCCGCGGTACCCGCATCCTCAAGCGCACCAGCCACATCACTGTGGTTGTGGGCGCCGCCAAGTAAGCGGAAAGGAAAAGACCATGGGTCATAAAGTTCATCCGACTGGAATCCGCCTCGGCATCGCCAAGGACTGGAATTCCAAGTGGTACGCAAGCAAGGCCGACTTCGCCGCTTATCTGGCAGCCGACCTGAAAGTGCGTGAAATGCTGCGCAAGAAGCTCGCGCAGGCAGGCATCAGCAAGATCTTGATCGAGCGCCCTGCCAAAACCGCCCGCGTGACGATCCACACTGCCCGTCCGGGCGTGGTGATCGGCAAGCGTGGTGAGGACATCGAAAAGCTGCGCAAGGAAGTGAGCGAGATGATGGGTGTTCCTGCCCACATCAACGTCACCGAAGTGCGCAAGCCGGAGCTGGACGCGCAGCTGGTCGCCGAGTCGATCGCGCAGCAGCTGGAGCGTCGCATCATGTTCCGCCGTGCAATGAAGCGCTCGGTCGGTAACGCGATGCGCCTGGGTGCCCTGGGCATCAAGGTCAATGTGGCTGGCCGCCTCAACGGTGCAGAAATCGCCCGTTCGGAGTGGTACCGCGAAGGCCGCGTGCCGCTGCACACGCTACGTGCCGACATCGATTACGGTTTTGCCGAGGCGTCCACGACGTACGGCATCATCGGGATCAAGGTCTGGATCTATAAGGGCGAGGTCTTTGACTTCTCCCAGGTTGGCCAGGAGAAGCAGGACGACAGCCCGCGCAACGATCGTAACGATCGCGGCGACCGTGGTGACCGTCCTTCGCGCCCGGCTCGTGAAGCGAGGTAACGGCAATGTTGCAACCCAAGCGAACCAAATATCGCAAAATGCACAAGGGCCGCAATGACGGCCTGGCATGGAGCGGAAACGCCGTCAGCTTCGGCGAATACGGCCTCAAGGCCACTGCGCACGGTCAGCTGACCGCGCGTCAGATCGAGGCCGCCCGCCGTACGATCAGCCGCCACGTCAAAAAGGGCGGCAAGATGTGGATCCGTGTGTTCCCCGACAAGCCGATCACCAAGAAGCCGATCGAAGTCCGCATGGGCTCCGGTAAGGGCAACGTGGAGTACTGGGTCGCGCAGATTCAGCCGGGCCGCATGATCTATGAAATCGAGGGTATTCCCGAGGACATCGCACGTGAGGCGTTCCGCCTTGCCGCCGCGAAGCTTTCGGTGACCACCACTTTCGTGACCCGGACGGTGCGCTGATGGATATCAAACAACTCCGCGAGAAGTCGGCTGACGAACTGAAGGCCCACCTGACCGATCTGCGTAAGGAGCAATTCTCGCTCCGCATGCAGCAGGTCACCGGCCAGCTGCCGAAGACCCACGAAACCCGCCGGGTGCGCCGCGAGATTGCTCGCGTCAAGCACCTGCTCGGCAGCACCCAGTAAGGATGGCCGCGATGAGCGACAACAACGAAAAGCAAACGCTGCGCACGGTCGAAGGCCGTGTCGTCAGCAACAAGATGGACAAGACGGTCACCGTGTTGGTGGAGCGCCAGGTCAAGCACCCGTTGTACGGTAAGTACATCAAGCGCTCGTCCAAGCTGCACGCACACGACGCCGACAATGCCTGCAACGAAGGCGATGTCGTGCGCGTGACTGAAATTGCGCCAATGTCCAAGACCAAAAACTGGCGGGTGGTCGAAATCGTCACCCGTGCGGCCGTCTAAGGGAGATCTGAATCATGATCCAGATGCAGAGCTACCTCGATGTGGCCGACAATTCGGGTGCCAAGGAAGTGATGTGCATCAAGGTGCTGGGCGGCTCTAAGCGCCGCTACGCACACATCGGTGACATCATCAAGGTGACCGTCAAGGACGCCATCCCGCGTGGCAAGGTCAAGAAGGGCGAAGTCTACGACGCCGTCGTGGTGCGTACCCGCAAGGGTGTGCGCCGTCCCGACGGTTCGCTGATCCGCTTCGACGGCAATGCCGCTGTGCTGTTGAACAACAAGCAGGAGCCGATCGGGACCCGCATCTTCGGGCCGGTGACGCGCGAGCTGCGTTCCGAGAAGTTCATGAAGATCGTCTCGCTCGCTCCCGAAGTGCTGTGAGCGGAGGACATACACATGGCTAACCGTATCAAGAAGGGCGACCAGGTCGTCATCAACACCGGCAAGGACAAGGGTAAGCAGGGTGAAGTGGTGCGTGTGGAGGGCGATCGCGTGATCGTCTCCAACGCCAACGTCATCAAGCGCCATACCAAGCCGAACCCGCAGGCGGGTGTCGCCGGCGGCGTGGTCGAGCGTGAAGCGTCGATCCATATCTCCAACGTCAATATCGTCAACCCGGCAACGGGCAAGGGCGAGCGCGTTGGCTTCAAGGTGCTGGAGGATGGACGCAAATTGCGTGTGTTCCGCTCCAGCGGTGAGGCGCTCGACGCCTGAGGAATGAGATCATGAACACTCGTCTCGAAAAGTTTTACAAGGAAAACGTGGTGCCGGCCCTCATGAAGGAATTCGGCTACACCAATCCGATGGAAGTGCCGAAGCTGGTCAAGGTCACGCTCAACATGGGCGTGGGCGAAGCAGCAACCAACAAGAAGATCCTGGAAAATGCGGTCGCCGACATGTCCAAGATTTCCGGTCAAAAGCCGGTGGTCACCAAGTCGCGCGTTTCGGTCGCATCGTTCAAGATCCGCGACGGTTGGCCGATCGGCTGCAAGACCACGTTGCGTCGCGCCAAGATGTACGAGTTTCTGGACCGTCTGATCAACATCTCGTTGCCGCGCGTGCGCGACTTCCGTGGTGTGTCGGGCCGCTCCTTTGACGGCCGTGGCAATTTCAACATGGGTGTGAAGGAACAGATCATCTTCCCGGAAATCGACTTCGACGCCGTCGACGCGATTCGCGGTATGGATATCGCCATCACCACCACCGCCAAGACGGATGCGGAAGCGAAGGCGCTGCTGGCAGCGTTCAAGTTCCCGTTCCGTAACTGACCGTCGAGGACATCCGAAATGGCAAAGACCTCCATGATCCACCGCGACATCAAGCGGGCAAAGCTGGCAAAGAAGTTCGCCGGCAAGCGTGATGCGCTGAAGAAGATCCTCTCCAGTCAGGATGCGTCCTACGAAGAGAAGATCGATGCGTCGACCAAGTTGCAGAAGCTGCCGCGCGATTCGTCGCCGAGCCGCCACCGCAACCGTTGCGAGCTGTCCGGTCGTCCGCGCGGTGTCTACCGCAAGTTCGGTCTGGGTCGCAACATGCTGCGCAAGGCAACCATGAACGGTGACGTTCCGGGTCTGCGCAAGGCCAGCTGGTAATCACAATTCGGCCGCTCGCGGCCGGTTGGAACAGGTTTGTTCTGTTCAACAAGGGAGTCCGACGCAAGTCGGGCTCTTTTGTCGTATACTTCCGCTTCTGTCTTGCCCGTGAGGGTGAGGTGAAGCGTTCAAGGGTCCTGGCCCATCCCCAGGAAAACACAAGATTTTCGCGAAAGCGGATATCGGTGCACTCAAAGGTACTCATATGAGCATGACTGATCCCATCGCCGACCTGCTGGTTCGCATCAAGAATGCGGCCGCGGTTGGTAAGCAGACGGTGAAATTGCCGTCATCCAAGATCAAGGTTGCGATCGCCCAAGTCCTGAAGGACGAGGGTTACATCACCGACCTGCGCGTCACAGCGACCGAGAACAACAAGTCGGAGCTGGAAATCGTGCTGAAGTATTTCGAAGGCCGTCCGGTCATCGAGACCCTGAAGCGTTTCTCGCGCTCGGGTCTGCGCCAGTACCGTGGCAAGACCGAACTGCCCAAGGTCCTGGGTGGCCTGGGTATCGCCATCATCTCCACGTCGAAGGGCATCATGACCGATGCGCAGGCTCGCGAAGCCGGCGTTGGTGGTGAAGTCCTGTGCTTCGTGGCCTAAGGGAAGGAATCGAACATGTCCCGTGTAGCCAAGAAGCCTGTGTCCCTTCCGAAGGGTGTTGAGCTCAACGTCCAGCCCGAGCTGATCAGCGTCAAGGGCCCGAAGGGCACCCTGACCCTGCAGAAGCCGGTCGGCGTTGAAATCGCCATCGACGGCGACGTTGCAACCCTGTCGGCCAATGATCCGTCGCAGATCGCCATCACCGGCACCGTGCGCGCGATCCTCGCCAACATGATCAAGGGCGTTTCCGAAGGTTTCGAGCGCAAGCTCGAGCTGGTGGGCGTCGGTTATCGTGCCGCCATGCAGGGCAAGGATCTGAGCCTGGCGCTCGGCTTCTCGCACCCGCTGGTGTTCGTGGCGCCGGAAGGCATCACGCTGTCGACCCCGACCCAGACCGAAATCCTGGTCCAGGGCGCAGACAAGCAGCGCGTCGGCGAAGTCGCCGCCAAGATCCGCGGTTTCCGTCCGCCGGAGCCCTATAAGGGCAAGGGTGTGAAGTACGCCGGTGAAGTCATCATTCGCAAGGAAGCCAAGAAGGCTTAATGCAGGTCGTTCTGCGGGTCCGGCCATGCGTGGTCGGGTTCGTACCGAAGCCTGTTTCCTTCAGCTTTCATAGGATTAAACCATGAGCATCAACAAGAACATTGCCCGTCTGCGTCGCGCCAAGTCCACCCGTGCGCACATCCGCGAACTGGGCGTCGCCCGTCTGTCGGTGCTGCGCACCGGTCAGCACCTGTATGCGCAGGTCTTCACTGCCGACGGTTCCAAGGTGATCGCAGCCGCGAACACTCTGCAGGCCGACGTCAAGGACGGCCTGAAGAATGGCAAGAACAGCGACGCCGCCGTCAAGGTTGGCAAGCTGATCGCCGAGCGCGCCAAGGCTGCGGGCATCGAGAAGGTCGCATTCGACCGCTCGGGCTACCGCTACCACGGCCGCATCAAGGCGCTTGCCGATGCAGCCCGCGAAGGCGGCCTGCAGTTCTAAAGCACTGCTGTGGAGGCGGCCTCGCGTCGTCTCCACGTCCACCGCCGGCAGGGTCTGCCGGGCCGTCCCATTCTTCTGCAATGGCGCCGGGAACACCGCTGTATTCCACAACCATAAGCGGCCTCGAGCCGTACATACTTAATCACTCAAGGAATCAAGATGGCAGAAGAACGTGCACCGCGGGGTCGTGATCGCGACCGTAACCGCGAAGAGAAAGTCGACGACGGCATGATCGAGAAGCTGGTCGCGGTCAACCGCGTCAGCAAGACCGTCAAGGGCGGTCGCCAGTTCACCTTCACCGCGCTGACCGTGGTCGGCGATGGTCTGGGCAAGGTCGGTTTTGGTTACGGCAAGGCGCGCGAAGTGCCGGTCGCTATCCAGAAGTCGATGGAGCAGGCGCGCAAGAACCTGGCTACGGTTGATCTGAACAACGGCACCTTGTGGCATGCCGTCAAGTCCGGTCACGGCGCAGCCCGCGTCTACATGCAGCCGGCGTCGGAAGGTACGGGCGTCATCGCAGGCGGCGCCATGCGCGCTGTGCTGGAGGCGGTCGGCGTCAAGAACGTGCTGGCCAAGGCGGTTGGTTCGCGTAATCCGATCAACCTGGTCCGTGCAACCCTGAAGGGTCTGTCGGAAGTGCAGTCGCCGGCGCGTGTTGCGGCCAAGCGCGGCAAGAAGGTGGAGGAGCTCAACCATGGCTAAGGACACTGGCAAGACTGTGAAGGTGCGCCTGGTGCGTGGCCTGCGTGGTACCCAGTCGCGTCACCGCCTGTCGGTGCATGCGTTGGGCCTGAATAAGATCAACGATGTGCGTGAACTCAAGGACAGCCCGCAGGTGCGTGGCCTGATCAATACGGTTCACTACCTCGTCAAGGTTGAGGACTAATCCCATGACTATGCATCTCAATGACCTCAAGCCCGCTGACGGCGCCCGTACCGAGCGCACGCGCGTCGGCCGCGGCATCGGCTCCGGCCTGGGCAAGACCTGCGGCCGCGGCCACAAGGGTTCGTTCGCACGTAAGGGAGGCGGCAAGATCAAGGCTGGCTTCGAAGGCGGCCAGACCCCGATGCAGCGTCGTCTGCCGAAGATCGGTTTCCGCTCCAAGATGGCGCGTGACAGCGCTGAAGTGTTGTCCTATCAGCTGGATAAGCTGGAAGCCGGTGAGATCGACTTTGCAGCGTTGCGTGCGGCCAATCTGGTACCGAGCCGCGCCAAGAAGGCGAAGATCGTGCTGAAGGGCGAGCTGAGCAAGAAGTTCGTGCTGAAGGGCGTTGCGGCAACCGCAGGTGCCAAGGCAGCAATCGAAGCTGCTGGCGGCAGCGTAGAGGAGTAATCGGCAGATGGCGCAGGCTGGCATTGGTAACCTCGGTGGCGGGCTTGGCAAGTTCACGGAACTTCGCCAGCGGCTGTTGTTCGTCCTCGGGGCATTGATCGTCTATCGCATCGGCTGCTATGTGCCGGTGCCTGGCGTCAATCCCGATGCCATGCTTTCGTTGATGCAGGCGCAGGGTGGCGGCATCGTGGACATGTTCAACATGTTCTCGGGCGGCGCCCTGCACCGTTTCAGCATTTTTGCGCTGAACGTGATGCCGTACATTTCGGCATCGATCGTGATCCAGTTGGCCACGCACATCTTTCCCGCCCTGAAGGCGATGCAGAAGGAAGGCGAATCCGGCCGACGCAAGATCACCCAATATTCGCGCATCGGTGCGGTGCTTCTGGCAGTGGTGCAGGGCGGCAGTATCGCGCTCGCGCTGCAGAACCAGACCGCTCCGGGTGGCGCTCCGGTGGTGTACGCCCCGGGCATGGGCTTTGTGCTCACCGCAGTGATTGCGCTGACCGCTGGCACCATCTTCCTGATGTGGGTTGGCGAGCAGGTCACCGAGCGCGGCATCGGTAACGGTGTGTCGCTGATCATCTTTGCCGGCATCGTAGCCGGTCTGCCGTCGGCGGCGATCCAGACCGTCGAAGCGTTCCGCGAAGGCAACCTGAGCTTCATTTCGCTGCTGCTGATCGTCATTACGATCTTGGCATTTACGCTGTTCGTGGTGTTCGTCGAGCGCGGGCAGCGGCGCATTACGGTGAACTATGCGCGTCGCCAGGGTGGTCGTAACGCGTACATGAATCAGACCTCGTTCCTGCCGCTCAAGCTCAACATGGCCGGCGTGATTCCGCCGATCTTCGCATCCAGCATCCTGGCGTTCCCCGCCACGCTGTCGATGTGGTCTGGCCAGGCTGCCTCCGGCAGTGGCGTGGGTTCGTGGCTGCAGCGCATCGCCAACGCCCTGGGCCCTGGTGAGCCGGTGCACATGCTGGTGTTTGCAGCGCTGATTATTGGTTTCGCATTCTTCTATACCGCGCTGGTCTTCAACTCGCAGGAAACCGCCGACAACCTCAAGAAGTCGGGTGCGTTGATTCCGGGTATCCGGCCGGGCAAGGCCACCGCCGACTATGTCGACGGCGTGCTGACCCGCCTGACTGCCGCCGGTTCGCTGTACCTGGTGATCGTCTGCCTGCTGCCGGAAATCATGCGCACGCAGCTCGGCACCTCGTTCCACTTCGGTGGCACCTCGCTGTTGATTGCGGTGGTGGTGGTGATGGACTTCATTGCGCAGATCCAGGCGCATCTGATGTCGCACCAGTATGAGAGCCTGCTGAAGAAGGCCAACCTCAAGGGCGGCTCGCGCGGCGGTCTGGCGCGCGGTTAAGTGGTACACTAGTTCTTCATTACGTGAAGACGGCCTGGTTCCCGGGCCACGATCTTCCGATCAGAAGGGCGGCTCGCGCGACGTCTCGCGCGCGGGTGTGACGGGGTGGTCCTGTGCGGGAGTAGCACAGGCGATTCGGAGCAGTTTTCTGGATCAACACCGTCCGGCGCCGGAGCGAGGGCACACTCCCCACGCCGGGTCCATGGAACTTTTGGTTCCACGGGCTTCAAAGCAATCCGAGGCCTTGCTACAATTCCGAGTTCACTTTTGATCCATCCTGCCGGATGGCGCCTGGGCGCTGTCGGGCCATCACTCAGTTGGAGAATCGCGTCATGGCGCGTATTGCAGGCGTCAACCTGCCAGCCCAGAAGCACGTCTGGGTCGGGTTGCAAAGCATCTACGGCATCGGCCGTACCCGTTCTAAGAAGCTCTGCGAATCCGCAGGCGTCACCTCGACCACGAAGATTCGTGATCTGTCCGAACCCGAAATCGAGCGCCTGCGCGCCGAAGTCGGCAAGTATGTCGTCGAAGGCGACCTGCGCCGCGAAATCGGTATCGCGATCAAGCGACTGATGGATCTGGGCTGCTATCGCGGTCTGCGTCATCGCCGTGGTCTCCCGCTGCGTGGTCAGCGTACCCGTACCAACGCCCGCACCCGTAAGGGTCCGCGCAAGGCGATCAGGAAGTAAGGGATAGATCATGGCAAAGCCAGCAGAAAAGAAAACGAAGAAGAAGATCAAGCGCGTCATCACTGACGGCGTCGCTCACGTCCACGCTTCGTTCAACAACACCATCGTCACCATCACCGATCGCCAGGGTAATGCGCTGTCGTGGGCTACGTCCGGCGGCGCCGGTTTTCGTGGTTCGCGCAAGTCGACCCCGTTCGCTGCTCAGGTTGCCGCCGAAAAGGCTGGCCGCGCTGCGCTCGACTACGGCGTGAAGTCGCTGGAAGTGCGTATCAAGGGTCCGGGTCCGGGCCGTGAGTCGGCCGTGCGTTCGTTGAACAACGTGGGCTACAAGATCACCAACATCATCGACGTGACGCCAATCCCGCACAACGGGTGCCGTCCGCCGAAGAAGCGTCGCGTCTAAAGGGAGCGATAAGAAATGGCTCGTTATATCGGTCCTACCTGTAAGCTCGCGCGCCGTGAAGGCGCCGACCTTTCCCTCAAGAGCCCGGCGCGTGCGCTGGACTCCAAGTGCAAGCTTGAGCAGAAGCCCGGCCAGCACGGCGCGGCTCGCAAGGGCAAGCTCTCCGACTACGCTACCCAGCTGCGTGAAAAGCAGAAGGTCAAGCGCATCTACGGTTTGCTGGAGCGTCAGTTCCGCAACTACTACAAGAAGGCCTCGACCAAGAAGGGCAACACCGGCGAGAACCTGCTGCAGTTGCTGGAAACCCGTCTGGACAACGTCTGCTACCGCATGGGCTTTGCCGTCACCCGTCCGGCCGCGCGCCAGCTGGTGTCGCACCGTGGCGTGCTGGTCAATGGCAAGTCGGTGAACCTGGCTTCGTACCAGATCAAGGCTGGCGATGCGATCACGCTGTCGGAAAAGGCACAGAAGCAGCTCCGCGTGCAGGAAGCCCTGACCGTGGCTGAGCAGCACGACATGACACCGTCGTGGGTCGAAGTCGATTCGAAGAAGTTCAGCGGCGTGTTCAAGGCCGTTCCGGATCGCGCCGACCTGCCTTCGGATATCAACGAAGCGCTGATTGTCGAGTTGTATTCGAAGTAATTCACATTGGAGAGCCTCCGGCACTGCCGGAGGTTCGCAGGAGACCCCGCAACATGACGGTTACCGCCAACCAGGTTCTGCGCCCACGCGGTCCGCAGATCGAACGTCTTACCGACAACCGCGCAAAGGTCGTAATCGAACCGTTGGAGCGCGGTTACGGGCACACGCTGGGCAATGCCCTGCGTCGTGTGCTGTTGTCGTCGATCCCCGGTTTTGCGATCACCGAGGTCGAAATCGACGGCGTGCTGCATGAGTACACCACGGTCGAAGGGCTGCAGGAAGACGTGCTTGACGTCCTGCTCAACCTGAAGGATGTGGCAATCCGGATGCACAGTGGTGACAGCGCCACGCTGTCGTTGTCCAAGCAGGGTCCGGGTACGGTCACTGCGGCCGACATCAGGACCGATCACAACGTTGAGATCATCAACGGCGACCACGTGATCTGCCACCTGACCAAGGACACGGCGCTGAACATGCGCCTGAAGATCGAGCGTGGTTTCGGCTATCAGCCGGCTGCCGCGCGTCGTCGTCCGGACGAAGAGACCCGCACCATCGGTCGTCTGATGCTGGATGCGTCGTTCTCGCCCGTGCGTCGCGTTGCCTATGCCGTGGAAGCTGCACGCGTCGAACAGCGCACCGACCTCGACAAGCTGGTCATCGATATCGAAACCAACGGCACGATCGATGCCGAGGAAGCAGTGCGCACCGCCGCCGACATCCTCAGCGATCAGCTGTCGGTGTTCGGCGATTTCACCCACCGCGATCGCGGTGCGGCCAAGCCGGCTGCCAGCGGCGTGGATCCGGTGCTGCTGCGCCCGATCGACGACCTCGAGCTGACCGTGCGTTCGGCCAACTGCCTGAAGGCTGAGAGCATCTATTACATCGGCGATCTGATTCAGAAGACCGAAGTCGAGCTGCTCAAGACCCCGAATCTGGGCAAGAAGTCGCTGACCGAAATCAAGGAAGTGCTGGCACAGCGCGGCCTTGCACTGGGTATGAAGCTGGAGAACTGGCCGCCGGCCGGTGTCGCTCAGCACGGCATGCTTGGTTAATGCAACACCGCATGGGCGTCTTCGGGCGCCCATGCTTTTTTTACATCGACGGGCCAAAGCCCGCGGTGACACCCGGTCAAGGACAACCGGCTCGGACCAACCGCAGTCCATTCAACAGCGCCAGGATGGCGACAACGTTTCTCAGTAGTCTCAATATTCCATAGGAAATCACACTCATGCGTCACCAGAAATCCGGTCGTAAGTTCAACCGCACCAGCGCGCACCGCGAAGCCATGTTCCGCAACATGGCAGCCTCGCTGTTCAAGCACGAGCTGATCAAGACCACCTTGCCGAAGGCCAAGGAACTGCGTCGTGTTGCCGAGCCGCTGATCACCATCGGCAAGGTCGATGGCGTTGCAAACCGTCGTCTGGCGTTCGCCCGCCTGCGCGACAAGGAAGCCGTGGGCAAGCTGTTCGTCGAGCTGGGCCCGCGTTACGCGACCCGTCCCGGCGGCTACCTGCGCATCCTGAAGGCTGGCTTCCGTGCCGGTGACAATGCGCCGATGGCGTATGTGGAGCTGGTCGACCGTCCGGTCGTCGCCGAGGAAGTGTCCGAGTAATCGGATCGTCTCGTCGCAAAGATTTTTGAAGGAGCCCGGCTGATGCCGGGCTTTTTCGTTGTGGACCAGCGGTGAGGTGTGTGCTGGCTTGCAGGCGCTGGGATGACAGTGTCGGCCGGTGCGCGGAAGGGGCGGCATCTGGATATCCGTAACGTCCACCGTGGACTGCGGCCATTGAAGAGCGCGCTGATGCCATCGCAGTAGCGATGCGGTCCTAGCCTGTTCACGCGCACCCAGCGCTGCTGCCCACACCACCGGCGCACGCCATCTGCTTGCCCCGGGTGCGGATGCGAAAGGACGTAAGCGGCGAGGGCCGATAACCTCATTCACGTTCGCTGTAGAGCTGTGTTCTGGTAGTGCCCCAGCACCTGTATCAACGGGCTGACGCCCCCCGTCAGTAGCGATACTGCCGCGCGTCGCCACCAGCGGTTCCTGCGCCAGGCTGCTCTGGTCGAAAGCGGCGCGCGGTCGCAGGCAATCAAGCGAAGCAGGTGTCAGTTACGCGTAGCATCGGCACGGATTGCCGCAGCGGCCCCGAGCATGCGTGGTCAGCGGGCCGGGGATGGCAGATAATCCGCATCTTGGTCCTTGGCAAGCGGTAACGATGAATCCATTCCGTTGGGGTTTTCGGGCGCAATTCGTGCTGGGCTTTCTGGCCTGTGCCGGCTTGCTGGCCTATGCGATCTACGTGCAGCTGCATCTGGGCCTGGAGCCTTGCCCGCTGTGCATTTTCCAGCGCATCGCGTTCGCCGCACTGGCCCTGCTGTTCCTGCTGGGCGCCTTGCATGGCCCACGCGGGGCGGGTGGGCGCAAGGCGTATGGCGTGCTGGCCTTCATTGCTGCCGGCGTGGGCATGGGCATTGCGGCGCGGCATGTGTGGGTGCAGATCCGTCCCAAGGACATGATGTCTTCGTGTGGGCCGCCGCTGAGTTTTCTGAGCGAAACGATGGGCCCGTTCGAAGTGTTCCGCACGGTGCTGACCGGCACCGGTGACTGCGGCAATATCGATTGGCGTTTCCTGGGGCTGAGCATGCCGATGTGGAGCATGGTCTGGTTTGTCGGCCTGGCCCTGTGGGCGCTGTATGCGGGCTTCAAGCACCGCGGCCCGCGCAAGTTGTTCTGATGGGTCCGGCTGCGGCCGGCGTCTGCGATCTTCTGGAGTACACGATGTCCGCTTCTTCCCCCTCGACCGACCACCAGCCGGACGCCTGGTCGCCGCAAAGCTGGCGCCAGCGCACGGCGCTGCAGATGCCGACTTATCCGGACGCGGCGGCGCTTGAGCACACGCTCGATGAGCTGCGCCAATTGCCGCCGTTGGTGACGTCGTGGGAAATCTTCGCGCTCAAGCGCCAGCTGGCCGAAGCGCAGGAGGGCAAGCGCTTCCTGCTGCAGGGCGGCGACTGCGCGGAGAACTTCAGCGATTGCGAATCGGGCACCATCTCCAATCGCCTGAAGGTGCTGCTGCAAATGAGCCTGGTGCTGGTGCATGGCTTGCGCCTGCCGGTCGTGCGGGTGGGCCGGTTTGCAGGCCAGTACGCCAAGCCGCGTTCGGCCGATACCGAGACGCGCGATGGCGTAACGCTGCCGAGCTACCGCGGCGATGTAATCAATGCGCCAGCCTTCACCGAGGCCGCGCGCGTGCCCGATCCGCGGCGCATGATCACCGCGCATTCGCGCTCGGCGATGACGATGAATTTCGTGCGGGCGCTGATCGATGGCGGCTTCGCTGACCTGCATCATCCCGAATACTGGAATCTGCAGTGGGTGGGTTATTCGCCGCTGGCAGCCGACTACCAGAAGATGGTGTCCTCGATCGGCGATGCGGTGCGCTTCATGGAGACGTTGTCGGGAGCGGAGGTCTACAACCTCAATCGCATCGACTTCTACACCTCGCATGAGGCTTTGCTGCTGCCCTACGAAGAAGGTTTGACCCGGCAGGTGCCGCGCCAATGGGGCTGGTTCAACCTGAGTACGCATTACCCGTGGATCGGTATGCGCACCGCGGCGCTGGACGGCGCGCATGTGGAATATCTGCGCGGCGTGCGCAATCCGATTGCGATCAAGGTGGGGCCGTCGGTGCAGCCGGATCAGTTACTGCGTTTGATGGATGTGCTCAATCCCGAAGATGAGCCAGGCCGCCTGAGCTTCATTCACCGCATGGGCGCCGCACAGATTGCCGAGAAATTGCCGCCGCTGCTGGATGCGGTCAAGCGCGACGGCCGGCGCGTGCTGTGGGTGTGCGATGCGATGCATGGCAATACCGAGAGCACCGGCAACGGCTACAAGACGCGCCGGTTCGACAACATCCGTAGCGAGGTGGAACTGTCGTTCGACCTGCACGCCGCCGCAGGCACGCGCTTGGGCGGGGTGCATCTGGAATTGACCGGCGAAGATGTCACCGAGTGCACCGGTGGCGCGCGTGAGCTGACCGAACGCGACCTCGAACGTGCGTACCGGTCCAGCGTGGATCCGCGCCTGAATTACGAGCAGTCGCTGGAGATCGCCATGGCGATCGTACGCAAGCAGCAACAGGTGGCCGCGCAGCCGCTGGGCGGCTAAGAGCAGCGACTGCGCAGCCGCCAGCGGGCGCGGCCGGTGCTCGGAATCGGCATGTACTCCGTACACGCCGGTTCCTCCGCGCCGTCCGCAACCACCTGACGGCTGCTCGCTACATTTTGTTAGCCGCTCTAAATGCACGTGCGCATGACGTGATGCTCATGCCGCTTGCGGCATGCTCCTGCAGCCATCCCTCTTTCCCCCCACAGGAGGAACGGTTTGACTGCCGATTGGAACGTCATTCGCGAATACGCCATCCCGCTAGGTGCTGCACTGCTGGCGGGGCTGGTGGCCTGGTCATTGCTGCTGTGGCTGTTCCGCCGCATGCAGGGCCGTGACTATCGCCGCGCACGCATCATCCGCGTGATCACCTTGCCGGCGGCCTTCATCCTGCCGCTGCTGTTTCTCAGCGTTGCCACCGAAGCCACCCCGTTGTCGGAAAAGGCGCTGGCCGCTGTGCAGCACCTGCTGCACGTGGGCATCGTCGGCTGCGTGACCTGGCTGCTGGTGCGCGCGGTGGCTGCCGGCGAGGCGGCGATCCTGCGCAGCAACCCGATCGAGGTGGCCGACAACCTCACCGCCCGACGCATCCAGACGCAGACGCGCGTGCTGAGCCGGGTGGTGATGGGGGCGGTGATCCTGCTCGGTATCTCGGTGGTGCTGCTGGGCTTTGAGCAGGTGCGCCAGATCGGCAAGACGTTATTGGCCTCGGCGGGCATCATTGGCCTGGTGGCCGGTATCGCGGCCAAGCCGGTGTTCGGCAACCTGATCGCCGGTTTGCAGATCGCGCTGACGCAGCCGATCCGCCTGGACGATGTGGTGATTGTGGAAGGCGAATGGGGGCGGATCGAGGAGATCGGCAGCTCTTATGTGGTGGTGCGCATCTGGGATGAGCGGCGCATGGTGGTGCCGCTGACCTGGTTCATCGAGAACCCGTTCCAGAACTGGACGCGTGCCAGCGCCGATCTGCTGGGTACCGCGTTCCTGTGGCTGGATTACCGCACGCCGATTGCCGCGGTGCGCGCAGAGCTGGAGCGTATCTGCCACAGCGAGCCGCTGTGGGACGGGCGTGTCTGCGTCACCCAGATCACCGATACCAGCGACAACACCATCCAGGTGCGTCTGCTGGTGAGTGCGCGTAATTCCGGCGACGCGTTCGACCTGCGCTGCCTGGTGCGCGAGCGCATGATCGATTTCCTGACCCGCGAGCACGCCTACGCGTTGCCCAGGATCCGTGCCGAAATTACCGGCGAAGAAAAGCCCGCGTCCCGTGCGCCGCAGCCGATCGCGCCGGAAAGCGTGCGCTCGCCGGGAGCGGAAGACGGCGAGCCCGCAGCATCGATTTAGCGCTGGCTGCGAAGGCGCTTGGCCGCGGCGGTATGCGCTGGCGGCCAATCGGTTCGCGATGCTGCGCACCGACACGGGTGCCAGTGCGCAGCTGTCCGGGCGGGAAGTAGCGCGACATCCTGGCGATGCTGTCGCATGACGTCGATGCCTGCATCGCTCCCACGCTGCCTTGCGGTGCGGTCAGTCGGCCGTCTTCGGTTGCGATGGGCCCGGTGTCGCCGCCGGCGGTGCGCTTGGCGCGTAGCCGGGCGCAAACCGCGCATGGCTGCGTTGTTCGTAGGCATAGCCCAGTTCGATCAGGCGCGGCTCGCTCCAGGCGGTCCCCATGAACAGCAGTCCGAGCGGCAAGCCCTGGGTTTGCCCCATCGGCACGCTCAGGCTGGGATACCCGGCCACGGCCGCGGCGCCGTAACCGGCACCGGGAAACGTGTCGCCCTTGCCGAGCGTGGTGACCCAGGCAGGGCCGGTGGTCGGGACGATCAGCGCGTCCAGGCGGTCGGCCTTCAGTGCGGCGTCGATGCCTTGTTCGCCGGCGAGCCGTCTGGCGCTGGCACGCGCGCTCAGATAAGCCGGGTCCTCCAGGCCAGGCGCAGCCTGGGCCTGCTCGAACAATTCCTGGCCGAAGTAGGGCATTTCGCGCTGCGCATTGGCGCGATTGAAGGCAACCAGCGCATCCAGGTCTTTGACCGGCGCGGCGTGGCTGCGCAGATAGGCATTCAACCCGGCCTTGAATTCAACCAACAGGACCGTCTGCTCAGCGGCATCCCACTGTCCATCGGTGGCCAGGCGGGTTTCGATCACCGTGGCACCTGCCGCGCGCAGCGTCTGTACGGCGCGATCCAACGCGGCGGCGATTGCGGGATCCTCGCGCAGTGGATTGCGCAACAGGCCCAGGCGCGCGCCGCGCAGGCCATCGGGTTTGAGGTGGGCGAGATAGTTCGGTGTGGACGACGGCGCAGTGCGCGTGGCCGGGTCCTGCGGATCGGGCGCGGCAATCGCCTGCAGTACCGCGGCCGCATCGGCAACGCTGCGCGTCATCGGCCCGGCGGTGTCCTGGCTGGCCGAGATGGGAATGATGCCGTCACGGCTGACCAGGCCCACCGTGGGCTTGAGCCCGACCAGACCATTGACCGCAGCCGGGCAGGTGATGCTGCCATCGGTCTCGGTGCCGATGCCTGCCGTGGCCAGGCTGGCGGCAATCGCCGCGCCGGTGCCGGCGCTGGAGCCGCACGGGTTGCGGTCCAGCGCGTACGGATTGCGAGTCAGCCCACCGCGGCCGCTCCAGCCCGAACTGGATTGGGTAGAGCGAAAATTGGCCCATTCGCTGAGATTGGTCTTGCCCAGGATCACCGCGCCCGCCGCGCGCAGGCGCTGCACCAGGAACGCATCCTGTGTGGGACGGAAGCTGGCCAACGCCAGCGAGCCGGCGCTGTTGACCATCGGCAGCGCGTCGATGTTGTCCTTGAGCAGGAGCGGGATGCCGTGCAGCGGGCCGCGCACCTGGCCGGCACGACGTTCGGCATCCAGCGCGTCGGCGTCGGCTTCGGCCTGCGGGTTTAGTTCGATCACTGCATTTAGGCTTGGTCCGCTGCGGTCGATGCTGGCGATGCGCTGCAGGTAGGCGTGCGTGAGTTGGGCGCTGCTGGACTGGCCGGCCTGCATGCGCGCCTGCAGGGTCGCAATATCGGCTTCGACCACCTCGACAGGCGCAGGCGGCACGGCCGCGTCGGCGACAACGGGCTTGTCGGCAGCAACGGCGCAGCCGCTCAACGCGGCCAGGGAAAGCAGGGACAGGATGGGTGTGCGCATCGTCGGTTTCCCCAGGGATCAGCTTCGCAGGCTAGCGACGCTGCAGCGGGGTGACAATGCGTCGAACGGGTAGGGCAGTGAGCGGTGGCGTCAGCGACGTCGGCGCCGCACCAGGTCGCGCGCCAGCACGCCGACCACGATCAGGTTGATCGCCAGCACGCCCCAGGCGGTCCAGCCGGGATGGCGGACGATGGCGTAGATATCGAATGGTAAATAGATGGCGGCAGACAGGCAGCCGAGCACGGAGGCCCAGGCCTTGGCACGCCACAGACCCCACGCTTCCACCACATGCAGCAGGCCGTAGGCCAGCATGGCGGCGGCGGCCAGATGCACCGCATCGGGGTTGATGGTCTTGAGCAACGACGGCAGTGCGCCGTGGTCGGGGTCCAGACTGAAACGGCGGATCAGCGTACTGACCGCATGTTGCAGCGGGAGCGGGCCCAGGATTTCCAGGCCCGTCGCCGCCAGGATCGCAAGCATGCCCTTGACCGCCTCGAGCAAGGCGATCAGGTGCAGCCCCGGATGCGCACGCGGATCCGGGCTGTAAGGCGTGTCGCTCACGACCGTAGGCCTAAACGATCAGCCCGAACGGCCGGCGCGCTTACGGTCGCTTTCGGTCAGGAACTTCTTGCGCAGGCGGATTTCCTTCGGGGTGACTTCCACCAGCTCGTCGTCCTCGATGAAGTCCAGGGCCTGTTCCAGCGTGTACTTGATCGCCGGGGTCAGCTTGATCGCGTCGTCCTTGCCCGAAGCGCGCATGTTGGTCAGCGGCTTGGTCTTGATCGCGTTGACGGTCAGATCGTTGTCCTTGGAGTGGATACCGATCAGCTGGCCCTCGTACACGTTGTCGCCTTCAGCGGCGAACAGACGGCCACGCTCTTCCAACGGCCCCAGCGCATAGGCCGGCGTTGCGCCCGGTGCGTTGGCAATCATCACGCCGTTCTGGCGCTTGGCGATGGCGCCCTGTTCCTTCGGGCCGTAATGGTCGAACACGTGGAACAGCAAGCCCGAGCCCTGGGTCAGGGTGCGGAACTCGTTCTGGAAGCCGATCAGGCCACGCGCCGGGATCATGTAATCCAGACGCACGCGACCCTTGCCGTCCGGCTCCATGTTCTTCAGCTGGCCCTTGCGGGTGCCCAGCTTTTCCATCACGCCGCCCTGGTGCTGTTCTTCGATGTCCACCACCAGCTGTTCGATCGGCTCCATCTGCTTGCCGTCGATTTCCTTGATGATCACTTCCGGACGCGACACGGCCAGCTCGTAGCCTTCACGACGCATGTTTTCGATCAGCACCGACAGATGCAGTTCGCCACGGCCGGAGACCAGGAACTTGTCGGCGTCGGAGCCTTCTTCGACCTTCAGCGCAACGTTGTGCACCTTCTCGCGGTCCAGACGGTCGCGCAGCTGGCGGCTGGTCAGGAACTTGCCACCGGACAGGTCCTTGTTGCCGGCGAACGGCGAGTTGTTGACCTGGAAGGTCATCGAGATGGTCGGCTCGTCCACGGTCAGCGGCGGCAGGCCTTCCGGCGCGTCGAGCGCACAGACGGTGTCGGAAATGGTCAGCTCGGCCACACCGGAGATGGCGACGATATCGCCGGCCTCGGCGGTGTCCTGCTCAATGCGCTCCAGGCCCAGGAAGCCCAGCACCTGCAGCACCTTGCCCTGACGCTTCTTGCCTTCCCGGTCGATCACGCTGACCGGCATGTTCTTCTTCAGCACGCCGCGCTGGATGCGGCCGATGCCGATCACGCCGACGAAGTTGTTGTAGTCCAGCTGGCTGATGCGCATCTGGAACGGGCCGTCCGGATCGACGTCCGGTGCCGAGACGTGCTGCATGATCGCTTCGTACAGCGGGGTCATGTCGCCGTCGCGCACGTTGGAATCCAGGCTGGCGTAGCCGTTCAGTGCCGAGGTGTAGACGATCGGGAAGTCCAGCTGCTCGTCGGTTGCGCCGAGCTTGTCGAACAGGTCGAACACCTGGTCGATCACCCAGTCCGGGCGTGCGCCGGGACGGTCGATCTTGTTGACCACCACGATCGGCTTGAAGCCCATCGCAAAGGCCTTCTGGGTCACGAAGCGCGTCTGCGGCATCGGGCCGTCCATCGCGTCGACCAGGATCAGCACCGAGTCCACCATCGACAGCACGCGCTCGACTTCGCCACCGAAGTCGGCGTGTCCCGGGGTGTCGACGATGTTGATGCGGTTGCCGTTCCAGGTGATGGCCGTGTTCTTGGCCAGGATCGTGATGCCACGTTCCTTTTCCTGATCGTTGCTGTCCATCACGCGCTCAGCCAACACAGTGCGTTCGGACAGGGTGCCGGACTGCTTCAGCAGGCAGTCGACGAGAGTGGTCTTGCCATGGTCGACGTGCGCGACGATGGCGATGTTGCGGAGTTTTTCGATAGACATGCGGAAAGGGCCCCTGTCTGGCGCCAGTCTTGAGATGAGGTAAGCCCAACATTATAGCTGTTTCGTTGCCGTGCCGTTGCGGTTTGGCGCAAGTCGATTCAGATCGCCCATTCAGGCAGCGTGATGGCGGCTCGATTGCCGACCCGGCGACGGCCTTGGACCATGGTCGTAACCGCGCGGTCGTCCACGCGCCCGGGTGTATCCTAATGGGCTGTTGATCACCTCAGAACCTGCAAGGATTTCCATGTCCCTGATCGCCACTTTCGACACGTCCCGCGGCCCGATCGTTGTTGAGCTGTATCCGGAGAAGGCACCGCTGACCGTGGCCAACTTCGTCAATCTGGCCAAGCGCGGCTTCTACAATGGCCTGAGCTTCCACCGCGTCATCGCCGACTTCATGATCCAGGGCGGTTGCCCGGAAGGTTCCGGCCGCGGCGGCCCGGGCTATCGTTTCGAAGACGAGGCCAACAATGGCGTCGGCCACGAGCGCGGCGTGCTGTCCATGGCCAATGCCGGCCCGAACACCAATGGCAGCCAGTTCTTCATCACCCACACCGCCACCCCGTGGCTGGACGGCAAGCACACCGTGTTCGGCAAGGTCACCCAGGGCCTGGACGTGGTGGATAGCGTTGCCCAGGGCGATACCATCAACACGCTCACCATCGAAGGCGACACCGACGCCGTGCTGGCCGCCAAGGCCGACCGCGTTGCGGAGTGGAACAAGATCCTCGCCGCCTGATCTCACCCCGCCGAACGGCCGCCACGTGCGGCCGTTCGCTTGTCAAAGCGCCGCCAGGCCCCGTGCCACGCCAGCGCGCAACCCCCACCAACGCTTTTTAGCAGAGGAAACACCCCATGAAAGCACCCGTTCGTGTTGCTGTGACCGGCGCTGCCGGCCAGATCGGCTATGCCCTGCTGTTCCGCATTGCCTCCGGCGAAATGCTGGGCAAGGACCAGCCGGTGATCCTGCAGTTGCTGGAACTATCCAACGAAAAGGCCCAGGCCGCGCTCAAGGGCGTGATGATGGAGCTGGAAGACTGCGCGTTCCCGCTGCTGGCCGGCATGGTCGGCACCGACGACGCCGAAGTGGCGTTCAAGGACATCGACGTTGCCCTGCTGGTCGGTGCGCGTCCGCGCGGCCCGGGCATGGAGCGCAAGGACCTGCTGCTGGAGAACGCCAAGATCTTCACCGCGCAGGGCGCTGCCCTGAACAAGGTCGCCAAGCGTGACGTCAAGGTGCTGGTGGTCGGTAACCCGGCCAACACCAATGCCTACATCGCGATGAAGTCGGCGCCGGATCTGAACCCGAAGAACTTCACCGCCATGCTGCGCCTGGACCACAACCGTGCGCTGAGCCAGCTCTCGCTCAAGCTCGGCAAGCCGGTCGGCGGCATCGAGAAGCTGGTGGTATGGGGCAACCACAGCCCGACCATGTATCCGGATTACCGTTTCGCCACCTCCGATGGCGCGTCCATCGGCGATGCGATCAACGACCAGGAATGGAACGCCGGCACCTTCATCCCGACCGTGGGCAAGCGCGGCGCGGCGATCATCGAAGCGCGCGGGCTGTCGTCGGCCGCATCGGCTGCCAATGCCGCCATCGATCACGTGCGTGACTGGGTGTTGGGCAGCAACGGCAAGTGGGTCACCATGGGCGTGCCGTCCGACGGTTCCTACGGCATTCCGGAAGGCGTGATCTTCGGCTTCCCGGTCACCACCGAGAACGGCCAGTACACCCTGGTCAAGGATCTGCCGATCGACGACTTCAGCCAGAAGTACATCGACAAGACCCTGGCCGAGCTGGAAGAAGAGCGCAGCGGCGTGTCGCATCTGCTGGGCTGAGTGATTGCTGCGATGAGATAGAAAAACGCCGGGCATTGCCCGGCGTTTTTTTGTGGTCACTCATCTAGTGCACGGCGTTCTGAGTGCTGCCTTGGGTGCACGATCACGTGCAGTTGCTGCACGCGCGATCAGTTCAAGCCTTCGGCTTGCAGTGCGGCTTGTACGTCTGCATCTGCCAACATGCGCTGGAAGAACGCATCGAGCGCGCTCAGGCCAGACAGGTCCACGCCGGCCTTGTGCGCCCAGCGCAAGGTGACGAACAGGTAGGCATCGGCGCCGGTATGCGTGTCGCCGGCTAACCAATTGCGGCCCTGCAGATGCGCATCCACACGCGTGTAGAGCGTGCGCAGTTTGGTGTGCGCATCCTCGTGGCTGCGCTGGATCAGCGCGTCGTCCTGCAGATACGCCGTGCTGCCGAAGAGCGGCTTGAAGGTCGGATGCAGATCGGCGTTGACGAAGGCGATCCAGCGATTGATCTCGGCGCGGCTACGCGCGGTGCCGTCGCCACCCAGGCCGGTCAGCGGTGCGGTGTCGGCGATATAGTTGAGGATCGCCGCGTTCTGGGTCAGTGCCCATTGGTCGACTACCAGCAGCGGCACCGCGCCGGCCGGATTCAGGCGTAAATAATCAGGCGACTTCATCGTGGCCGCGTCGACCACAGTGAGTTCGAACGGCAGGCCGGACCAGCGCAATACGATGTGATCTGCGAGCGAGCAGGCGCCCGGTTTTGTATACAGCTTCATGGAGAGTCCACACAGGAGCGAAGACGCAAGCTTAGCGGCATCGCGTGCTGCGTGGCGCGCGTCAGGACGCGGTGCGTGGCCGCAGTTTCTGCACGCGGTAGAACGTATGGTCACCGATGGTGGCCACCTGATACGCATTGCGCCAACTCGGGCTGGCAATGGCGCTGGCAGCGAAGTGACTTGCGCCTGGCACGATTTCTTTGCGCTGGCCTACCGGTAGCGCCCAATTGCGTTCCGCAGCCAGCGCCACGTCCAACGCCTTGTTCCAGGCATCGTCGTTCTTCAGCTGGGTGCCGGGTGACACGATGGTCGGCGCGAATTGCTTGCGCGCGGTCACCACCTGACACATCGAATCGCCCCACAGACCACTGTCCAGGCGACGCAGTGCAACTTCCGCAACCGCCTGCTGACCACGCAAGGTCTGATCACGCGCTTCCAGGTACACGGTGGTACTCAAACACAACGAATCTGCTGCAGGCTGCGGCAATAATTGCGACAGCCAAAGTATCCAGGCCAGTTTCATAGAACTCCTTGCTCCGTATGGGCCCATCCACAGGGTGTCCAATGCGAACACACCAGTGCGGGAGGCTTGGCGTCATGGGGAGGCGACCTGTCACGGGCCGCCCGGTCTCCGGCGAAAGGAAGAATCTGCCGAAGGTGCCCGCCGAATCAGGCGGGTCAAAAAGTTGGCGCAAGGTAGGCGCCGATCACACAATCTTGGCTGAATGGGCGGGGTTGACGGCGGTCATTGCTTGCTGGATCAGCGATGTGGCGATGACCGTCTCTGCACCGCAGCGCGCAGTGCGCGTCGCATTGCTGTAGCGACGCGGTGCTGATGCAAATAATTTGCGCGCGTTGCACAGATGTCTTCGTGAAATCACACCGATGACGTGCGGGAATTCACGTTGGCTGCACATGTGGTTTGCTGTGAAGCTTACGAGCTATGTAGTGACGTGATTTGCTGAGGTTATGCGGTAAGGCAACTGTGGTGCGGCGTGTGCACTGTTGCGCTGCTGCCAGCAGGTGCAGCCAATGTCTCTGTTGATGTCGTCTGTAGCCTGCCTGTTCTGTGTAGGACGTTGTGCATTGAGATGTCTGCAAACGCGCGCAACGATTTGCCACCTTTCAGTGGCCAGTACGTTATGCGGCGACGACTGCAGCAGGACGTCATCTCTTGGCTAGTCGGGCATGTGTGTTGCGTGTGCTCCGATCATGTTCTCGTTATGCGGCGCGGTGCGGGTTGTTTGGTAGCGAGCAATTGATTGACTCATATCGACGGTCTGGCGTGGCGATGTTGAAGCTGCATGTTGTCGCTTCGGCCTTGTTCTTCCGTTCGAAGTGATGAACGTCGTAGGTGCGTGCTTCACGCGCAGACCGAATGTTGCCGATCACGCGATCGCAGATTTCGTCAGTGTTGTTGGGTTGTCGTACGAAGTCGCCTAGCAACTTCCCACGGTGAGCGGGGTTGCTGTGTCCAGATGATGATTTATGCTCTGGAATGTCTGGCGCGTGCAGCGCTTGCGGCGTGTTCAATCGAAGCTTGATCGAAGTGCGGCGACAAACGACGTCCTTTCTGCATGCTGGTGCTTGCAAGTCGACATCGTTTTATCTGGTCCCAGGTGAACCAGATTGCTGGCTCTGAATTCACGCGATGGGCACTGCGTTGAATGTCGACAACGGTTCTTGCTCATTGGCAACCAAGCAATGAGATGCCATGACACAGGTGAGAAGAAGCCGCACGCGGATCATTGCTCGAGGTGAGTCGTCTGTCCAAACTGTCAGCGTGTACATCGCGATCTGGTTCGGCAGGTTGCTCGCATTGCTCAGGCGAATTGCCTGCTTTGTAGTGTGCTCAAAAATGCAGCAGCCACAGAGGCAGTGGTTCGCACCAACACCGTGTCGCTCGACGCAAAGAAGCCAGCTTCAAGTAGATATAAGTACGCTGCAATTGGTGAAAGGTGCGGTCGCTGCGATCGTTGCGGTTGGCGAGAACGAAATCGAAGTAAAGAGTTTTCTTCGTCTTTGGGCAGTTGCGGCGATGGAGAACTCGGCATGTCGCCTACGCTGCACAGCGCAGCGATGAGAGAGCATGTGTTGCATGCCATGCAATCACTCCGAAGATCCAGCATGCATGTTCCGTTGATCGCTGCTGCAATGGATGCCGCTTGCTAAGGCCAAGCGAGCTGTCTGACCAATCAGGGGCATGGCAGTCAACTCAGTGGCTCGCTACGAATTCGTATGCACTGCATGCCACAGGGCAATGCGATCAAGCGCGCGGCTCGAGCCCCGATTTTGCAAGCGGTCTTCGGTTGAGTCGATTGCGTAGCCCGTTGGCATACGCCAGCAGCAGACAGCCGGTTCCGCACACCATCGGGCCCGCTGCCATGGCCCAGGCCAGGTCGACGTGACCACGCCCGTGGCCGTCCCCGAGATTGAGCATCAGCCCGATCAAGATGCTGCCCATTGCCAATGCCACCTGCGCGCAGGCGGTGAGTCGCGCGACGCCGGCGGCATGCTGTGCCGGCTGCTGGCACGACAGTTCGGCATGGCGCGCCCAGACCCATTGCCCGGCGCTGCCGCCTGCCATCCCCATGCCGAAGGCCATGGCGGTGTCCAGCCACAGCGCATGACCTGCACCGGCCGCAAAGCTCATCCCCAAAGCCGCCAGCACCGCGCCGCTGCCTGCAAGACGCGTCAGGGCGTTAGTACGCCAGCGTGCGGCCAGTGGCTGCACAGCAACTGTTCCCAGTGCGTAGCCCATCAGGATGGCGCTGCTCCAGCCCGGCGCACCGATGCGCGATTGCGCGAGATAGGGCGCCAACTTGGTGAAGGTGGGCAGGGCACAGCACAGCAGCGCCATCACTGCAAACGTCGACAGCTGATCGGCCTGCCGACCTGTCACCGGCACTGTGCGTGGCGCTGGGGCAAGCGCCTGGGTGTAAGGGCGCAATGCCTGACGCAGCCACGCAGCCGACAACAGCGCGATGCTGCTGACCACCGCAACCACCATCAACGCGGTCCAGGGTGCTGACGGCTGGTGGCTCTGCAGCACCAGCCCGATCGCCGCACTGATCGACACTGCTGCCAGGCCGCTGCCGATCAGCCGTAGCGCGCTGACGCCGCGCGCGCCGCGCCAGGGCCAACGCCCAAGCCCCAGCAAGGCATTCTGTGCGACGTCGCCCACCGCGTAGGCAGCACGGAAGGGCAGGCTGAGCAGCAGCACGCAGCCCAGGCGCGTGCCGGCCGGCAGCAGCGGCACCAGGAACAGCAACAACAAGCTCAGTGCCGCCAGCGCGATGCCGCGCCATTGTGATCGCCCCGCCCAGGCCAGGCTGGTGCCCGCGCCCCAACGTCGCGCGGCGAGCAGGCCCATTGCCGCGCTGAGGAGCAGGCCAGCTGCCACCGCGCAGCCTGCTGCGATTGCATCCAGGCCGGCATGCTCAGTGAGCGCGAAGATCAGCAGGAGCTCGCCGGTGTACCAGAGCAGGCTCTTGCCGAAGTGCGCACCGGCATAGGCCAGTAGCGTTGCCGCCGGCAGAGCCGGCAGGAGAGGCAGGGGGCGGGGCGCGTGCATGCCGGCGTTATAGCGCAGCGCCGCGTCAGGGAGAAGAAATGCTCGACTTGCCGCGCCAGTGTCCTGGCGGCAGCCGATGAATGCCCCGTTCGCCCGCCGCGTCGAGGCACGACAGGGCGGGGCGAAGTACTGGGCGTGCAGCGCTACAGCTGCGCCGCGAGCCGGCTGGCCTGGTTGATCGCGCGCTTGGCATCCAGCTCCGCGGCCACGTCGGCACCGCCGATCAGATGCGGTTGCTTGCCGAGCGCCTGCAGGGCTGCGAGCAGCTCGCGGCGTGGCTCCTGTCCCGCACACACCACCACCGTGCCTACGTCGAGCACTTGCTCGCTGCCATCCACGCGGATGCGCAAGCCGGTGTCGTCCACACCCAGATACTCGACCCCGCCGAGCATCTTGACGCCCTTGCCCTTGAGGGCGGCGCGGTGAATCCAGCCGGTGGTCTTGCCCAGACGCGCGCCGGGGCGCCCCGGGCTACGTTGCAACAGCCAGACCTGGCGTGCCGGCGGTTCCGGCTGCGGCTTGGCCAGTGCGCCACGCGTTTCGAAGCTGGGGTCCACACCCCATTCGGCCATCCAGCGCGCCACGTCCAGCGACGGCGACACACCGCTGTGCACCAGAAATTCGCCGACATCGAAGCCAATGCCGCCCGCGCCGATGATGGCGACCTTGTCGGCCGCCACATGCCGGCCCAGCACCACGTCCAGATAACTGACCACCATCGGATGATCCGCACCAGGAAAATCCACGCGGCGCGGCTCGATGCCGGTCGCCAGCACGATCTCGTCGAATGCCTGCAGGTCGCCTGCCTGCACCTGCGTGCGCAGCCGCAGCTGTACGCCGGTGGCCTGCAGGCGATGGTCGAAATAGCGCAGGGTTTCCTGGAACTCTTCCTTGCCCGGGATGCGCTTGGCCACATTGAACTGCCCGCCGATTTCATCGGCCGCATCGAACAGGGTCACCTGGTGGCCGCGCTCGGCAGCCACGGTCGCGCAGGCAAGGCCCGCAGGGCCCGCACCGACCACGGCCACGCGCTTGGGCGCGGTGGTCGGTGTGTAGACCAGTTCGGTTTCGTGCACGGCACGCGGGTTGACCAGGCAGCTTGCCAATTTGTTTTCGAACACGTGGTCCAGGCAAGCCTGGTTGCAGGCGATGCACGTATTGATGGTGTGCGGCTGCCCGGCGCGGGCCTTGTTAGCCCATTGCGGGTCGGCCAGCAGCGGGCGTGCCAGTGACACCATATCGGCCGCGCCATCGGCCAGGATGCGCTCTGCCACTTCGGGCATGTTGATGCGGTTGGTCGCCACCACCGGGATGCCGACGTGCGGCTTGAGCTTGGCGGTGACGCCGGCAAAGGCCGCGCGCGGTACCGATGTGGCAATGGTGGGCACGCGTGCCTCGTGCCAGCCGATGCCCGAGTTGATGATGGTTGCACCGGCGGCCTCGATCGCCTGCGCCTGCGCCACGATTTCCTGCCACTGGTTGCCGCCGTCCACCAGATCCACCAGCGACAACCGGTAGATGATGATGAAGTCCGGCCCGCAGGCCTCGCGGATACGGCGCACGATTTCCACCGCAAACCGCATGCGCTTGGCGGCATCGCCACCCCAGGCGTCGCTGCGCTGATTGGTGCGCGCGGCGGTGAATTCATTGATCAGATAACCTTCCGATCCCATCACTTCCACGCCGTCGTAGCCGGCCTCGCGCGCCAGCCGTGCGGCGCGTGCATAGGCGCCGATCTGCCGATCCACCGCACCAGCCGACAACGCCCGCGGCGTGAAGGGGTTGATCGGTGCCTTGAGCTCTGAAGGTGCCACCGACAAGGGGTGGTATGCGTAGCGCCCGGCGTGCAGCAGCTGCAGGCAGATCTTGGCGCCGTGCGCATGCACCGCCGCGGTCACCTGCCGATGCGGGCGTACTTCCCACGGCCAGGACAGCTTGCCGCCGAACGGCTTGAGCCACCCCACGACATTTGGCGAGAACCCACCGGTGACGATCAGCCCGACGCCGCCGGCCGCACGTTCGGCGAAATACGCGGCCAGCTTCGGGAAGTCGCGCGCACGGTCTTCCAGCCCGGTGTGCATCGAGCCCATCAGGACGCGGTTGCGCAGTTGCGTGAAGCCCAGATCGAGCGGGGCGAACAGGTGCGGGAAAGGGGAGTCGGACAGGCCGGTGGCGGGCGACATAACTAAGGATACGCTGGCGTACGGAGTGCGCACGATGCAGGCAAACGGCCGCGTCGGCAAGCCCTGGGTGCGGGTGTGGGGCTGTCGGCGGTGCCGGAGAGGCGCGTGGGCAGGGTTTAGGCGGGCTTGTCTCGATCTTCCGCGGCAGCGTGCGGCTGCATGCCTTGCGCGGGTTGTCGGAAGTTGCGTCTGAGCGGCGCTGCTGGTGTTGCTCGTGAAGATGTTGGGTGGCGGAAGGGTGCTGTGCATCCATCCGGCCAAACTTGGCCATTCCTGCCGGTCGCGCCCGGGTGCGCTCCTACGACGTGGAGCGCGTCTGGTTGTTCCAGGCAGGCACGCAACACGTAGATCGCTACGGTGTCGAGTATTCGCCGCGTCCTCCGTCGAGGACTGGCCACCGCTCGCTGTCGAAAGGCAATCTGGACCACGTAGGAGTGCACCTGGGCGCGAACGCCTTTACTCGGGGCTGCCCTAGATTGAAACAAGCCAGCCCATGACCGGCAAAAATTGTCGCGATAGCTTTTTTTGGCGGGCGGGAGGGCACGTTCATGCCGCAACCCGCAACCCGCAACCCGCAACCCGCAACCCTAAGCACGTAACTGAGGCTTACCTGGCCGCGAGCGCAACTGCCATCACCAACCAGCCACCACCAGCTTGCCGATGGTGCTGCCACTTTCCAGGCGGCGGTGCGCCTCGCGCAGGGTCTGCGCACAGATTGGCGAAAGTGTCTCGGTGTGGGTGGTGCGCAGCTCGCCGGCATCGATCAGGCTGGCCGCGCGATTGAGAATGCGGTGCTGCTCGACCATATCGTCCGTGGCATAGCGCGCACGGGTGAACATCAGCTCCCAGTGGATGCCGATGCACTTGGATTTGTACGGGTCGCCAATCGGCAACGGGCCGCGTGGCTCCACGATCAGCCCCACATGCCCCTGCGGCGCCAGGATCTCGCCGAGTTGCGCCCAGTAGCGGTCCGTATCGGCCAGGTTGAGCGCCGCATCCACTTGTTCCAGGCCGATCGCCTGCAACTGCGGGTGCAGTGGCTGGTGGTGGTCGATCACATGCTGCGCGCCCATCTGCCGGACCCACTCAACGGTTTCCGGCCGCGACGCGGTGGCGATGACGGTGAAGCCCGCATGCCGCGCCAACTGGATGGCGATGGATCCCACGCCGCCCGCGCCACCGATGATCAACAGGTGTTTGCCACGGTTGCGCACGCCGTCGAACGCGAACGGCATGCGCTGGAACAGCAACTCCCACGCAGTAAGCGTGGTCAGTGGCATCGCGGCGGCCTGCGCAAAGCTCAGCGACGTCGGCTTGCAGCCGGCGATGCGCGCATCCACCAACTGATATTCGGCGTTGCTGCCCTGGCGCCCGCTATCTCCTGCGTAATAGACCTCGTCGCCGACCGCAAACGCGGTGACGTCCGGGCCCACGGCTTCAACCACGCCAGCGGCGTCGAAGCCCAGCACCTTCGGTGCGGCAAGGGTTTGCGCCTTGGGCGCGCGCAGCTTGGTATCGACCGGATTCACCGACACCGCTTCGACACGTACCAATAAGTCATACCCGGCCGGTGCGGATGGCGCTGGCAGGTCCATGTCAAGCAGGGACGCGGGGTCGTCGATCGGGAGGTAATGGGTGAGGGCGACGGCTTTCATCGGAGCGCTCCTGGTGGGGAGTTCAGGGTGCGTTGTGTGGGAAGTTCCCCGCAACCACCAACCCCAAAATTCAGGTCGGGCGGGCCTTTCCGTTCACCAACGTGCACTTGGACACGGTCTTCACGCACCTGCCCAAGGCGTTCAACCGACGTATTCAACTGGATAAATTGGGGTGGCGTTCATCTGCACTGCATGTCCGAACTGGGCGCCCGGTCGCACTCCTCATAAAGCTGTATACGTAGGATTAGCAGCGTTTGCGGCGGGCGGCATTTGCTTTCACATGTTATATGACCGTTAACGCGATCTTCACTAAGCCCGGCTTAATCTGCGCCCCGATGGCTCTGGATGTGACGAGCATCTTTTACCAAGAACAACGCCTCTATCGGTTTATCTCCCAAAGAAGGAGCTGTATACATGAACAAGAAAATTCTCACTGCCGCGTTGCTCGGCGGTCTGGCGGTTGCCCAGGCTGCTTCCGCGCAGGAGTTCGATGACCGTTGGTACCTGACCGGTAGCGCTGGCTTCAACTTCCAGGACAGCGATCGTCTGACCAATGATGCTCCGTTCGTCACCCTGGGTCTGGGCAAGTTCGTTAGCCCGAACTGGTCGATCGACGGCGAGCTGAACTATCAGAACCCGAACTTCGATGCCAACCAGGACCAGAACTGGAGCCAGTACGGCATCTCGTTCGACCTGCGTCGCCACTTCATCGCCGAAGGCCGCGGCTGGAACCCCTACCTGCTGTTCGGTCTGGGCTATCAGCGTTCGGAAGAAGAGTTCGACGCCACCCCGAACCCGGTTTCGCCGGGCCAGCAGAAGGACGGCAACTTTGCCGCCAAGGCTGGTGTGGGTCTGCAGACCACCTTCGACAAGCGCGTTGCCGTGCGTGCCGAACTGGCCTACCGCGCCGACTTCAATGACCAGAGCGTTGCTGCTCCGCAGGAAGACTGGTTCGGCGACGTGCTGGCTTCGGTCGGCGTCGTGATCCCGCTGGGACCTGCTCCGTCGACGGCTCCGCCGCCGGCTCCGGCCCCGGTTGCTCCGAGCTGCGCCGATCTGGATGACGACGGTGACGGCGTCAACAACTGCGACGACAAGTGCCCGACCTCCCAGCCTGGCCAGACCATCGGTCCGGACGGCTGCCCGGTGCCTGTGTCGATCGACCTGAAGGGCGTGAACTTCGACTTCAACAAGTCGACCCTGCGTCCGGACGCTGTGTCGATCCTGAGCGAAGCGACCGAGATCCTGAAGCGTTATCCCGACCTGAAGGTCGAGGTTGCCGGTCACACCGACTCGAAGGGCACCGACGCGTACAACCAGAAGCTGTCCGAGCGTCGCGCGACGACCGTGTATGACTACCTGACCAAGAACGGCGTTGATGCGTCGCGTCTGGTTGGCCCGATCGGCTACGGCGAGAGCCGTCCGATTGCTCCGAACGCCAACCCGGATGGTTCTGACAATCCGGAAGGCCGTGCGAAGAACCGTCGTACCGAGCTGAACGTCCAGAACTAATTGGACTGCTAGCTGCTTCATACAAAACCCGGCCTCGTGCCGGGTTTTGTCTTTGTGGGGGGCGGCAATCGCGCCGCCCTGCGGCACAAATCCTGTCTGTGTTGCGATCCATGCACGGTTCCGGTTGAAACGGCGTTCATCGCTGCCTACACTCGCCGCGTCGACATACCATCCATTGGAAGAATTCACGATGCTGCGTACCGCTACGGCAGGACTGTTCTGTCTCGCTTTGATTCCCGCCGCCTACGCCGCTCCGAACTGCACTGGCAGCACGGTGTCCCAGCCACTGCCGCTGCCTGCCACCGTGATCGCTCAGGCGGCCGCCGAGTTCTACACCCGCAGCGTGCAGCTGGGCATGCCCACCGGCGTGCTGGCGCAGCCCTACACCAGCGAGCAGTCGGTGGACCGCGTGTTGCTGCGTCTGCGCGTGGAAGGCTGCCAGGACCTGGCCAAGGCGATGCCGGCGGGCGGCACCGTCAATCCGAACGATCCGGCGGCCTACAAGGCCACCACCGCGTTCGATAACACCCCGTGGCGCTTTGACATGAGCCAGAACGGCAAGCGCATGACGGCCGAAGAGTTCGACGCCTGGATGAAGGCGCGCGGCGTGCGCGTGGTCAAGGCGCGTCCGGTTGCCGGCGCAGCGCCTGCGGCAGCGACGCCGGCCCCGGCGGCCGACGCCAAGCCGGTCGAGAACAAGTAAGCCCCGGAGCGGACGCGATGCCCCGGCGACATGCGCCGGCAGCATCCCGGCAACGCCGTGCTGGCAAGGCGCCCGCTGGCGCGCGCGCTGGTGCAGGCAGCGCCACACCCACGCCGCGGCATGGTCTGGCGCGGGTGCTGTCCAAGCTGGGCGTGTGTTCGCGGACCGAGGCTGCGCGCTGGGTTGCCGATGGGCGGGTCAGCGTAGCGGGCCGGGTGGTGCGCGATCCGGAGTTCCCGCTGCGCGCCGATCAACACGACGGCATTGCCATCGATGGTCAGCCCCTGGCCGGACCCGCGCGGCTGTACCTGATGCTCAACAAGCCGCGTGGCGTGGTCACCACGGTGCGCGACGAGCAGGGCAGGGACACCGTCTACCGCTGCTTCGACGGCGCCGGCCTGCCATGGCTGGCACCGGTGGGGCGGCTGGACAAGGCCAGCGAGGGGTTGCTGCTTTTCAGCAACGACCCGCAATGGGCCGCCGCCGTGACCGACCCGGCGACCGGCCCGGACAAGACCTATCACGTCCAGGTGGATTGCCGCCCGGATGCGCTGCAGCTGGCGCGCATGCACGACGGCGTGGCCGATACCGACCCCGGGAGCGATGGCAGCCTGCTGCGCGCCAAGCAGGTGCGTGTGCTGCGCGAGGGTGAGCGCAACGCCTGGCTGGAAATCGTGCTGGATGAAGGCCGCAACCGGCAGATCCGTCGCTTGCTCGCGGCACTGGAGATTGGTGTGCTGCGCCTGGTGCGCGTGGCGATCGGCCCGTTGGCGATGGGCGAACTGAGCAAGGGCAGCTGGCGTCTGCTCAGTGCCGCCGAAGTCAGGGCGTTGGTGCCAGCGGCACAGGCCGCCAGCGCGCCAGCCGCGCCTTGAGCAAGGCCGTCACCACCTCAACGGCCCGTGCGTCGCCTGCGCCGTTGGCATCGTGCCGGCGGCCCTTGGCGTGATTGCAGCTGGCGCAGGCCAGCGCCAGGTTGCGTGCGTCGTTGGGGTCGTCTCCCACCTGGGCGCACAGCGGCGCTGCCGCGCGGCGGCCAAACCAGGCCTGCGGCACCACGTGTTCCAGTGTGGTGTGCCCGAGCGGTTCGCCATCGGTGCGCACCGACAGGCGGCGCCGGCAGTGCAGGCAGCGGGTTTCCCAACTGCCTGCGTGCAACTGAGCCTGCGCATCGGTCTGCGCAGCCAGCAGCAGGCGCTGGCGCAGCACCGTGCGCATGCTCAGCCGCCGATGACCTTGAGCTCGTGACCGATTCGGGTGAAGGCGTCGATCGCCTGATCCAGTTGCTCGCGGGTGTGCGCGGCGCTGATCTGGGTGCGGATGCGCGCCTGCCCCTTGGGCACCACCGGGAAGAAGAAGCCGATGGCGTAGATGCCTTCTTCGAGCAGGCGCTCGGCAAAGCGCTGCGCCAGCGGTGCGTCGTACAGCATGACCGGGCTGATCGGATGCACGCCGGGCTTCACGTCGAAGCCGGCAGCGGTCATGCGCTCGCGGAAGTAGCGGGTGTTTTCCACCAGCTGCGTGCGCAGCTCGCCGGCCGCGTCCAGCATCTCGAAGGCCTTGATGCCGGCAGCCACCACGTGCGGCGGCAGCGAGTTGGAGAACAGGTACGGCCGCGAGCGCTGGCGCAGCAGTTCGATGACTTCGCGCTTGGCGGTGGTGAAGCCGCCCAACGCGCCGCCCATTGCCTTGCCCAGCGTGCCGGTGAAGATATCGATCTGGTCCATCACGCCCTTGACCTCGGCCGAGCCGCGCCCGGTCGCGCCCAAAAAGCCGGTGGCGTGGCATTCGTCGATGTGCACCAGCGCGTTGTACTTGCGTGCCAGCGCGGTGATTTCATCCAGCGGGGCGATGAAGCCGTCCATCGAGAACACGCCGTCACTGGTGATCAGCTTGGTCTTGCAGCCGGCGGCATCGGCGGCCTGCAGCTGCGCTTCCAGATCGGCCATGTCGCAGTTGGCGTAGCGGAAGCGCTTGGCCTTGCACAGGCGCACGCCATCGATGATGGAGGCGTGGTTGAGCGCATCGGAAATGATGGCGTCGTGCTCGCCGAGCAATGGCTCGAACAGGCCGCCGTTGGCATCGAAGCAGGCGGCGTAGAGGATGGTGTCTTCGGTGCCGAAGAAGTCGGCGATGGTGCGTTCGAGCTGCTTGTGCAGGTCCTGGGTGCCGGAGATGAAACGCACCGAGGCCATGCCGAAGCCGTGCGTGTCCAGTGCATCCTTGGCGGCCTGGATGATGTCCGGATGGTCGGCCAGGCCAAGATAATTGTTGGCGCAGAAGTTCAGCACGCTGCGGCCGTCGGCCAGCGTGATCTGTGCCGACTGCGGGCCGGTGATGATGCGCTCGGACTTGAACAGCCCCTGGGACTGGATCGATTCCAGTTCGGCGGCGTAATGGGCGGTCAGCGCGGCGGGAGCGTTGGTCATGGCGATCGCAGTGGCAGGAAGAGGCGCAATTTTAACGATCACGGTGGCATACCACTACGTCATGCAAAATTGGCATAAGCGCCTGCGTGGATGTCATTTCACCGGCCGCGTGCCGCTGCGCAGCATGGCATGCTTGCTGTTCAGGCTGCGCCCCATCGGCCAGGAGATCGTTGTGACCCATTCCCGCTTCCGCCTGATTGCCGCGGTGTTCGGCACGCTGCTGGCCCTGGCCGGCCCGGCTGCCGCCCGTGAGATCAATCTGCTCAACGTCAGCTACGACCCCACCCGCGAGTTCTATCGCGAGTACAACACGGCCTTTGCTGCGCAATGGAAGCAGCAGCATCCACAGGACACCGTCAGTGTGGAGACCTCGCACGGCGGCAGCGGCAAGCAGGCGCGCGCGGTGATCGATGGCATCGAGGCCGACGTGGTCACGCTGGCGCTGGCCTACGACGTGGATGCGATCGCGCAGAAGGCCAAGCTGATCGACACCGCGTGGGAAAAGCGCCTGCCCGACAACAGTGCGCCGTACACCTCGACCATTGTGTTTCTGGTACGCAAGGGCAACCCGAAGAACATCAAGGACTGGCCGGACCTGCTGCGCTCCGGCGTGTCGGTGGTGACGCCCAACCCCAAGACCTCCGGCGGTGCACGCTGGAACTATCTGGCGGCCTGGGCCTACGCGGACCACATCTTCAAGGGCGACCGCGAGCGCACCCTGCGCTACATGCGCGCGCTGTTCCGCAACGTGCCGGTGCTGGATACCGGCGCACGCGGCGCCACCACCACCTTTGCCCAGCGCGGCATTGGCGATGTGCTGCTGGCCTGGGAGAACGAGGCCCTGCTGGCCAGCCAGGAGCTGGGCAAGGACAAGTTCGAGATCGTGGTGCCGAAGCTGTCGATCCTGGCCGAGCCTTCGGTGGCGCTGGTGGACAAGAACGTCGACAAGCACGGTACACGCGATGTGGCCGAAGCCTATCTGCGGTTTCTCTATGCACCGGAAGGCCAGAAGCTGGCCGCCAAGCACTTCTACCGCCCGCGCCATCCGGAATTTGCCGACCGCAATGACCTGGCGCGGCTCCCTGACATCAAGCTGGTGACCATCCAGGAGGCATTCGGCTCCTGGGACAAGGCGCAGCAGGAACATTTCGCCGATGGTGGGTTGTTCGACCAGATCCAGGCCAGCAAGTAGGCGATGCAGATGTCGGTTGCACCCCCTCCGGCGCGGGCATCGCGCAGACGCGTGATGCCGGGTCTTGGACTGAGCCTGGGCATCACCCTGACCTGGCTGGGGCTGATCGTGTTGATTCCGCTGCTGGGTGTCTTCATCAAGACCAGCGGGCTGGGCTGGGATGGCCTGTGGCGGGTCTGGAGCGAGCCGCGCGTGCTGTCGGCGCTGCGGGTGAGCTTTGGCACGGCATTCGCTGCCGGTGCGTTCAACGCGGTGATGGGCACCTGGGTGGCCTGGGTGTTCGTGCGTTATCGCTTTCCCGGCAAGCGCCTGTTCGATGCGGTGATCGACCTACCGTTCGCCTTGCCAACGGCGGTGGCCGGTATCGCGCTGACGGCGCTGTATGGGGGCAATGGCTGGGTGGGCCGCTGGCTGGAGGCGATCGGCATCAAGGTGGCCTATACGCAGCTCGGCATCGTGATTGCGCTGGTGTTCGTGGGGCTGCCGTTCGTGGTGCGGGTGGTGCAGCCGGTGCTGGCCGAGAGCGAGCGTGAGATCGAGGAGGCCGCGGCCACGCTGGGCGCCTCGCGCTGGCAGTCGGTCTGGCGGGTGGTGTTGCCGGCACTGTGGCCGGCGGTGCTGACCGGCTTTGCGCTGGCGTTTGCGCGCGGCGTGGGCGAATACGGCTCGGTGATCTTCATCGCCGGCAACCTGCCCAACGCGACCGAGATCGCGCCGCTGCTGATCACCATTCGCCTGGAGGAGTTCGACTACGCCGGCGCCACTGCGATTGCCGCGGCGATGCTGCTGCTGTCGTTCGTGATCCTGCTGGTGGTCAATACACTGCAGGCACGCCTGCTGCGCTATCAACGCAGCAGCGCATGACCGACGCCGTTTCGCCGCTGCCCACCATGCTGCAAAGCACTGCCACTGCCCGACAGGCACGCCGCATCACCGAGTCGGCCACCAGCGAGCCGCGCTGGGTGCAGTGGCTGATGATTCTTGGCGCATTGGCATTCTTGCTGGCCTTCCTGTTGCTGCCACTGGTGCTGGTGTTCGCCGAGGCGCTGCGTGGTGGCTGGGCGACGTTTCTGCACGCGCTGGTCGATCCGGATGCGCTGTCGGCGATCAAGCTCACCTTGCTGGTCACCGCGGTGGTATTGCCGCTGAACCTGGTGTTCGGCGTGGCCGCCGCATGGGCGGTGAGCAAGCACCAGTTCCCGGGCAAACGCCTGCTGATCAGCCTGATCGACCTGCCGTTCTCGGTATCGCCGGTGGTGGCGGGCTTGATCTTCGTGTTGATCTTCGGCCGCAACGGTTGGGCCTGGCCATTGATCGATGAAGGCTGGCGGGTGGAATTGCCGGCACTGGGCGTGGTGCTGATCCAGCTGCCGCGCATTGTGTTTGCGCTGCCGGGCATCGTGCTGGCGACAACCTTTGTGACCTTTCCCTTCATCGCGCGCGAGCTGATGCCGCTGATGGAGCAGCAGGGCAGTGATGAGGAACTGGCGGCACTGAGCCTGGGCGCCAACGGCTGGCAAATGTTCTGGCGCGTGACCGTGCCCAATATTCGCTGGGGCCTGTTGTATGGCGTGCTGCTGTGCGCGGCGCGGGCGATGGGCGAATTCGGCGCGGTGTCGGTGGTGTCCGGGCATATCCGTGGGCGCACCAATACGCTGCCGCTGCACGTGGAAATTCTCTACAACGAATACGCCTACAGCGCTGCGTTTGCATGCGCCTCGCTGCTGGCATTGACCGCGCTGCTGACCCTGGCGGTGAAGACATATCTGGAATGGCGGCATGGCGATGCGCTCGCCGCCAACCACCGCCACTGAGGTGACCATGGGCATCCGTATCAGCCATCTGCGCAAGCAGTTCGCGAGCTTCACCGCACTGGACGACATCACCCTGGACGTGCGCCAGGGCGAGTTGCTGGCGCTGCTGGGGCCGTCCGGCTCGGGCAAGACCACGTTGTTGCGCATCATGGCCGGGCTGGAGCATGCCGACGGTGGGCAGGTGCTGTTCGGCGACGAAGACGCCACCCGCATGAGCGTGCAGTCGCGGCGGGTGGGTTTCGTGTTTCAGCACTACGCCCTGTTCAAGCACATGGATGTGTTCGAGAACATCGCGTTCGGGCTGCGCGTGCGGCGCGGCAAGGAGCGCTGGGCCGAAGCGCGCATCCGCGCACGCGTGGAAGAGCTGCTGGCGCTGGTGCAGTTGCAGGGTCTGGAGCAGCGTTACCCGACCCAGTTGTCTGGTGGGCAGCGTCAGCGTGTGGCGCTGGCGCGCGCACTGGCCATTGAGCCGCGCGTGCTGCTGCTGGACGAGCCCTTTGGTGCCCTGGATGCACAGGTGCGCCGCGACCTGCGCCGCTGGTTGCGCGAATTGCACGAGCAAACCGGCCTGACCACGGTGTTCGTGACCCACGATCAGGAAGAAGCGCTGGAACTGGCCGACCGCGTGGCCATCCTCAACCGCGGCCGGATCGAACAGCTCGATACGCCGGCGCGCGTCTACGACACGCCAGCGTCGCCGTTCGTGTACTCGTTCGTCGGTGCGGTGAACCGGATTCCGGGCGTGCTTGCGCACGGCCAGATCCAGGTGGCCGGTCATGCGCTGCCGTCGGCCAACCCGGCACTGGCTGCGGGCCCGGTGGAAGTCTACGTGCGCCCCGAGGATCTGGTGCCGGACGCCGATGGCTGGCCGGCCACCGTGGCCTGGGCACAACGCAGCGGCGCCCGCCTGCGGGTGCGCGCGATCCTGGACGCGGCGGGCAATGAAGTGGAAGTAGAACTGCCGGCATCAGCGGGCACCATCACGGCAGGCCAGCAACTGCGGCTGGCTGCGCGGCATTACGGGGTGTTTCCGGCCTGATGCATCACCGGTTGGCGCTGGGCTGTTGAGCTCGAATGTGTGAGTGGTTAGCGGTGACTGAGGAGTCGTAAGAGTGGCGTCGGTCGTGGGCTGTGACGCGTCTTCATCCTGCAGTGCGCGCATCAAGATTGTGCGTCGGCGGTCGATGAAAGGGAGGCTGAGTCGCACGGCCTGCCGTCGAAGGATGTGCGCCAGGTCAAGCGAGCGCGACATTTATGTTGCACTGCAATGGCAGTTGGACTAATAAGTCTGTGCAGTCTCGCTTCATGCAATCCGACCGCCCACCGCTCCAGGAGATGCCCGATGAAGCCATCCTCGCTTGCTTGTTGCCTGTCGCTGTTGCTCCTGGGTGCCGCGCCGTTGGCACAGGCACAGGACGAAGACGCACCCGCCTCACCGTTCACCGGCACCTTCGCGGTGACCAGCGATTACCTGTTCCGCGGCATTTCGCAGACCAACGAAGAGGCTGCGTTTCAGGCCGGGCTGACCTACAAGACACCGTTTGGCCTGTACATCGGCACCTGGACTTCCAACGTCGATTACGGCGCGGGCGATCCGGATTGGGAAGTGGATGGTTTTGTCGGCTACAACAAGGACCTAGGGGCCAACTGGAATGTCGATGTCATGGTCAACCGTTACCAGTATCTGGGAGCGGGCGCGTCGAATTACGCCGAACTGATCACCAAGACCACGTTCCTGAAAACCTACAGCGTCACGGTTGCCTATACCAACGATCTGTACGGCACCAAGACCGATGGTTACTACTACGCGCTGGACGCCAACTGGACGCTGCCGTACGACTTCACCTTTGGCGCGCACGCGGGCCACAGCATCTATACCTCTTCGCTTAGCCAGGTGGACCACGACTACAACGATTTCGGGGTGAACGTGGGCAAGGCGTTCGGCCCGCTCGGTTTGAGCGTGGGCTACTACGACACCAGCGAAGCGGCGGAGTTCGGATTTGGCCGGCAGAATTCGCAGAACCATCTGGTCGCCACGGCGACGGTGACCTGGCCGTAAGCAAGGCGCTGCGCACAGGGCATTTGCCGGAACACTGGAGCGTGCTGCGGGCATGAGGGCGGGGGTAGGGCAATCAGTTATTGGTGCAGCAGGCAGCGAAGCGACAGCGCCGGTGATGCGTGTCGAGATAATCACTGAGGCTGACATGCAAAAGGCGCCTTCCGGCGCCTTTTGTGTTTCACAGCGGTGGAGCGGTTACTCAGTTCCAGCTCAACACGACCTTGCCGGCCTTGCCTTCTTCCATCAGGTCGAATCCCTTCTGGAACTCGTCGATCGACAACTGGTGGGTCAGCACTTTCTGCAGCGGAAAACCCGACAGCACCAACTGGGTCATCTTGTACCAGGTCTCGTACATCTTGCGGCCGTAGATGCCCTGCACGGTGAGGCCCTTGAAGATGATCTTGTCCCAATCGCAACCAGCGCCGCGCGGCATGATGCCGAGCATCGCGATCTTGCCGCCGTGGTACATGCAATCGAGCATGTCGTTGAACGCGCGTGGGTTGCCGCTCATTTCAAGGCCCACGTCAAAGCCTTCCATGTGCAGGTCGGCCATGACGTCCTTGAGCGAGGTCTTGGACACGTTGACCACGCGCGTGGCGCCCATGTCGGCGGCCAGCTTGAGGCGGAAGTCGTTGACGTCGGTGACCACCACGTTGCGCGCACCGATGTGCTTGCAGATGCCGGCGGCAATGATGCCGATCGGGCCGGCGCCGGTGATCAGGACGTCTTCGCCGATGACATCGAATTCCAGCGCGCAATGCGCGGCGTTGCCGTAGGGGTCGAAGAAGGCGGCCAGCTCGGAGGGGATCTGGTCTGGGATCGGCCACAGGTTGCTGGCCGGCATCACCATGTATTGGGCAAAGGCGCCGTTGACGTTGACGCCGATGCCCACCGTGTTGGGGCACAGATGCGGGCGGCCGCCACGGCAGTTGCGGCAATGCCCGCAGACGATGTGGCCTTCGGCCGACACGCGCTGGCCGACCTGGTAGCCGGTCACCGCCGAACCGAGCTCGGCCACGCGGCCGACGAACTCGTGGCCGATGGTCAGGCCCGGCGTAATGGTGCGTTGGCTCCACTCGTCCCACAGGTAGATATGCAGGTCGGTGCCGCAGATGGCGGTCTTTTCCAGCTTGATCAGGACCTCATTCGGGCCCGGGGTGGGCACAGGGACCTGTTCCAGCCAGATGCCCTTGCTCGCTTCGCGCTTGACCAGCGCCTTCATCGTCTGCGCCATCTGGCGGGACCTGCTCAGTGAAAGATAAGCCGGCAATTATATGCGGCCGGGCGTCGGCGCCATGCGGCGGTGCACGATTGCGGTGGGACTCGGCCTGGTAGGCGACGGGGTGGAGCAGGAGGCGCGTCAAGCGTGTGGCGTTGAGCGTGTTGCGGTCGATCATGTCGCGGAATGGGCAATGCCCGTGCCTGATGGAGAGATCCGGAGGCGTGCGAGACAGACGCATGTGAGCCTCGCAGAGCCGCCCTAGCGGACTGATGCTTGCGATCGACTGGTGGCGCGGTGGATCAGCCCGCCAGAGCTTGCCCCTGAAGAAAAGTGCCTGGCAGGAACGGATGACGCAACGTGCGGCGCTTGATGGCCGTGCCATCCAGCGCCGCTGCCGGCATCCGCTGTCTCCAACCCCTCTCCCGACGGCGAGGGGCTTGGGTCGAGAACCTGCTGGCGCCGGAGAAGGCGCCACTACGGTGGACTCCTCAATGCGCTGGCGTTGCACCGCATTTCACTCGCGGAAGCAACGCGCATCCAACACCGCACTGTTCATTCGCCTGCGTCAGAACTTCACATCCAGGCTCAGGAAGGTCTGCCGCGGCGCGCCCACCACCATGGTCTGGTTGTAGCCATTCGGATCGGAGGCGACATAGCCATTGGTGCCGGTGCTGGCGAAGTAGCGCTTGTCGGTGAGGTTGGTGATGTTCAAGGCCAGCGCGACATCGGCTACGCCGCCAAGGCGGCCGAAGTCATAGCGCGCGCCGGCATTGAACAGCCAGTACGAGGGCACCTGCGAATCGTTGAGGAAGGTGATGTAGCGCTTGTCGGCATACTTGCCGTCCAGATCCAGCCGCAGGTTGCCAATCTGGTAGCTCGCGCTGGAAGAGAACATCAACGCCGGAATGCCGACCACGTCCTTGCCCGCGGTGGCGACCACGCCGTTGTTGAGGTAATCGTCCTGGTAGCGCGAGCGATTCCACGACAGCGAGTTCAACCAGCTCAGGCCCTCGATCGGGCGCCACATCAACGCCAGGTCGGCGCCGGCGCTGTGCACAGCGCCCACGTTGCTCAGGATCGATGCGCAGGTCTGCACGGCCGTACACGGCGAGGTGGTCAGCAGGCGGTTGGAGAACTTGGTGAAGTAGGCGTCGGCCGAGAGCTGGAATTGCGCGTCCTGCACGCGGTAGCCCACCTGCACCGTCTGCGATTCTTCCGGCTCCAGCGTGGAGCGGCTGCGGTCGAACGCGGCCTGCGAGGTGGCGAACGGCGTAAAGCCGAACGCGGCGATGTTCTTGCTGTAGGAGGCGTAGATGTCCTGGCGTTCGTCGAGTTTGTAGTTCACGCCGACTTGCGGCAGGAAGTTGTCTTCGGCACGGATGCGGCCTTGCGCCAGCGCGGTGGTCGGCACCAGCGATTGCGCGCGCGTAGTGGTGCTGAGCGCCTTTGCGCCGTAGTTCACGGTCAGGCGGTCATCGAGCAGGCGCACGGTGTCCTGCAGGTACAGCATGCGGGTCTGGGTGGTGTAGCGCTGCTGGAAATCGCGGCGGAACGGGGTCTGCGCTTCGTACACGTTGTACAGCGAGGTGTAGCCCTCGTTGCCCAGCGCGAAGTAATTGCGCCCTTGCGTGGTGCGTGCATTCTCGGCCCACACGCCGGCTTCCAGATCGTGATTGCCCCACGACCACTTCAATGCGCTGGTACCACCGAAACGGTCCAGGCCATAGTCGGTGGTGCGCATCGAGACTGGGATCTGCGCCGAGGTGACGACATACGGCGTCACCCACTGCCCCTCGCCGCGATTGGCGTGGTAGTAGCCGGCGGCATCCAGGGTTGCACCGCCAAACACGAACGTGCCCGACAGGCCGGCAAGATTGTCGCGGCGCAGGCCACCGCCAGCGTAGTAGCTGGCATCGAGCCAGCTGTAGTCGTCCGGCAATCCGGCCAGCGACTGCGGATAGCCGTTGGCCACGCCGCTGGTCGCACCGGTGTTTTGATACGCACGCGCCATCTGCACCGCGGTGGCCCAATCCGGTTGCAGGTAGTCGTAGTCCCAACCCAGCGCGCGCTGACTGGTCAACGACAAGTCCATGTAGTCGTATTCCTTGCGCCGCGAGGTATCCAGGAACAGGCTCAGACGATTGCCATCGCCCCACTGGTACACGGTCTTGAGGTTGGCCTGCTCGGATTGCTGATCGCCGAAACCCTTCCACTTGTCGGTGCTGGCGTTGGCGTAGGACAGATACGCCGACAGGCCATTGCGATCGCCGGTATCGGCGCGCACGAAGGTGCGTCGCGTTGCATCGCTGCCCACCGTCTGCACCAGCCGCGCGCCGGGCGTGGTCTGCGGGTCGGCGGAGTAGAACTGCATGGTGCCGCCCAGATTGGTGTTGGACGCAGTGCCGAGCGCGCCGGCGCCTTGTGCGATCTCTACCGAACCGAGGTTTTCGGAAATGATGGCGCGGGTGATGTGCAGGCCGTTGGTGACGCCGTAGCTCATGTTGCCCAGCGGGATGCCGTCGAGCGTGTAGCCCAGGCGGCTCTGGTCGAAGCCATGCAAGGTGACCTGCGTGGACCACTCATAGGTGCCGAAGGGATCGGCGGACTGGAACTGCACGCCGGGCAGCTTTTCCACCGCCTTGAAGGCGCTGCTACCCGGTGTCAGCTGCTCGATGTCCTGCCGGCTGATGCGTTGCACCTGCCGCGTGCTGCCTTGCGAGACCACGTTGATCGCATCCAGCTGGGTCGCGTTGCCAGCCGCATCGGCGGGCGTTACCGGCGCGTCCGCCGCGCTGGCGGGGATAGGGTCGGCGGCGTGTGCGATGACGGGAAGCAGCACGGCGAGGGCGAGTGCCAGTGGCGTGACATGGAAACGACGGGCGGAAGTCATGGGGGAATCCTGTTCGAGCACGGCTGAGGGCGGACGCACGGTGCAAGACCGGCGTTTCGCGACGCAGGGTGTCAACGGCTCATGAAACATTGATGACGGTGGCTGTCGCAAAACTGTCGCGTGCGGGGGCTATACGTGTGCACTGGCGTCGCGCGCCGCTGCGGCACGCCGTCTTTTTCAGTGTTTTCCAAAGGTTTTTCTTCCATGACGGCTTCCCCCTCGCGTCGCGACTTTCTCAAACGTGTGGCAGCACTGACGGCTGCCGGTGCGCTACCCGCCTCGATCGGACGCGCGCTCGCACTGCCGGCAAACGCACGCACCGGTACCTTGCGCGACATCGAACACGTGGTGATCCTGATGCAGGAAAACCGCTCTTTCGATCATTACTTCGGCACCATGCGCGGTGTGCGCGGCTTCGGCGACCCGCGTGCGCTGCAGTTGCGCGACGGCAACCCGGTGTGGAGCCAGGCCGCCAGCGACGGGCGACGTGTGTTGCCGTTCGCCTTCGATGCGCGCAACACCTGCGCGCCGCTGATCAAGAGCCTGGATCACTCCTGGAAAGCCGGCCATGGGCAAGACCCGTTGCGCTGGCAGGAATACGACGCCTGGGTGCCGTACAAGGGCGAGCTGACGATGGGCTATTTCCAGCGCAGCGATATTCCGTACTACCACGCGCTCGCCGATGCGTTCACCATTTGCGATGGTTATTTCTGCTCGCTGCACGGGCCCACCAATCCCAATCGCATGTATCTGTTCACCGGTACCAGCGGCTTGAGCGTGGGCAACACCGGTGCGCAGACGGTCACCAATGCCGACGACGGCAACTGGACCGCCGACATGGCGCGCGACAAACCCGGTTACGCCGCGATGCAATGGACCACCTACGCGCAGCGGCTGCAGGCGGCCGGTGTCGATTGGCGGGTGTATCAGGAGTACGACAACTTCGGCTGCAATTCGCTGGCGTACTTTGCGCACTATCGCGATCTGGATCGCAACGATGAGCGCTATCGACGCGCACGTGCGTGCGTCCCGGGGTCCACTGCCGACAATGCCGCCACCACGCAGGCCGATCATCTGGTCGCAGCCATCGCCTCCGATGTACAAGCCAACCGACTGCCGCAGGTGTCGTGGGTGATCCCGCCCACCGCCTATTGCGAACATCCCGAAGCGCCGCCGGCATATGGCGAATCGCTGGTGGCGCGGCTGATCGATGCGCTCACCGCCAATCCCGAGATGTGGTCCAAGACCGCGCTGATCATCAACTACGACGAGAACGACGGCTTCTTCGATCACGTGCCTGCACCGCTGCCGGCGCTGGATGCGCGCATGGGCCGCAGTAACGTGGACGCGCGCGGCGAAGTGCACGAGGGCGTTCCGGTGGGGCTGGGCATTCGCGTGCCGATGCTGGTGATCTCGCCCTGGACGCGCGGCGGCTGGGTCAACTCGCAGGTGTTCGACCACACCTCTGTGCTGCGTTTGCTCGAGCGCCGTTTCGGTGTGGCCGAACCCAACATCAGCCCGTGGCGACGCGCGGTGAGTGGCGATCTCACCAGCGTGTTCGACTTCCGCCAGCCGGACCATTCCGCGCTGAGCGCGCTGCCAGCGATCGGCGACTACCGCGCACGCACGGCCGCGGTGCGCGACAAACCGCTGCCGGTGCCGCCAACCACCGCGCAGATGCCGCGGCAGGAACCAGGGCAGCGGCCCGCGCGCGCGCTGCCGTATGCGTTGCAGGTGCATGCGCGTGTCCACGATGACAGCGGCGTGCAGTTGCAGTTCGTCAACACCGGCGCCGCTGCAGCTGCCTTCAACGTGTACACGTCCGCGGCGACAGGCGGCCCCTGGTATTACACCGTCTTGCCCGGCACTCAGCTGGACGACGTGCCGATGGGCGCGGTGCACGACGGCGCGTATGCATTGCGCGTGCACGGCCCGAATGGGTTCCTGCGCGAGTTCGCAGGGAATTTAGGTGCCGAGCAGCCGGCGTTGGCTGCGCCGTGGGTGCAGGCGCGTCAGGATGGCGAGCTGCTGGTGCTGGAGATCGGCAATGCTGGGCGCCAGCCGTGCACGCTGCAGGTGCGCGCGCTGGAGTACGCCGAGCCGGCCACACAGCCGCTGCAGTTGGCCGCAGGGCAGCGCCACACCCTGCGCCTGGCATTGGCGGCGAGCGATCACTGGTATGACATTGTGGTGGACCAGCCGGGCAGCGCGTTCCGCCGCCGGCTGGCCGGGCACCTGGAAACCGGCAAGCCCAGTCGCAGCGACCCGGCGCTCGGTCGCGCCTGAGCCAGCCGCGGGTGCTGGCTGTCGTGCGGGTGACATGCAGCGTGCGGGACGGTGCGCCGACCAGATCACCGTCTGGCTGATTCGCGGCCCGGGGAGGCGGCGAGGGCGGTATCATGCCGCTCCCGTCTGGCCGCAAGGCGAGCCGGCCCCTCCCCAAGGAATCTCTCGCGCATGCGCATCCTGCTTGCCCGTCACGGCGAGACGCGGTGGAACGCCGAAGGCCGTTACCAGGGCCAGATCGATATCCCGCTGTCACCGGTCGGCGAAGGGCAGGCCGCCGCGCTGGGCGCGCGTCTGCAGGCCTTGCAGATCACCCGCGCGGTGGCATCGCCACTCTCGCGTGCACAGGCCACCGCAACGTTGGCGCTTGGCAGTGCACGCGCAGGCTTGCTGCAGACCGATGCGGACCTGCAGGAAATCGCCCATGGCGAATGGGAAGGGTTGCTTGCAAGCGAAATCAATGACAAGGATCCGGCACGCCTGCGCGCATGGCGCGAAGAACCCGACACCGTGCTGATGCCCGGCGGCGAATCGCTGCGTCAGGTGCTCGATCGCAGCTGGCGCGGTCTGGCGCGCGCCGCCGACGGCCTGGGTGCAGACGACACCTTGCTGGTGGTCGCGCACGATGCGGTCAACCGCGTGATCCTGTGCAAGATCCTGGGCCTGCCGCTGTCCAAGCTGTGGAGCTTCCGCCAGGCCCCCACCACGCTCAACCTGCTCGAAGGCGACGACGTCGATCACCTGGAAGTGGTCCGCCTCAACGACTGCGCGCACCACACGCCGTTCTTTGGTGAAGCCAAGCATCGGGCGTTGTAAGGCCACGTGCAGCAAGGACGCTGGAAGACGCCATGGCGCGTTCGACCGTAACACCGCCCCGCTGGCCAAAAGCGTTCCGTATGACGGCGCTCGCGGGAGTAGCCGGCCTGTTGGCGCTGGGGAGCTTCTCCGATTTCATCCCCGCACCCTTCATGTCCGGGCGGAACTGGATTGCGCCGATGTGGCTGCTGGGCGCGGCAATGACGGCGTTTATCGTCGTGCAGGGCTATCGCTTCGGTGGATGGAAGGTGGTCGTCGGCAAGCAGCTGATCACCACCGTGCTTGCGATCTGCCTGGCGCCGCCGTTGTTGGGGCTGCTGTGCTGGATCGTGCTGGCCAGAGGCGCGCCGTGGATCTACACGCGTATCGCGGGCGTGGGTTTTGAAGAAACCCACCTCATGCAAACCGAATACGTGCGCAATGCGCGGACCTGCAAATACCGGTTGAGCGGCGGTCCGCTCGAAGATCGTTTCCCGAGCCATCTGTGCATCAGTGAGCAGTTGTATCGGCGGCATCCGGACCAGCCGGTTGCGATGCGGGTGCGTGGCCAGCGGTCGGTGCTGGGCATGCGCATCGCGTCGGCCCTGCCGTAATTCGGCGCACGCTCCAACGTACCTCGTCAGGATGATCAAGTGACATCGAAACTGTTTGCATGGATGAAGATCGGAACGTTCTTCGCCGTGATGGGTCTGCTTGTCTTGGGCCTGTTTGCCGATTTCGTTCCTGCACAATTTTTGCAAGGACGCACTTTGAAATGGCCATGTTTAGCGGTTGGCATCGTGCTGACGGTGTGGCTGCGCAGGCACAACCGGCGTCTTGGTCGACCAACGGACCTGGACGGACACGGGCGTATTTTCAGTGCCTTCATGTTCTTCGCAACACCGGTGATGCTGGGCTTTGTGTCGTGGTTGTTGCTGGCAAAAACGGCACCCTGGTTGCTGACCTGGGCCATTGGCGGTTCATTCGAAGAAGCGTACGTCATGCAGACGGACCATCAATCGAGTCGAAGCACCTGTGAATATCGGCTGCGGGGTGGGCCAATGGAACATGGGTTTCCAGATTACCTCTGCATCCACGAAGACCTGTATCACCGCTATCCACAGCAGCAGGTCGCGGTGATATTGAAAGGGCAGCGCTCACGATTGGGGACACACATTGTGGAAATCTACGGTCCACAATGACGCGCCACGGTGTGGTCGTCATGTTGGCCGGATAGGTGTCGCCTCAGGTTCAGCGCGTTGCCGCCTGCTCACGGATGGCAGACAGCAGGCGTCTGGGGGTCAAGGATGAAAAGCTGCTGCTGGTAGTCCAGGGCCCGGGCAACCGCGATAATGCGCGCTGCCCGCAAGACCTCAGGTAGCACAGTGACCACCCCCAACACACTCTCCGACTGGCTTGCCTACATCGAGCAACAGCATCCCAGCGTCATCGCCATGGGCCTGGAACGTGTGCGCGAAGTTGCTACGCGTCTGCAGATCGCAGCGCCGGCCGCGCACGTGATCGTGGTCGGCGGGACCAACGGCAAGGGCTCCACGGTGGCCTTCATCGAAGCGATCGGGCGCGCAGCCGGCTGGAAGGTGGGCGCCTACACTTCGCCGCATCTGCTGCGCTACAACGAGCGCGTGCGTATCGACGGGGTCGAGGCGAGCGATGCGCAATTGGTGGCCGCGTTCGCTGCGGTGGAGGCGGCGCGCGGGGACACCGCGTTGACCTATTTCGAGTTCGGCACGCTGGCCGCGCTGTGGCTGTTGCAGCAGTCCGCGCTAGAGTTGGCGGTGCTGGAAATCGGCCTGGGCGGGCGTCTGGATGCGGTCAACATCATCGATGCCGATGTGGCGGTGATCACCACCGTGGACATCGACCATACCGATTGGCTGGGCGAGGACCGCGAGGCGATTGGTGCGGAAAAGGCCGGCATCATCCGCGGCTGGAAGCCGGTGGTGCTGGGCGAAATCGACCCGCCATCCAGTGTGTTGGGGCGCGCCTACCAATTGGGCGCCAACGCCATCCGCGCCGGCAGCGATTATTTCCATGAGCCCATCGATGCGCAGCACTGGCGTTGGCGCGATGTTGCGCAGACCCTGGAGCTGCCGATGCCAGCCCTGCAGGCGCCGGTGCAGCTGGCCAATGCAGCGGCGGCGATCGCCGCATTGCAGGCGTTGCCGGTCGAGGTGCCTGCAACCGCCTGGGCCCAGGGTGTGGCCGCCGCTCAGCTGCCTGGCCGCCTGCAGCGGGTCGCGCGCGATGGGGTGGAGCTGATGCTGGATGTCGGCCACAACCCGCAGGCCGCGCGTGCCCTGGCCCAGGCGCTGGGCACCGCCACGCCGGCCGGCACCACCGTTGCGCTGTATGCGGCGCTGGCGGACAAGGATGTGCGCGGTGTGGTCGAGGCGTTGACCGGGTGTGTGGACCAATGGGCACTGGCCGGGCTGGAGGGCGCGCGTGGGCAGTCGGCCGAGGCCTTGCGCGCCCGCCTGCAGGGCACCGCCGCCGCACAGGCGGCCTGCCATGGCGATGTGGCCGGTGCGCTGCATGCGGTGCTGGCGGAGGCGCAGCCAGGCGACCGCGTGCTGGTGTTCGGCTCCTTCCACACCGTGGCCGATGCGTTGCAGGCACTTCATTCAGGCCATTGAGGTCGGTTGCCGGGCGCCGGCCTTATAATCGCCGCGGCACCCCGCCACGCCGCCTCTTGTCTCTTCCGTGGATACTGTTCTGAAACAGCGACTGATTGGCGCCATCGTTCTGGTGGCGCTCGCCGTGATCTTCCTGCCGATGCTGGTCAAGGGCCCTGCGCCCTCCAGCGGCGTGGCTGATGTTCCGCTCGACGCGCCTGCCGCACCCGGCACTGGCGAGTTCGAAACCCGCGAATTGCCGCTGGTCACGCCCGGTGCCACACCGGCCGGCGGCGCGCTCGGCATGCGGGGCGCTGCCACCGCACCGGCCGCAGTGCAGGACAACCCCGATGCGGCCGATCTGGCCGCCCCGTCGAGCACGCCGTCCGCACCGGAGGTGGCTGCGGGTAATTACGCGGTCAACTTCGGCGCCTACGCCAGCAGTGCCGACGCCGATGCAGTGATCGCGCGGCTCAAGCAGGCGCAGTTGCCGGGCTTCAGCGAAAAGACCCAGATCAATGGTCGCCCTGCCTGGCGCGTGCGGGTGGGCCCGTATGCCGAGCAGGCGCAGGCCGAAGCGGCCCGTCTGCAGGCGGTCAAGGTGCGCAGCGACGTCAACGCGCAGGTGGTGACGCTGGATGCCGGTGCCAATGCGCCTGCACCGGTGACCGCTCCCACCCCGAGCACCGCTGCGCCCAAGCCGGCCGGCAGCACCACCGCGGCGGCCGCCACGGCACCGACCAAGACCGAGAGCCTGCCGCCGGAGCCGGACAAGCCGGTCGCCGCAGTGCCCAAGCCGGCCGAGGCACCCAGGCCTGCGCCGGCCAAGCCGGAAGCGCCCAAGCCCGAACCCAGCAAGCCCGAGCCGGCCAAGCCGGTCGCGGCAGCGCCGACCGCGCCGGCCGCGCCGGCCGCCAGTGGGGTTGGGTTTGCGGTCCAGCTGGGCGCCTTCGGCCGTGCCGAAGACGCCAATGCGCTGCGCGACCGCGTGCGTGCCGCCGGATTCAGCGCGTTCGTGGAACAGGTGCGCACCGACAAGGGCGCGCTCAACCGCGTGCGCGTCGGGCCGGTGGCCAACCGTGGCGATGCCGAGCAATTGCGTGCCCAGGTGGCGGCCAAGGTCGGCATCTCCGGCATGGTGCGTCCACATCCTTGATTCTCGATAGCCTCACACCCATGGAGGGGAGGGCGATGATGACTGCATCCTGCCAGGCAAGCGGCGCGCACCCCGCGTCACGAGGTTGGCCATGATCGACATGGTGTTGGGCGTCATCATCCTGGTGTCGGCGCTGTTGGGTCTGCTGCGTGGATTTGTGGCGATCGTGGTCGGCACGCTGTCGTGGCTGCTGGCCGGCTGGGCCACGTTCCTGTTCGGCGGCCCGGCCGCGCGCTGGCTGGCCGATGGCAAGCACCCCTCGGCCACCGAGTCGTTCGGTGGCTACGCCATGGTGTTCGTGGGCGTACTGATCAGCGTGGCGGTGATCGGCATGGTGATCCGCGCCGGCGTGGACGCGGTCAAGCTCGGTGGGACCGACCGCATGCTCGGGTTCGGTCTGGGCGTGGTGCGCGGGGCGTTCCTGGCTTGCGTGCTGGTGCTGCTGATGGGCTTCACGCCGCTGCCGCGCGAACCGGCCTGGCGGCAATCGGTCCTGCTGCCGGTGCTGTCGCCGGGCGCTGGCTGGATGCGCGCGCAACTGCCGGCCTGGCGAATGCCCTCGATGGAGCTTCCATCGATGGAACTCGGCAACGTGTCAGCGGAGTTGGGGAAGTTGCCTTCGGCAGGCGATAATACGGACCTGGGCAAGGCGCTCTCCGGGTCTGGCCTGAGCGACACGATCAACAAGGCGCTCGGCAAACCCGGCACAGCTGCCAGCGACGGACGCGATCCGACGCAGGCAATGCCGGCCAATATCGATCCGGCGCAGGTTCGCGGCGGAGAAAGCGACCCGGCTCGGGTCGAGTCCCAAGGCCAGGCACGGCCACCTTCACAGTAACGGCGCAAGCCGAAGCGGAGAACGCGCACCATGTGTGGCATCGTCGGTATTGTCGGCAACCAGAACGTCGCCGGGCAGCTCTATGACGGCCTGACCGTCCTGCAGCATCGCGGGCAGGATGCCGCGGGCATCGCCACGGCCGATGGCACGCGGTTGCGCGTGCAAAAAGCCAACGGCCTGGTCCGCGACGTCTTCGACGAAAAGAAGATGGCGGTGCTGGAAGGCCGCGTCGGCATCGCGCACTGCCGCTACCCGACCGCCGGCTCGGAAGGCATGGACGAAGCACAGCCGTTCTACGTCAATTCGCCGTACGGCATCGCGTTGGCGCACAACGGCAACCTGATCAACACCGAGGCCTTGCGCCAGCAGGTGTTCGAGGCCGACCGCCGCAATATCAACACCGATTCGGACAGCGAAGTGCTGTTGAACGTGTTCGCCTACGAGCTGGACGCGCAACGCATGCTCACTCCCGAAGCGGCGATCCGCGCGGTGGCCGGCGTGCACCGCCGCTGCAAGGGCGGCTACGCGGTGGTCAGCGTGGTGCTGGGCCTGGGGCTGGTGGCGTTCCGCGACCCGCATGGCATTCGTCCGCTGGTACTGGGCAAGCGCGAACACGCCGAAGGCACCGAATACATCGTGTCGTCCGAATCGGCGGCCTTGGACATCCTCGGCTACCAGCGCGTGCGCGACGTGCGCCCGGGCGAAGCGCTGGTGATCACTGCGCGTGGCGAGCTGTTCTCCGAAATCTGTGCCGCGCCGACCGACCATGCGCCGTGCATCTTCGAGTACGTGTATTTCGCGCGTCCCGATTCGATGATCGACAACATCTCGGTGCACAAGGCGCGCATGCGTATGGGCCTGAAGCTGGGCGAGAAGATCCTGCGCCTGCGCCCGGACCATGACATCGACACCATCATTCCGATCCCGGACACCTCGCGCGATGTGGCGCTGGAGATGTCCAACGTGCTCGGCGTGAAGTACCGCGAAGGCTTCGTCAAAAACCGTTACGTGGGCCGCACCTTCATCATGCCGGGGCAGGGCGAACGGCAGAAATCGGTACGCCGCAAGCTCAACCCGATCCATCTGGAATTCCGCAACCGCGTGGTGCTGCTGGTCGACGATTCGATCGTGCGCGGCACCACCAGCCGGCAGATCGTGCAGATGGCGCGCGACGCCGGTGCACGCAAGGTCTATCTGGCCTCGGCCGCGCCGCCGGTGCGCTACCCGAACATTTACGGCATCGACATGCCGGCGGCCGAAGAACTGATTGCGCATGGCCGCAGCGAGCAGGAAATCCAGGAATTCCTGGGCTGCGACTGGCTGATCTACCAGGATCTGGAAGACCTGGAAGTGGCGGTGCGCGAAGGCAATCCGGACATCAAGCAGTTCGACTCGTCGTGCTTCAACGGCGAGTACATCACCGGTATCGAGCCAGGGTATTTCGAGCGCATCCAGCAGCTGCGTTCGGACGATGCCAAGAAGCGCCGGCGCGCCTGATCACTCAGGGCGCTGTGACGCGGCAGTGTGAGTGCGCGCGCCGCAGCCAGTGCAAGGTTGCGCGCCGCAGGGAGTGACGATGGATCTGTTGCAAGCCGCGCACGCCTGCCTGCAGGCGTGTGATCCGGTCGAAAAGGTCGCGCTGACCCAGCAGTACGCCGCAGCGTTTCGCGCGGGCAGCTTGCCGCTGCCGGCCCAGGCCGCTGCGCCTGAACCCATTTGTATGCCGGGCCGCCCGCCGCGCCCGTTGCTGGTCCATCCGCGCGAGCTGCCACGGCGCGGCCTGGGCACGCCGGAGGGACGTGCAGCCTTCATCCATGCCATTGCGCACATCGAGCTCAACGCCATCGATCTGGCCTGGGATGCGGTGTACCGGTTCCGTGGTGTGCCGGACGGGTTCTATGCCGACTGGGTGGCGGTGGCCGATGACGAGTCGCGTCACTTCATGTTGCTGCGCGAACGGTTGCACGCGCACGGCCACGACTACGGCGATTTTGCCGCGCACAACGGGCTGTGGGAGATGTGCGAGAAAACCGCGCACGACGGCCTGGCACGCATGGCGCTGGTGCCGCGGGTGCTGGAAGCGCGCGGGCTGGATGTCACGCCGGCCATGATCCACAAACTGCGCTCGCTGGGCGATACCGCCACTGCGCAGGTGCTGGAGATCATCCTGCGCGAAGAAGTGGCGCACGTCGCCGCGGGTTCGCGTTGGTATCGCTGGTATTGCGAGCAGGCCGGCATCGAGCCGCGCGCGCGCTTCAAGGAACTGTTGCGCGACTACGCCGGCGGCTACCTGCACGGCCCGTTCAATATCGAAGCGCGTCTGCTGGCCGGCTTCGATGAAGACGAATTGGCGAGCCTGGTGGAGCAGGCTGGCTGAGGCCCGCGCGGTGGTCAGCTTGGAGAACCATTGGTTTGCATCCTTCCGCGCAGGCCGACAAGCAGCGCGTTGCCGACGCTGCTTGTCGTGCGTGCAGTGAAGCACGCTATTTGATTAGGGTGCTTCGATGAGCGCTTTGTCGGTTGGCCAGCGTGTGCGCCCAAGCAACATCATCCGACGGAAAGCAGGCTCTGTAAGCCAGCATGCTCCTGGATCCCGACAATCTGCATGCGGTGCAGCACCAAGGCCGTGCCGGTCACTCCCTTCACGCGTGTCCCAACGTTGCTTGGACGTCCGCGTGCGTGAGCACTGCCAACCCAAACGAGGCCTCATCAAGTCCCAAGAGCAGTCATCGCCAACCTCGCAGCACCGGGTCAAGACCTAGTGGAAGACGTCGCCGTCCACCGGACTGTGCACTCCGTCGCGCCACACCGGTGCTGGAATCGCATCCAGTCAACGTCAAACATCACAGAACGGTAATTTTCTGTTGTAACAACTTGCATTCCATCCTGATCGGCGCGCCCTAATGGCGTCCCGGGGACAGGGGCCCGGTGTTTCACATCCCGTTGCTTCCATGTCTAGGAGAGAGAGACGATGAAGTCGAAGTCGATGTGCACCACGGTCGGTCTGATCGCCATGTGTCTGGCTGGCTCGGCGGCAGCAGCAGGCAAGCCGCTGTACCAGACCGGCCCGGCATTGAGCCGCAGCGCTGCAGCCACCGCCACGGCAGAACCCTCGTTACAGCGCGTACTGAGCTCGCCATCCACCGCAAACGCACAGGTGGTGCAGATCGATGCGGGCGCGGTGGCGCCGGCGGAAAAACTGCTCGAGCTGCAGCTGGATGGCCAGACCATCACCGCCACCCAGGCCAAGGTCGACGCGTTGGAAGGTGGCGACAGCATCTGGTACGGCAATCTCGGCCCGCGTGCCGGCACCCGTGCACGCACCTTGTCCGGCGTGGACCCGCTCAACTCGGCGATCCTGGTGCGGAGCGGCGACACCGTCACCGGCACCATCCGCTACGCCGGCAAGCTCTATCGCCTGCGGCCGCTTGCCGATGGCCGCCATGTGCTGGTGCAGGTGGACGAGCAGCGCATGCCGCAGGAGCATCCGGCCGAATACAGCCTGCTGCCCAAGTTCGACATGCCCAGCGACGGCCGCGTGACTGCTGCACAGGCTTCGTCCGGCAGCCCGGCCACCATCCGCGTGCTGGTGGTGGCCACCAACCAGGCGGTGACTGCGTACGGCGGCAACATGCAGTCGCTGGTGCAACTGGCGGTGGCCGAGGCCAACCAGGGCTACGTCAACAGCAATGTGGGCATCACCTTGCAGCTGGCGCGCTATGAAACCACCAGCTATGCGGAAACCGGTAACTTCACCACCGATCTGCAGCGCTTCCGCGTCACCAACGACGGCTACATGGACAGCATCCACACCAGCCGCAACACCTATACCGCCGATGTGGGCGTGATCGTGTTGAACAACAGCAGCTACTGCGGCCTGGCGTCGGGTATCGGCTCCACCGCGGCCACGGCGTTTGCATCGGTGTACTGGAACTGCGCCACCGGCTACTACAGTTTTGCGCATGAAATCGGCCACCTGCAGAGTGCACGTCACGATGCGGCCACCGACCCGAGCACCTCGCCGTTTGCGTATGGCCACGGCTACCGCTACGGCAACAGCTGGCGCACCATCATGGCCTACGCCTGTCCCAGCGGCTGCCCGCGTCTGAACTACTGGTCCAATCCCAACATCAGCTACAACGGCGTGCCCATGGGCAACGCCAGCACCGCGGACAACCAACGCGTGTTGGTAAACACCAAGGCCAACATCGCCGCGTTCCGCTGATCACTGCCCAGCCTGCCCGGCACCACGCGTGCCGGGCAGTGCCGCTATATCCGCGCACGCCGATCGCGCAGACTAGGCACACCGCCGGTGGTTGCCGGCCATGTGATGTCCAGCGGAGCGATCATGTCCAAGTCCCTGACCTGCAGCGTGTTGTGCCTGGCCGTGCTGGCGGTTGCCGGCTGTCGTCAGCAACCTGCCGAGCCTGCCGCATCCCCGGCCAAACCTGCAGTCACCACCCCCGCAGCTGCGGCCAGCGCGGGCAACGCAGCGGAAGAACGCGCGCTGCAACGCCTGCAAACACAACTGCAGCGCGACCGTTTTTATCCTGATGACTGCATCAGCATCATGACCGAGCAGGACGACCAAACATCTGCATTGGGTGCCTTCGAATTCGCCGTGCACGAACGCCACGGCGATGGCTGCCCGGGCGATCCGCAGACCAGTCCGGTGCGCGACCGCTTCCGCGTGCAGGCCGATGGCCGCCTGCTCTGGTACGACGTGGTCAACGGGGATTTTGTCGACTACGCCGAGCATCAGCGCAGCACGCAGTGATGCGGCGCCGATCAGCAGCGCAGACGTATTGAAGCCCACTGCGCAGCGTGCAGGCACCGCGGCCACCGCGCCATGCCTTCGCCGTCGCACGGACGCGCTAGATCACAGCGTCAGCTGTTCCAGCGCCAGGCCGTCGGCGTCCACGCGCAACACCGAGCCTTGTTCGTACCAATCGCCCAGCACCACGCGTGTGCAGGTGCGGCCACCGGCCTGCACGGTGTGGATGGCCGGGCGGTGGGTGTGGCCGTGGATGATGCGGTCCAGGCCGTAGCGCACGAAGGTGGCGTCCACCTCGGCCGGCGCCACGTCGGTGACGGTTTCGAACTGTGCCTGGTCGCCTTGCTTGAGCTCTGACTGGCGCGCCTGGCTGGCGGCGCGTGCCTGCTGTGCGAACGCCACGCGTGCGGCCAGCGGCTGCGACAGGAACTGTGCCTGGAAAGCCGGGTCGCGCGTTTGCGCGCGGAAGGCCTGGTAAGCAGTGTCGTCGGTGCACAGCAGGTCGCCGTGCATCAGCAGCGTCGGCTGCCCGTACAGATCGATGACGGTGGGGTCGGGCAGGATGCGGAAGCCGGCGCGTTGCGCGTAGGCGGCACCGACCAGGAAGTCGCGATTGCCGGGCATGAAGAACACCGGCACACCGGTGGCGGCCACCGCGTGCAAGGCCTCGGCCACCGCATCCGCGGCGGTCGACGGGGTGTCGTCGCCGATCCACGCCTCGAACAGATCGCCAAGGATGTAGAGCGCGTCGCTGCCGGGTACCTGCGTGCGCAGGAAATCCAGGAACAGCTCGGTGATCGCCGGCCGGGCCGGGTCCAGATGCAGGTCGGAGATGAACAGGGTCGTCATCGCGCCATTGTACGGGAGCGTCCCGGATGCATCAGCGCCTCACGCATCGCTGGCTGCGGGTCTGACGATGCTTGCATGCGGTGTGGTGTTCCCTGATCGGGAAGGCGCGCATCAGACGAACAAGGCGGGAACCGGCAACCACCACAACGAGAGACTGGCCAGCGCAATGCCGATCGCGGTGGCGGCGAGTACGTCGCTGGGATAGTGCAGCCCAAGCACCACACGCGAGAGCGCCACGCCGGCAGAGAACGGCACCAGCAGCGGGGCCAGCCAGGGGTAATAGGCCAGCCCGACGATGCTGAAGGACACCGCGTGCAGGGTGTGCCCGGAGGGAAAGCTGAATTCATCCAGAGGCGCCACCCAGGCGCGGATGCGCACATCCGCCGCATACGGACGCGGCCGGCGCGTCCAGCGTTTGAGAGTCTTGTAGAGGGTCAGCGCCAGCACGCCGGTGGCGGCCATATGCGCAGAGGCGCGCACACCGTCCATTCCGTCCAGCAGCACCAGCAGGCCCATCAGGCTGTACCAGAACACCCCGTCGCCCAGCCGGCTGATCGCCGCGAAGCTGCGCCGCACCGGGTGCCGGCGGCACCAGTGGTTGGCCCGCCGGCACCAGCGCGCTTCGTGACCGTGCAGGAGTTCAAGCCGCGTCGACGACATACCGCCCCCCGTGCCGCCGTGATCCCCAGCAGCAGTGCTTCGAAATCGGACACCACGTTTTCCGGGTGCAGTTTCTTCATCGCCTGCGCGGCGGCATGGCCCATGCGTTGGCGCACGTCGTCGTTTTCGGTCAGTGTCAATGCGGCCTGCACGAATGCAGCGTCGTCCTCCACTGCAGCGCCGGTCTGGCCATTGCGCAGGTATTCGCGCGCCGCACCGTAATCGAAGGCCACCGTCGCCACGCCGCTGGCCATCGCTTCCAACGTGACGTTACCGAAGGTCTCGCTGCGGCTGGGAAACAGGAACAGATCGCCGCTGGCGAAGTGCCGCGCCAGCGCGTCGCCGCGCTGGATGCCGCAAAAGATGAAGTCCGGATTCTCGTGAGCGATCTTCTCGCGCGCCGGGCCATCGCCCACCCACACAAAGCGCGCTTTCGGGCGGAGCTGCTGCAGCTTGCGAAACGCGCGAATCGCCAGTGGCAGGTTTTTCTCGTTGGCAATCCGGCCTACGTAGATCGCTGCAAAGCCTTCGCCCTCGATCCCCCATTCGGCGCGCAACGCGGGGTCGCGGCGGGACGGATCGAACTGCAGGCTGTCCACCGCACGCGCCAGCAACTGCACCCGCTCGAAACCGCTGCCGCGCAGGAACTGCTGCAGCTCGCGGGTGGGAACCAGCGTGGCTTCGGCCTGGTTGTGGAAGCGCCGCATCCAGCGCAGCGCGGTGCCTTGCAGCCAGGCCGCGCCGTAATCGGGCAGGTATTCGTCGAAGCGGGTGTGGAAGCCGGTGGCGACCGGAATGCCAAGCCGCCGCGCCGCGCGCATGGCCGACCATCCCAACGGGCCTTCCGTGGCCACGTAGATCGCATCCGGTTGCGTGGTTGCCCAATGTCGGGTGAGCCGCCGGGTGGCCGGCAGCCCGAACTTCAGCCCGGGGTAGCGTGGCAGCGACGCGCCACGCACCAGCACGGTGTCGGCCGGTGCGTTGTCGGCCGCTTGCCGCGGGCGCACCACATCGACCTGGTGGCCGCGCGCACGCAGACCGGTTTCCAGGCCATGCACGGTGAGCGCAACGCCGTTGACTTCGGGTGGATAGGTTTCGGTAACGATCGCGTAGCGCATGGTCGTTCTCCCGTTTGATCTAGCTTCCGGGAACGCGATGGCAGCGGTATTGCGCGAAGAAGTCGCGGGGGTGACAGCGGTTGGGAATTGGGAATGGGGAATCGGGAATCGTAAAAGCGTGGTGCTGTGGCGCTTAACGCAACTGCGATGGGAACGCCGGCGTCCCACAGCCGATAATTCCCAATTCCCGATTCCCCATTCCCGCCAGAGGCCAACGGCCGCTGGCCTACGTAACAAACGGCCGGAACATGATGCCCAGACCCGCCATCCCTTCCACTTCGCCGATCAGGTCGGCGCGCAGCAACGGGCGCGAGTCGATCCAGGCCTGCGACAGGATCAGCGACAGCCGGTTGTCGTCGGCGGTGAGTTCCAGGGTCGGGATCGGATCGGTTTCGTGGGCGCGGTGCAGCAGCACGGCCAACCGCAGCAGCGCGGCCTTGCGCCGGGTTGGCAGCAGCAGGCGGTCGGGCAACGCGTCGAAGGCGGTCTTGGGCACATTGCGGCGATGCGTGCGCACCAGCGCGGCCAGCACCTGCTGTTCCTGCCGCGAGAACCCGGCGATATCCGAGTGTTCCAGGATGTAGCTGCCGTGCACGTGGTACTGGCTGTGCGCGATCATCAGGCCCAGCTCGTGCAGGCGTGCGGCACGGCGCAGCACTTGGGCGTCGTCGCCATCGAGCTGCCAGGATTCGCACACCTGGTCGAACAGGCGACACGCAGTGGCTTCCACGCGCCGTGCCTGCGCCTCGTCGATGCCATAGCGCTGCACCAACGACGCCACCGAACTGTCGCGCGGGTCGTTCTCGCCGCCGCGGCCGAGCATGTCGTACAGGATGCCTTCGCGCATCGCCGCCTTGCTGACCATCAGCTTCTCCAGGCCCAGCGCCTGGAAGGCCGCTTCGAGCACCAGGATGCCGCCGGCGATGATCGGCCGCCGCTCGGCCGCCAGGCCGGGCAGTTGGATGTCCTCGATGCGCTTGGCCTTGAGCAACTCATCGCGCAGCGCCGGCAGCGCCTCGGCGGTGATCGCGCCCTTGGTGAGTTTCATCGCCGCGCACATTTCGCCGATGGCCTTGTGCGTACCGGACGAGCCAATCGCTTCATGCCAGCCCAGCGCCTTGTATTGGCCAGCGAACTGCTGGAACTCGGCGCCGATCTCGGTCAGCGCGTCTTTCCACTTTTTCTTGGAGAGCTTTCCGCCAGGAAAGAACCGCCGTGTACTGGCAATACAGCCGGCCTGCAGGCTTTCGCGTTCCAGCGTCTGGAAGCCGCGGCCGATGATGAACTCCGTGGAGCCACCGCCGATGTCGATCACTAGCCGGCGTTGATCGGGCTTGGGTGGTTGCGCATGCGCCACGCCCAGATAGATCAGGCGCGCTTCCTCCCGCCCGCTGACCACTTCGATGGCATGGCCCAGCGCAGTTTCGGCCGGCATCAGGAACGCCTGCGGCGAGCGCAGCTGGCGCACGGTGTTGGTGGCCAGCGCGCGCACGCGCAGCGATGGCACTTCGCGGATGCGTTGGCCGAAGCGTGCCAGGCACTCGAGCGCGCGCTGGCGCGCCTCGTTGGAAATGCCGCCCTTGCCATCCAGGCCGTCGGCCATGCGCACGGTTTCGCGCAGGCGGTCGACAACGCGCAACTGACCCATCAGGTAGCGCGCAATGACCATGTGGAAACTGTTGGATCCTAAGTCGATGGCGGCGAGAAAATCGCCATCGCGCAGGGGCGGGATCGTGGGGGAGGGCATTGGCATGGCCGCATGGTAGCCGATGGGCCGCCAGCCCCGTGAGAGGCGGCGGCCCGTCTGGCCTCAGACCCGATCGAGCAAGGTCATCTGGGCCGAATGCGCCGGCTCGCCAGGCCCGGGCGTGCGCTTGTGATAGATGCCTTCGGCATCCAGCTCCCACGCGTTGACGTTGTCGTCCAGGTAGTTCTGCAGCACTTCGCGGTACACGCGCTTGGCCAGGTCCGGATCCAGGATCGGGAAGCAGGTCTCCACCCGGCGCAGCAGATTGCGCTCCAGCCAGTCGGCGCTGGCGCAATACAACTCCGCCGCGCCGTCGTTGCCGAACCAGTACACGCGGCTATGTTCCAGAAAACGCCCCACGATCGAGCGCACGCGGATGTTGTCCGACACGCCCGGCACGCCCGGGCGCAAGGTGCAGGCCCCACGCACGATCAGGTCGATCTGCACGCCCGCCTGCGAGGCCGTGTACAACGCGCGCACCACCTGCGGTTCGTTGAGCGCGTTCATCTTGGCGATGATGCGCCCGGGCCGGCCGTTGCGCGCCAGCCGCGTCTCGCGTTCGATCCGCTGCAGCACGCCGGTATGCAGGGTGAAGGGCGACTGCAGCAGTTGTTCCAGCTTCATGCGCGGCGCCAGGCCGGAGAGCTGCTGGAACAGCATGTGCACATCGTTGCCGATCTCCACATCGGCGGTGATCAGGCTCAGGTCGGTGTACAGGCGCGCGGTGCCGCTGTGGTAGTTGCCGGTGCCCAGATGCACGTAGCGTTTGAGCTTGCGTCCTTCGCGGCGCACGATCAGCAGCATCTTGGCGTGGGTCTTGTAACCGACCACGCCGTAGACCACCTGCACGCCGGCTTCCTGCAACTTGTCGGCCAGGCCCAGGTTGGCTTCTTCGTCGAAGCGCGCGCGCAGCTCCACCACCACGGTGACGTCCTTGCCGTTGCGCGCGGCCAGGATCAATGCATCTACAATCAGCGAATCCTTGCCTGTGCGGTACAGCGTCTGCTTGATCGCCAGCACGTTCGGGTCGACCGCCGCCTGGCGGATCACGTCCAGCACCGCAGTGAATGCATCGAAGGGATGATGCAGCAGCACATCGCCCTTGTTGACGATCTCGAAGATGCCCACGTTGTCGCGCAGGGTGCGCGGATTGAACGCCGGGTACTTGAGCTCGGGCCGTTGCACCAGGTCGTAGACCTGGGTCACGCGGCTCAGGTTCACTGGACCGGCAATGCGATACACCGCGTTTTCGTTGAGGCCGAAATTCTGCAGCAGGGTGCGCATGATCGCCGGCGGGCAATCGTGCGCAATCTCCAGCCGCACCGCCGGCCGGTAGCCGCGCGTGACCAGTTCGTCGCGCAACGCCAGCGCCAGGTTTTCCACTTCTTCTTCGTCTACCACCAGCTCGGAATTGCGGGTGACGCGGAATTGGTAGGAGCCCTTGACCTGCATGCCGGGGAACAGTTCATCCACGAACTCCGACAGCACCGAGGACAGGAACACGAAGCTCTGCTCGCCGTCCGGCGACAGGCTGGCCGGCAGCTGGATGATGCGCGGCAGCGAGCGCGGCGCGCGCACGATCGCCAGATGACCGGCGCGCCCGAACGCGTCCTGGCCTTCGAGCACTACCACGATGTTCAAGGTCTTGTTGAGGATCTTCGGGAACGGATGCGCCGGGTCCAGGCCCAGCGGCGACAGCACCGGCATGATCTCGTTGCGGAAGTAGGCGCGCAGCCAGCGTTTCTGGCGCGAATTCCAGGTGGTGCGGCTCAGCACCGCAACCCCGGCCTGTTCCATCGCCGGGCGCAGCACGTCGTTCCACACGTGGTACTGCTGATCCACCAGCTTGGCGGCGCGGTCGTGCACCGCGTTGAGGATGGCGGTGGGGCTCATGCCATCGGGTGCGGGCGGCAGGCCGAACTCCTGCGCATGCCGCACGGTGGCCGCGCGGATCTCGAAGAACTCGTCCAGGTTGGTGCAGGAGATGCACAAAAAGCGCAGCCGCTCCAGCAGCGGAACCTGTTCGTCCAGCGCCTGCGCCAGCACGCGGAAATTGAAATCCAGCTGCGACAGTTCCCGGTTGAGATACAGCGCCGGGTCACGCAGCGGATCGCTGCCGATGTCCTCGGAAGGTGCGGGGTCTTTGGAGTGCTTGGCGTGGCCCATGGAGTCGGTCTTCGAGGCGGTCATCAAGGTAAGGCAGGCGGCGGCGATGCGGTGCGCGCCATGCGCAACATGCGCCACATCCAGCGCTGCGTCGGTGCAGTGCGCAGCGCCGTGGCGCGCGCATCCTTCATATCACGCCGAGCGTGACAAGGGCAGGGACTGTTCGCGTTGCACAACACGTGCCGCACCGAAATGGCACGAGAATTCGCTGCCGCGTCCCACTTCGCTTTCGATATCCAGGCGCGCCTGGTGCAGGCCCAGAATGTGTTTGACGATCGACAGACCCAGCCCGGTGCCGCCGCTCTCGCGCGAGCGGCTGCTGGACACACGATAGAAACGTTCGGTGATGCGCGGCAGGTGCGAGGCGGGAATGCCGTAGCCGGTGTCGCGCACTGCCAGTGCCGCGCCATCGCCCTCGCGCACGAAGCGAATCGTCACCGTGCCACCGCCGGGCGTGTAGCGCACCGCGTTGGTCACCAGATTGGAAAACGCGCTGTGCAGTTCTTTATTGGAACCGAGCAGATCCACGCCGGCTTCATCGAACACTTCCACGGTGTGGCGGCCCTGGCTGTGCGCTTCGGCTTCGCGGCGCAGCGTGGACAGCATCGGTGCCATCGCCACGTGTTCCTCGCCGAGTTCTTCCTGCGATTCCAGGCGCGATAGCGTCAGCAGATCTTCCACCAGCTGCGCCATGCGCTGCGATTGCTTGCGCATCTCCGCCAGCATCGGGCCCGAATCCGGAAAGTCTTCCGGGTCGAGCATGTCCAGATAGCCGTGCACCACGGTGAGCGGGGTGCGCAGTTCGTGCGAGACGTTGGCCACGAAGTCGCGGCGCACCTGTTCCAGCCGCAGCAGCTTGCTGACGTCGCGCGCCACCAACAGCCAGTAGTCGTCCGAATACGGGATCAGCCGCAGGTTGAGGCGCAGGTCCGGGTCCACCGGCGAGGCGGCATCGAGCATCGGCTCGGCATTGCGCCCGGCTGCCAGCCAGTGGGCCAATGGCAACGGCTGCAGGCGCTCCACCACCGACACGCCCATATCGCCGGGATGATGCAGGCCGAGCAGGCCGGCGGCGGCCTTGTTGAACCACTGCACCCGCTGGCTGTTGCGGTCCACCACCACCACCGCATCGGGCAGTGCCTGTGCGGCGGCGCGGTAGGTGCGCAACATGTCGATCAGGCGACGCTTGCGTGCGCGCATTTCGGCCTGGCTGCGATACAGTAGCCGGTCGAGTTCGTTCCAGGCGCCCACACCGGCGGCCGGTTCGGCACGCTGGCGCGCGGTCAGGCGGCGCAGCACCTGGCGCAACCGCCAGTAGTGCCAGGCCAGCACGCTCAGCGCCGTGAGCGTCAGCGCCATCCAGACATGCCCGATCAGCACGCCGGCCAGCACGGCAGCGCCCAACAACAGCGCAAGGGTGCCGAGCGTCTTCAGCCAGGCGGAACGGATATGTTGGGGCATGGAAGGCGTTACCACGGAACGTCAGGTAGGCATGCGACCGGGCCGGCCTGCGCGGCCGGCATCAGGTGGCCGAAGAGAAACGGTAGCCCGATCCGCGCACGGTCTGCACCATGTTTTCCAGGCCGAACGGTTCCAGCGTCTTGCGCAGGCGACGGATGTGCACATCGATCGTGCGCTCTTCCACATACACACTGCCGCCCCACACATGGTCCAGCAGCTGGGTGCGGGTGTAGACGCGCTCAGGATGGGTCATGAAGAAGTGCAGCAGCCGGTATTCGGTCGGGCCGATCGGCACCGGCGCATCGCCGGCGAACACGCGGTGCGCGGCACCGTCGATGCGCAGGCGGCCCACGGCCACGCTGCCGTCTTCGTCGTCCTCACGGGTGCGCCGCATGACCGCACGGATGCGTGCCAGCAATTCGCGGGCCGAGAACGGCTTGACCACGTAATCGTCGACGCCGGCCTCCAGGCCGCCGACGCGATCGTTCTCTTCGCCGCGCGCGGTCAGCATGATGATCGGGATCTCGCGGGTCAGCGATTCCTTGCGCCAGCGCCGCGCCAGGTCCAGGCCGCTGGTGCCGGGCAGCATCCAGTCGAGCAGGATGAGATCGGGAACGCGGTCGGCGATGGCGGTCTGCGCCTCGCGGGCGTCACCGGCGTGGATGGGCTCGAACTCGCCTTTGCGCAGTGCGAACGCGACCATGTCGCGGATTGCGGGTTCGTCATCGACGATCAGGATGCGTTTCTGCACGCGGGGCTTACCGTCTGGCTTCGGATGGTCGCCAGTAGACTACGGTTTTGTGACTCTCATGTGACACCCCTAGCGCTGTGACAGGTCGGGGTCGCGAATTCCTTGCCGGCGCAGCTCCAGCACGGTGGGCGTGATCGCGGCAATGCGCGCATCCACGCGGGCCCGTGTCACATAATCGAGATCCTTCTTTTTCAGCGCTTCCAGCTGGATCAGCGCCTGTTCCGCGCGCCCATTGAGGTAGGCCGACTCCGCATACGCCTCGCTGGCGCGCACATGGTCGCCGGACAGCTCGCAGGCGCGCGCATAGGTCTGCTGCAGCAGCGGATCCTCGCCACTGCGGTACAGCAGCGGCTCCAGCACCTGACGCGCGCGCTGGCCGGCCTCCTTGCTGGCCTGCTCGTTGAGCGCGCCGGCGTAGGTCAGCACCACTGCGCGGTTGTTGGGCAGCCGCTTCAGCAGCGCATCGAAGCGCGCGTTGGCCTGTTCGCGCGGGCCCACGCGTGCCTGTGCCTCGCTCAGGCCCAGCGCCAGCCACAGGTTGTCCGGATGCGCCTCAAGCAGGCTGGTCAGTTCGGCCACCGGCTCGGCCGGACGGCTGCCACTGTTGCGCAGCCGCGCCAGCGCCAGCCCGTAGCGCTGCGCGTCGGTGAGTCCCTGCTTGGCGCTGCGACGCAGGTTCTCGTATTCGCGAATGGCGCTATCGGGCGTGCTGGCGCTGAGCACGCGCAGGCGTTCCTTGGCCCAGTCGAAGCCCTGCTGGTCGCTGCTGCGGCTCAATGCATCCACCGGCAGGCGCAGCGCATACGGCAGCAACGCATTGCCGTTGCGGCTCAGCGGCTCGGACAGCGACGGGTCGGACGGGTCCACGCGCTCCTGGCGCGTGCCGCCCGGCACCGAGGTGGTCAGCACCACGGTGTTCTTCTTCATCTGCTCCGCGCGCGCCTTCGCCTCGCTGATGCGGGTGGTGGTCACCGGGTGGGTCTGCAGGAAGTCCGGCGCGCTGTAGCCGCCCTCGTTGGCGCGCATCGCCACCGACATGCGCTCGAAAAAGCCGGCCATCGCGTCCACGTCGTAGCCGCTGCGCACCAGCGTGCGGATGCCTAGCCGGTCGGCTTCGGACTCGTTGGAGCGGGTGTAGTCGATCTGGCGCTGCTGCATCAGCCCCATGGCACTTGTGATCGTGGCCATGGTGGCGTCGCCGCTGGAATTGCCGCCGGCCTGTTGCGCAGCCACCACGGCGGCCAGCATGCCGAGCAGGATCGGGATCTGGTCGCGCTGGGCGCGTTCCACCCCGCGCAGCACGTGCTGCTGCGTGACGTGGGCGATTTCATGCGACAGCACCGCCGCCACTTCGTCCTCGCGCTCGGCGGTCAGCACCAGGCCGGCATTGACGGCGATATAGCCGCCCAGCGTGGCGAAGGCGTTGATCTGGCGGTCGCGCAGCATGAAAAACGTAAACGGCTGCTGCGGCTGGTCGCTGTTGGCGCCCAGCCGCGTGCCCATGGTCTGCAGCCAGTCGGTGACCAGCGGGTCGTCCAGTACGTAGTCGTAGTTGCGCAGCTCGGCCAGCATCATCTTGCCGTACTCGGCCTGCCGCGCCGGGGTCAGCAGCTCGCCGGCCGACGAGCCGATGTCGGGCAGGCGATTCTCCTGCGCGGGCGCCACGCCCATGGCGATGGCCAACGTGAGGGCGGTGGCGAGCGGTGGCAGGCGCAAGAGGAACTCCCAGGTGGTGCGCGGAGCATGCGGGCAGCGCGGCGCGTTGGCGTGAATCGGCAGTTAATCCACAGTGTTGCGGTGACGACCTCGAAATTCCAGTCGCCCGTTACCATATGTCAGACCACAGACCCAACCACGGAGTTTCCCGTGAGCCAAGACCACACCGGGCAGCAGGCGGCCACCGGTCCGCAGATCACCCTGTATTCCACCGCAATTTGCCCGTACTGCGTGGCGGCCAAGAACTTCCTCAAGAGCAAGGGCCAGACCTGGACCGAGGTACGGATCGACCTGGACCCGGCCGAGCGCGACAAGATGGTCGCCCTGGCCAAGCGCACCAGCGTGCCGCAGATCTTCGTTGGCGACATCCATGTGGGTGGCTACGACGACATGATGGCCATGCACCGCGCCGGCAAGCTCGAACCGCTGTTCGCCGCCGCAGGCGGTCAGGCATGAGTGGTTCCGACGACGGCAGCGCCGATCGCCTGCGCGAGTTCACCGACTTCCGCCAGCGCATGAACCAGCGCATCCTGGCCGAGCCCAATCAGGTCGTGCGGCGCTTCTTTGCGCTGGACACCCAGACCTACCAGGCCGGCGCGCTGGACGTGAAGACCAAGGAGCTGCTGGGCCTGGTCGCCTCCATGGTGCTGCGCTGCGACGACTGCATCAGCTACCACGTCGCGCAGTGCAAGGAGGCCGGTGTCACCCGCGAAGAGTTCTTCGAAACCTTCTCGGTGGGGCTGGTGGTGGGCGGTTCGATCGTCATCCCGCACCTGCGCCGCGCGGTGGACTTCCTCGACCAGCTCGAAGGCGGTGCACCCGCGCCGGCCGAACACAGCCACGGCTGATCAGCGTCGCCCCGCACGCCCAACGCGCCGTCCTGTGAGGCGCGTGTTGCGTTTTTGGGGCGCGTGCCAAAATCGTGGGAGGCCTGCCGCGTCGCCGGGCCGCTTTCGCTGTGCAGCCGCGCTCCTGCGCGACAGCCCCACGCCACACCCGGCTCTTAGACCAAGGTCGGTTTGGGCGCCTTCACCGGCATCGGGCATAATTGCCGGTGAAACCTCCTTGCGCCGGTGAGCCGGGCTTCCGGCTGGCGCTCCCCCCCTTCAAGTTCGGAAACCCAACGTTATGACGCAGACAATCACGGTCATCCGCGGCGACGGTATTGGCCCGGAGATCATGGATGCCACGCTGTTCGTGCTCGACGCGCTGCAAGCTGGCCTGACCTACGAGTACGCCGATGCCGGCCTGGTCGCGCTGGAAAAGCACGGCGATCTGCTGCCTGAGTCCACCCTGGCCTCGATCACCAAGAACAAGGTGGCGCTGAAGAGCCCGCTGACCACGCCGGTCGGTGAGGGTTTCAGCTCGATCAACGTCGCCATGCGTCGCAAGTTCGACCTGTACGCCAACGTGCGTCCGGCCAAGTCGTTCCCCAATACCAAGTCGCGTTTCGCCGATGGCGTGGACCTGATCACGGTGCGTGAGAACACCGAAGGCGCCTACCTGAGCGAAGGCCAGGAAGTCTCGGCCGACGGCGAAGTGGCCGTTTCCGGCGCCCGCGTCACCCGCAAGGGCTCCGAGCGCATCGTGCGCTACGCCTTCGACCTGGCGCGCGCCACCGGCCGCAAGAAGGTCACCGCGGTGCACAAGGCCAACATCATCAAGTCGACCTCGGGCCTGTTCCTGAAAGTCGCCCGCGATGTCGCCACGCAGTACCCGGAAATCGAATTCCAGGAAATGATCGTCGACAACACCTGCATGCAGCTGGTGATGCGTCCGGAGCAGTTCGACATCATCGTGACCACCAACCTGTTCGGCGACATCATCTCCGACCTGTGTGCCGGTCTGGTCGGCGGCCTGGGCCTGGCTCCGGGCGCCAACATCGGTGTGGACGCGGCGATCTTCGAAGCCGTGCACGGCTCGGCGCCGGATATCGCAGGGCAGGGCAAGGCCAACCCGTGCGCGCTGCTGCTGGGCGCGGCACAGATGCTGGACCACATCGGCCAGCCGCAGAACGCCGAACGCCTGCGCGAAGCGATCGTCGCCACGCTGGAAGCCAAGGACTCGCTGACCCCCGACCTGGGTGGCACCGGCAACACCATGGGCTTTGCCAAGGCCATCGCCAGCCGCCTCTGAGCGCGCGGGTAGATCGCACAAAAAGAAAGTGCGCCGACGGCGCCCTTTCTTTTTGGAAGTGGGTTGCTTGAAGCCAGTGTCAAGCCATCAGACCAAGGGATCGCTGTTGCGATTCCCCAATCCCGATTCCCAATTCCCGCCTCAGTTGCGCGACTGCAATTTCGACAGCAGGCGCAGGAACTCGATGTACAGCCACACCAGCGTCACCATCAGGCCGAACGCGCCGTACCACTCCATGTGCTTGGGCGCACCGTGCTCCACGCCGCTTTCGATGAAGTCGAAGTCCAGCACCAGGTTCAGTGCCGCCACCACCACCACGAACAGGCTGAAGCCGATACCGATCAGGCCCGAGTCGTGGATGAAAGGGATGCGCACGCCGAACAGGCCCAGCACGATCGTCGCCAGGTACACCAGCGCGATACCGCCGGTCGCCGCGACCACGCCCAGCTTGAAGTTCTCGGTGGCCTTGATCAAGCCGCTGCGATAGGCGAATAGCAGCGCAAACATGGTGCCGAAGGTCAGCAGCACGGCCTGGAACACGATGCCGTTGAAGCGTGCCTCGTACACGGCGGAAATCGAACCGAGGAAGAAGCCTTCCACCAGCGCATACAGCGGCGCGGTGACCGGTGCCCAGGTCGGCTTGAACGAGGTCGCCAGTGCGAACACCAGCCCGCCGATGGCACCGGCGATCATGTACAGCTTGGCGGCCGGCAGCGGCATGCCGTCGGCACCCACTGACTGCGACCATGCAAACGCGGCGGTCACTACCGCCATCAACAACAACAGGCCGGTCTTGTTGACGGTGCCGTTGAGGGTCATTGCCTGACCGTCGCGGGTGACCACCGAGCCGGAGCCGAGGTCGAGGAACGTGGATTCCCGAAGGGCAGGGTTGCCGCTACGCATGATGTTCTCCATGAAGGTTGTGCCCGCCGAGCCGGCGTGCGAGGTGAATGACTGCAGGCGTCAGGATACCGGATGATCGATTTTGCGCGTGGTGATTGACAGCAGCGTCAATCGTTCCCAAAATAGCCGAGCTTTCGAGCCTTCGGGATTGAAAGGTCCCGCCGGGGTATAGCGCAGTCTGGTAGCGCGCCTGCTTTGGGAGCAGGATGTCGGGGGTTCGAATCCCTCTACCCCGACCACTCTGAGCTCTTTGGCGGCGTGGGAATGCGAAGTTCGGTCCGGGCGCCCGTAGCTCAACCGGATAGAGCACCGGCCTTCTAAGCCGGCGGTTACAGGTTCGAGTCCTGTCGGGCGCGCCATCGGCGGTGCGGTAGGAAGTAGGTTTCAGTGGTGGCTGTAGCTCAGCTGGTTAGAGTACTGGATTGTGATTCCAGATGTCGGGGGTTCGAGTCCCCTCAGCCACCCCACTGATTGCAGGAAAGTTAGACCCGATGCATCGCGGGGTGTTGCAACGAAGCAAAAACGCACATACAATGTGCGACCAGTTTCAGGGCCGTTAGCTCAGTTGGTAGAGCAGTTGACTCTTAATCAATAGGTCCAAGGTTCGAATCCTTGACGGCCCACCAATTAAAAGGCATCCGCAGTGCGGGTGCCTTTTTCTTTGCAGGCATCCCTGCAACAATGCACCTGCACGTGCAGCCTCGCGAAAGTGGCGGAATTGGTAGACGCACCAGATTTAGGTTCTGACGCCGCAAGGCGTGGGGGTTCGAGTCCCCCCTTTCGCACCAGTGCAGCGCGGCCGTGAATGTTCCGGTCGTTTTACGCGCCCCGCGGCAGGCGTATCCCCGCAGCGCAGCCCGTTCTTCGCATGCCGCTGGCAGCGGCCGCCGTTATCGGCGAAACTACAAGGCTCGGCGGCTTTCTCGCCATCCGTCAACCCGTCTCTTCCATCTCGTGCCGACGCCGTGTGCTGTCGGTGGCAGGAGTCAACATGCAAGCATCGATCGAATCCACCGGCAATCTGGAACGCCGTCTGACCTTCACCCTGCCGCAGGAGCGCCTGGAGACGCATGTTGGTGGTCGCCTGCGCGAACTGGCGCGGACCACGCGCATCAAGGGCTTCCGGCCCGGCAAGGTGCCGACCAAGGTCATCGAGCAGCGCTTCGGTCAGCAGGTGCGTGCCGAGGCGATGGAAGGCCTGTTGCGTGAGACCTTCGATTCGGCGGTGCGCGAGCACTCGCTGCGTCTGGCCGGCAACCCGCGCATCGACCAGGGCGAGAGCGATTTCGATTTCGTCGCCACCTTCGAAGTGGTGCCGGATTTCGGCGACATCGACGTGACCAACCTGTCGGTGGTGCGTCACACCGCTGAAGTCACCGATGCCGACATCGACCAGATGATCGAGAACCTGCGTCTGCAGCGCCGCACCTGGAACCCGGTCGAGCGCGGCGCGCAGGTCGGTGATCTGGTCTCGCTGGAGACCTGGTCGCAGGCCGGCGACGAGCGTCTGCCCGCCGAAGGCGTGGAGACCGGCAGCAGCGTGCTGGGCTCGGGCGTGATGTTCGACCAGATCGAAAAGGGCCTGGAAGGCCTGTCCAAGGGCGATGACAAGACCCTGAGCATCGATTTCCCGGCGGACTGGCGCGTGCCGCAGCTGGCTGGCAAAACCGTGCAGGTGCACGTCAAGGCGGTCGAGGTGTCCGAGCCGGTGCTGCCGGAAGTCAACAAGGAGTTCATCAAGAGCTTCGGCGTGAAGAGTGGCGATGCCGAGCAGTTCCGCGCCGACATCCGCACCAATCTGGAGCGCGAGCTCAAGGGTGCGTTGATGAACCGTCTGCGCCGTGAAGTGGGCGAGCAGCTGATCGCCGCCTACGCGCATGTGGAAATGCCGCCGCGTCTGGTCGAAAACGAAGCACGTTCGATGCTGGCGCAACAGGTCGACCAGATGCGTCGCAGCGGCCGCAACCCGGGCGAGATCCCGGCCGATGCGCACCAGGGATTCATGGATGCCGCTGCCAAGCGCGTGCTGGTAGGCCTGCTGGTGGGCGAAGTCGCACGTCGCAACGAGCTGCGCCTGGAATCCAAGCGTGTCAGCGAAACGCTGCGTCTGATCGCCTCGACCTACGAAGAGCCGGAACAGGTCATTGAGATGTACCGCAACGACCCCCAACTGATGAGTGGGCTGCAGAGCCGTGTGATGGAGGAGCAGGTGATCGACTGGATCGCCGAGCGCGCCAAGCACACCGAGCAGTCGCTTTCGTTCCAGGACGCGATTCGCGTTTAACGCGACCGCGTGGTACGAGCCCGCACCCGGTTCGCTAGGGTGCGGATCTCACACACGGGCATCGGCACAGGCCGCTGCCACAACAGGAAGACTGATGAGCATTGTGACTAAAGCCCTGAACCTGGTGCCCATGGTGGTCGAGCAGACCAGCCGTGGCGAGCGTGCGTATGACATCTACTCGCGTCTGCTGAAGGAGCGTCTGATCTTCCTGGTCGGTCCGATCGACGACCATATGGCCAACGTGATCGTGGCGCAGCTGCTGTTCCTGGAAGCGGACAACCCGGAAAAGGACATCAGCATCTACATCAATTCGCCCGGTGGCGTGGTCACCGCCGGCATGGCGATCTACGACACCATGCAGTACATCAAGCCGGACGTGAGCACGATCTGCGTGGGCCAGGCGGCCTCGATGGGCGCGCTGCTGCTGGCATCCGGTGCGGCCGGCAAGCGCTATGCGCTGCCGAATTCGCGCGTGATGATCCATCAGCCGCTGGGCGGCTTCCAGGGCCAGGCGACCGATATCGACATTCATGCGCGCGAGATCCTGACCTTGCGTTCGCGCTTGAACGAGATCCTCGCCAAGCACACCGGCCAGTCGCTGGAGACCATCGCGCGCGACACCGAGCGCGACAACTTCAAGAGCGCGGTCGATGCGCAGGCTTATGGCCTGGTGGATCAGGTGCTGGAACGTCGTCCGGAAGAGTCGATCCAGCCGTCTTGAGTCGCAGACGCCTGAAATTGCTGGAAAAACTGGCAGGGTCGGGCTGGACGAATGTCCTCCCGACCCTGTGCTATTCTCGAAATCGAACCCCCGTGCATCGGGTGGGGTAACTGGGTAACAGAAGCATGAGCGAAGACCGCCAAGGTCGTTCCGGCGACAGCAACAAGATTCTCTACTGCTCGTTCTGCGGTAAGAGTCAGCATGAGGTCCGCAAGCTGATTGCCGGTCCCAGCGTATTCATTTGCGATGAGTGCGTGGAGCTGTGCAACGACATCATTCGCGAGGAACTCGAAGAGAAGGCGCAGTCGGCACGTTCCAGCCTGCCCAAGCCGCGCGAGATCCTTGAGGTGCTGGACCAGTACGTGATCGGTCAGCTGCGCGCCAAGCGCACGCTCGCGGTTGCGGTGTACAACCACTACAAGCGGATCGAGAGCCGGAGCAAGAACGACGAGGTCGAACTTGCCAAGTCCAACATCCTGCTGGTCGGCCCGACCGGATCGGGCAAGACGCTGCTGGCCGAAACGCTGGCGCGCCTGCTCAATGTGCCGTTCACGATTGCCGATGCCACCACGCTGACCGAGGCCGGCTATGTCGGCGAGGACGTGGAAAACATCATCCAGAAGCTGCTGCAGAAGTGCGACTACGACGTCGAGAAAGCGCAGCAGGGCATCGTCTACATCGACGAAATCGACAAGATTTCGCGCAAGAGCGAAAACCCGTCGATCACCCGCGACGTGTCTGGCGAAGGCGTGCAGCAGGCATTGCTGAAGCTGATCGAGGGCACGGTGGCTTCGGTGCCGCCGCAGGGTGGGCGTAAGCATCCGCAGCAGGAATTCCTGCAGGTCGATACCAAGAACATCCTGTTCATCTGTGGCGGCGCGTTTGCCGGGCTGGACAAGGTGATCCAGGCGCGTTCCAACGATGCCGGTGGGATTGGCTTCGGCGCCAAGGTCAAGAGCAGCGAGCGCAAGCAGGAAGTCGGCAAGATCCTGGCCGAAGTCGAGCCGGAAGACCTGATCAAGTTCGGCTTGATCCCCGAGTTCGTCGGCCGCCTGCCGGTGGTCGCCACGCTCGAGGAACTCGATGAGCCGGCGCTGATCAAGATCCTGACCGAGCCGAAGAACGCCATCACCAAGCAGTTCAAGAAGCTGTTCGAGATGGAAAGCGTGGAGCTGGAGTTCCGCCCAGACGCACTGTCGGCGATCGCCAAGAAGGCGCTCAAGCGCAAGACCGGCGCACGTGGCCTGCGCACCATCGTGGAATCGGTGCTGCTGGACACGATGTACGAGCTGCCGTCACAGGAAAACGTGAGCAAGGTGGTGGTGGACGAATCGGTGATCGAACACAAGTCCGAGCCGTATCTGATCTACCAGGCACAGCCGGCACCGGCCAAGGCCGCGTCCGGCGACTGATGCCTCGCGGCGATGCCGACAGGCCGTGGCCTCGCTGGCGGCGAAAGGGTTTCCGACCGCTACTTGCAACACCTCGCCGATGGCCCCATAACGGGGCCATCGGCTTTTTTTACGCCCCAATTCCTCGATCCCGCGGAGCGCCCCATGGCCCAGTCCCAACCAGAAATTCTCGATCTGCCAGTGTTGCCGCTGCGCGACGTGGTGGTGTTTCCGCACATGGTGATTCCGCTGTTCGTCGGCCGTGACAAGTCGATGCGCGCGCTGGAAAAAGCCATGGAGGCGGACAAGCGCATCCTGCTGGTTGCGCAGAAGTCGGCCGAGACCGACGACCCGGCAGCGGGCGACCTGTACACGGTCGGCACGCTCGCCCAGGTGCTGCAACTGCTCAAGCTGCCCGATGGCACGATCAAGGTGCTGGTCGAAGGGCTGTCGCGCGTCACCGTCGACAAGGTGGCGGAGCAGGATGGCGCCTTGCAGGGCCGCGGCACCGAAGTGGAAGCCAGCGATGCACGCGAGCCGCGTGAGCTGGAGGCGATTGCGCGTTCGCTGATGTCGCTGTTTGAACAGTACGTCAAGACCAACCGCAAGCTGCCGCCGGAATTGCTGCAGACCCTGGCCGGCATCGATGAGCCCGGACGTCTGGCCGACACCATCGCCGCGCACATCGGCGTGCGTTTGGCAGATAAGCAACGCCTGCTCGAAATCACCGAGATCGGCGACCGGCTTGAATTGCTGGTTGGCCTGGTCGATGGCGAGATCGACGTGCAGCAGCTGGAAAAGCGCATCCGCGGCCGTGTCAAGTCGCAGATGGAAAAGAGCCAGCGCGAGTACTACCTCAACGAACAGATGAAGGCGATCCAGAAGGAACTGGGCGACCTGGACGACGCGCCCGGCGAACTGGAAGAACTGGCCCGCAAGATCGCCGAGGCCGGCATGCCCAAGCCGGTCGAGACCAAGGCCAAGGCCGAACTCAACAAGCTCAAGCAGATGTCGCCGATGTCTGCCGAAGCTGCGGTCGTGCGCAACTATCTGGATTGGTTGCTCGGCGTGCCGTGGAAGAAGCGCACCAAGGTTCGCAAGGATCTCAAGGTTGCGCAGGACACCCTGGATGCCGATCACTACGGTCTGGACAAGGTCAAGGAACGCATCCTTGAGTACTTGGCCGTGCAGTCGCGCGTGAAGCAGATGAAGGGCCCGATCCTGTGCCTGGTCGGCCCGCCGGGTGTGGGTAAGACGTCGCTGGGTCAGTCGATCGCCAAGGCGACCAACCGCAAGTTCGTGCGCATGAGCCTCGGCGGCGTGCGCGACGAGGCCGAGATCCGTGGCCATCGCCGGACCTATGTCGGTTCGATGCCGGGCCGCCTGGTGCAGAACCTCAACAAGGTCGGCAGCAAGAATCCGCTGTTCCTGCTGGATGAGATCGACAAGATGTCGATGGACTTCCGTGGCGACCCGTCGTCGGCGTTGCTGGAAGTGCTCGACCCCGAGCAGAACCACACCTTCAACGACCACTATCTTGAAGTGGATCTGGACCTGTCGGAGGTGATGTTCGTTGCCACCTCCAACTCGCTCAATATCCCCGGCCCGCTGCTGGACCGCATGGAAGTGATACGCATCCCCGGCTATACCGAGGATGAAAAGCTCAATATCGCCATGCGCTATCTGGTGCCCAAGCAGCTCAAGGCCAACGGCTTGAAGCCGGGAGAGATCGAGATCGGCAGCGATGCCATCCAGGACGTGGTGCGTTACTACACGCGTGAGTCGGGCGTGCGTAACCTCGAGCGCGAAGTGGCCAAGATCTGCCGCAAGGTGGTCAAGGAAATCGCATTGGCCGGCCCGCAGCCGGCGGCCAAGAAGGCGGTCGCAAAGAAGGCCAAGCCCAAGGCGCTGGTGACAGTGACCTCCAAGAACCTGGACAAGTATCTGGGCGTGCGTCGCTTCGATTTCGGCCGTGCAGAAGAGGAGAACGAGATTGGCTTGGTGACGGGCCTGGCATGGACCGAGGTCGGCGGCGAACTGCTGCAGATCGAATCCACGCTGGTGCCGGGCAAGGGCAACCTGATCCTTACCGGTCAGCTGGGCAACGTGATGAAGGAGTCGGCATCGGCGGCCTTGTCGGTGGTGCGCTCGCGTGCCGAGCGGCTGGGCATCGATGTGGATTTCCTGCAGAAGCAGGACGTGCACGTGCATGTGCCCGACGGTGCCACGCCAAAGGATGGCCCCAGTGCAGGTATCGCGATGGTGACCTCGCTGGTGTCGATCCTGACCAAGGTGCCCATCCGTGCGGACGTGGCGATGACCGGTGAAATCACCTTGCGCGGCCGCGTCTCTGCGATCGGCGGTTTGAAGGAGAAATTGCTGGCAGCATTGCGCGGCGGTATCCGTACCGTGTTGATCCCCGATGAGAACCGCAAGGACCTGGCGGACATCCCGGCCAACGTCACGCGCGATCTGGAAATTGTGCCGGTGAAGTGGATCGACGAAGTGCTGGATCTGGCCCTGGAGCGCCCGTTGGCGCCGAAGAAAGCTGGCAAGGAAAAAGCACGCAAGACCGCCTCGCGTGTAGCGGTGCGCGGCAAGTCGCGTACCACACCGGGCACCCGCGTCAAGCATTAAAGTGCGCTGTTTAAACCCAGGCAAAACAGGCCAAAACCCGCGTCGTTATTGGGTTTTGGCTTGCGCGCGCTTGGGTGCGCTGGTATAAATGCACGACTCGTGGGCGCGGCAAAATGTGATGCGTCACGCGATACCACTTGTGTCGGGTTCTTCGCTAACGGCAAGAGCGCCGATTGTCGATTCCGCGGCATCTGCCGCAAAGGGAGTTTCAAGAATGAATAAAACCGAATTGATCGATGGCGTTGCCGCTGCTGCTGACATCTCCAAGGCTGAAGCCGGCCGTGCTGTCGACGCGGTTGTGAGCGAAATCACCAAGGCGCTGAAGAAGGGCGACGCTGTCACCCTCGTTGGCTTCGGCACCTTCCAGGTCCGCGAGCGCGCTGAGCGTACCGGCCGCAATCCGAAGACGGGCGACAGCATCAAGATCGCTGCTTCGAAGAATCCTGCATTCAAGGCTGGCAAAGCCCTGAAGGATGCAGTAAACTAATCGACTCGCTAGGGTGCTTAGCTCAGCGGTAGAGCGTCTCCCTTACACGGAGAGGGTCGGGGGTTCGAAACCCTCAGCACCCACCAGATAAGCACCAAGCAAAAGTTTCAAGCGCGGAGCGGTAGTTCAGCTGGTTAGAATGCTGGCCTGTCACGCCGGAGGTCGCGGGTTCGAGTCCCGTCCGCTCCGCCAGTTACACCGAAGCCCCTGAGCGATTGGGGGCTTCGTTTTCTCCACAGCATTTGCATTGCGCGGATGCCGTGGAGAAAAGACGTCCAAGTTTAAAGCGGAGCGGTAGTTCAGCTGGTTAGAATGCTGGCCTGTCACGCCGGAGGTCGCGGGTTCGAGTCCCGTCCGCTCCGCCAGTTTTTCCAAGCCCTCGGCCTTGTGTCGAGGGCTTTTTTTTGGCCGAGGTCACTGCGTTCCGTTGGCAACCGGACAAGCGGCTGGCGCTACGGTGGTGTTGGGCTGGGTGCCCGGCTGCGAAGCGCGTTACACTGCGCGGCTCGCCCACAGGCCGTGATTTGCCAATGCTGCAGAAACTTCGCGACAAGACGTCAGGCTGGATCGCTACCGCCATCCTGGGGTTGCTGATGATTCCGTTCCTGTTCGTCATCGACAACAGCTACCTTGGCGGCATTGGCGCCAACAACGTGGCCAAGGTGCAGGCGCCCCCGACGTGGTGGAAGTCCGCACCTTCATGGTGGCCGGTCTCGCTGCTGTGGCAGCACCATGAGATCAGCACGCAGGATTTCCGTGCGCGCTTCGAACAGGCGCGTATGCAGGAACGTCAGCGCCAGGGCGAGAATTTCGACCCGCGTCAGTTCGAATCGCGCGAGAACAAACTGCAGGTGCTCGATCAGCTGGTCGACGAGCAGGTCGTGCGTTTGGGTGCGGAAGATGCGGGAATCGTGATCGGTGATGCCACCGTGCGCGATTACATCGCCAATATTGCGGCCTTCCAGATCGATGGCAAGTTCAGCCCCGACCAATACCGCGCAGCGCTTGCGCAGGGCACCCCGCCGCGCACGCCTGCGCAGTTCGACGCGTTGGTGCGCGATAGCTTGCAGCAGTCGGTGATTCCGCAGGCGGTGGCCGAATCTGGCTTTGCGACCAAGAGTGAATTCGAGCGCCTGCTCACCTTGATGGGCGAGACGCGCGATGTCGAGTTGGCGATGCTGCCGGAGCCGACCGCCGATACCACGCCGGTCAGCGATGCACAGATCAAGCAGTGGTACGACGGGCATACGCAGGATTTCCGCCAGCCGGAAACTGTGACGATCGAATACGTCGAGCTCAATGCAGCTACCTTGCCGCCCGCCACCGCGGCCGACGAAGCAACGCTGCGTAAACGCTATGAAGAAGAGAAGGCACGGTTTGTCGATCCGGATCAGCGTCTGGCATCGCACATCCTGATCAGTGCCGGCAGCGATGCCGCTGCGCAGAAGGCCGCCGAAGAAAAAGCGGCCAAGCTGGCTGCCCAGGCCAAGCAGCCGGGCGCGGACTTTGCTGCGCTGGCCAAGGCCAATTCGCAGGACCCGGGTTCCAAGGACGCCGGTGGCGATCTGGGCTGGGTCGAGAAGGGTACGATGGTCAAGCCGTTCGAAGACGCGCTGTTCGCGATGAAGGCAGGCGATGTGGTCGGCCCGATCAAGACCGAGTTTGGCTACCACGTAATTCAGTTGCGTGAGGTCAAGGGCGGGCAGGGCAAGTCCTTCGAGCAGGTGCGTGACCAATTGGCTGCCGAGCAGCTCAAGGCCGACGCCGACAAGGCGTTTGCCGACCTGAGCGGCAAGCTCGTCGACCAGGTCTACAAGAATCCCACCGCGCTGGAGCCGGCGGCCAAGCAGGTCGGCCTGCCGGTGCAGACGCTGGGTCCGTTCTCGCGCGCTGATGCCAGCGGCATTGCCGCCAACCCGGCGGTGCTGCGCTCGGCGTTCTCCGAAACGCTGGTGCAGGACGGTACGGTAAGCGACCCGATCACCATCGCACCCAATCACAGCGTGGTGTTGCGGGTGGCCAACCACACCGCCGAACAGGCACTGCCGCTGGACAAGGTGCGCGAGAAGGTGATTGCCGCAGTGCATGCGGACCGCACCAAGAAATCTGCGGTGGCTGCGGCCGACGCGCTGCTGGCGCGTGTACAGAAGGGTGAAACCCTGCAATCGCTGGCGGCGGCCGAAAAGCTGCAGGTCACGCCGATTCCGGGGCTGCCGCGCACCGCGCCAGTGCCGACGCCCGCCGCCAATCGGGCGATCTTCAGCGCCCCACGCCCGACCGAAGGCAAGCCGTCGGTTGGCAAGGTTGAGCTCACTGGCGGCCGGTATGCGGTGTTCGTGGTGAGCAAGTCGACCCCGGGTGATCTCAAGCAGATGCCGGCCGAGCAGCAGACCATGCTGCGCGAGCAGCTGAGCCAGATCGACGGCGGCAATGCGGCGCAGGCCTACGTCAAGGAAATGCGCAAGCGCTACAAGATCCAGATCGAAGAAGCGCAGCTGTAAGCGTTCTGACATCGCTGAACTGGAGAAGCCCGGCATGACCGGGCTTTTTTTTGGCCGAGATACGGACCCACTGTGGCTTGGTGGTCTGTTGCTTGGTGAGCGCGCGAGGGTTTTGGACAGGGGTGTGGGCAGGCGCGCGTGGTGCGACCGTGCGCTGTAGCGATCTGCTGGAGGTGGTAATGAGCAAGCGTGCAGAAGCTGCTCGATTGGTCTCAACTCCTGGTGCGCTAGGCGGAGCACCGGAGCCCGCTTGTGTGCCAACGGGTGACCGCGATTGTGGCGGACCAGCGTCGCCGAACTGTCGCTAGCCCTGTGCGCGGTGTACAGACGAAATGAGTTCTTCAGTAATGCGTGGGTCTAGCCTGACGATGGAGTGGCGCAAAGCACCGCTTGGCGATTCACCTGCGTAGTGGCCACGACCGTTGTTTAATGTGCATCCGCCGAGTACGCGAAGTGGAGAGCAGCCACACGTGATTGCTGACTCCGGGCGACAGATGCTCGTGCTCAAACAAACCGGCTGATCGGATATATCTGCAAAGGCTCACATGACGTGTGTGATTCTCGCTGTTGCTGTTGCTGTTGCTGTTGCTGTTGCTGTTGCTGTTGCTGTCGCTGTAGATCTGGTTTTGCATGCATTTGCTCTGCTAATCGACGCCGATCTGCCGCCGCTACACCACAGGCTCTGCTCCGGCCTTGCCGTTCGCTCTTGCTCCTGCTTCACCCAGTCGCCTTAAAGCAAGCCGAGCACCGCAGCCATGCGCGGCCGAAGAGGCGCCCTGTCTGAGCGTAGCGAGTTTGGGCGCCGTGCCGCGTGTGGCGAGGAGCACAGGGTACCGGTGCAGCTTCATTGCACCGGATTGCGTCGGCGACAGCGGTTTTGGTTCCTTTTGCGAAGACAAAAGGAACTCGCGGCGCAGGCGCGAAAGCTCTGCACTTGCCTGCTTCACGCTTCGCACTCCTGCTGCAGTGGAGGGTGCCCAACCGCTCGTCACCACTCAAAAGTACAGACGCCGAAATCTCGTCCGCCTCCTGTGCCTCTCCCGGGAAGGAGCTGGATGCGTGCATGAGCGGAGCGAGTTAGACGCGCACGCCGCGTACAGCGCGCCAGCGTAGCGTCACTGTGTCGACGTGCGTCGGCGAAAGCAGCTTTGGTGGCTGCTACCTAGACAAAGAGCTTCGCGACGCATGAGCGAAAACCTAGCACTTGGTGTGCTCCGTGCTTTGTTCCCCATGTGCTGGGGTGGGCGACCCAGGCCGAGCGTCACGCCCCAGCCAGGGTGAGCAACTTTGCACGCATCGGCCCTTCGGCCGCGTTCTCCCGACGACCGATCACTGCTCAGGAAAGCTCGGCCGCAGGCAATGAGTTGTTCAAGGACAGCAGGGCCGCGCAAAGCGACTTTATCGACGCAGGCTCTGAAATGCGATGCCCGAAGTGCTGCAGCTATGCAGCCGCGCGGTGCACGCCGAGCAATGACGACGAGTCACCGCAAGCGCGGCTGATGGCTCAGGGCGAATCTTCGAACGACAGCACCATGCCCGGCTTCAACACCGCGCGCTTGTCCAGGCCATTGCTGGCAAGCAGCGTGGTGACCGTGATTCCGTAGCGCTTGGCGATGGCCCACGCGGACTCGCCATTACGCACGGTGTGCGTGCGTGCGCTGTTGCGCTTGGAGGTCTGGACGCTGGCCACCGCAGTGGTGGCACTGCCGTCATCCGTATCTGCAAGGGCGGCGCGATCGGCCAGGGCGACAACGGCGCCAGCGGACCCCGGTTGTGCCGGCGCGATGGGCGCCAGCACATGCACGCCGCGGGGCGCTGCACGGGCGCTGGCCACTGCCGGATTGAGGCGGGCAAGCAGTTGCGGTTCCAGGGCGCGCTGCCCAGCCCAGGTTGTGAGGCTGGTGCCGGCCGGCAATGCATGCTCGGTCAGCACCGGTACCGGGCGATCCAGCGACGTCATCAAGGTCCCTTGCTCCTGCGCATGGTCAAGCACGCACGCCAACGCGTGCAGCTTTTCCACGTATTCGTAGGTGACCTTGGACATGCCCGGCAACTCGGCCGGCCGGGCGTTCTGCGCATTCATGCCAGCGCTGCGCATGGCCTGCAAAACTCGGTATTCGCCAGCGTTGTAGGCCATGAGCGCCAGTCGCCAGTCGCCGCCGAACATGCCGTACAGGGTTTTGAGATAGCGCACTGCCGCGGTGGTGGAATCCACCGCCGACAGGCGGCCGTCGTACTGGGCGCTGACCGGCACGTGGTGATTGCGCGCGGTAGTGGCGATGAACTGCCACAGGCCTGCCGGGCCGCTGCCGTTGCGTGCGCCGGGCCGGTAGCCGCTTTCCACGAAGGGAATCAGCGCGAATTCGGTAGGCATGTCGGCTTCGCGCAGCTGGTCGACCACGTAGCCGAACAGCGGGAGGACGTCCTGCCCATCATCGGCCAGGCGGGCCGGAGCACGGGAGAAGTGCTGCTCCCAACGCCGATCGCTGTGCTCGGTATCGCAGCCCGGGTCGGCGCGTCCCTCCAGGAAGGAGGCAAAGATGTCCCGGCCATTGCGTACGGCCGGTGCTGGGCTACTGACGGTGGCGGAGGTGCTTGACTCGCTGGCGGAGCCGGCGACCGGTGCGGCGGCCGACAGCGCGGCCAACACACCCAGAAGCAGGCGCCTCATGCGCGAAATACGTCTTTCCAGCGCCGAAGTTCGGCAAATACGTCTACATCGCTCGTTATCGAAATACTTGCGTGCGCGGCGACCGCGGCGCGAATTTCGGGAGTATGCAGACGCAGGAACGGATTGGTGGCCAGTTCACTCTTGAGCGAAATCGGCAGGGTAGGACGGGCTGCATGACGCATTGCCTGGGCTTCCTGTTGACGGCGCTGCAAGGCAGCGTTGGTGGGATCGACGTGCAGCGCGAAGGCCGCATTGGCCAAGGTGTACTCGTGGCCGCAACACACAAGCGTCTCGCCTGGCAGGGAGGCCAGCCGCTGCAGGGCGTCGAACATCTGTGGGGGCGTACCTTCGAACATCCGCCCACAGCCTAGGCTGAACAGGGTATCACCACTGAACAGGTGCCCGTCACCCACATAGGCGACATGGCTGCGGGTGTGGCCGGGGACTTCCAGCACCGCAAAGCCGATGCCCAGGGCCGTCACTGTGTCGCCGTGGGCGACGTGGCGGGTGGCCGCTGGCATGCGTTCGTCGTCCGGCCCGTACAGTTCCAGCGCCGGAAAATGCTGCTGCAGCTCCGCCACTCCGCCGATATGGTCGGCATGGTGGTGGGTCAGCAGGGCGGCCACCGGAGTGAATACCTCGCGCTGCGCGGCCTCCAGCACCGGCGCTGCCTGGCCAGGGTCGACGATCACTGCACGGCCATCATCGGCGACCAGCGCCCAGATGTAGTTGTCGTCGAATGCGGGCAGGGCGGTGAGTCGCATAGAATTGGGACCATGCCTGCCGCGCCGTTCTCCCGTCAAGCTGGTGTCTCATCCTGGTTTGAAACGGGTGGAGGCCGCAGCCTGCTCCAGCTGGAGCGCCAATTGGCGCTCGCGGCGCTGCAGACGCGCCCGTCGCAGCCTTGGCTGTGGGTCACTCCGACCACCGATCTGCCACCGCGCGACGCCCTGCAGGGGCGTGGCTTGCGGCTGTATCGCAGCGGTAGCCGCTTTGGCGGCGATGCGCGCTGTGCGCTGCCGTTCCCGCTGCCGGCCGAGAGCCTGCAGGCCATCGTGGTGCAGCATGCGGTGGTCAACGGCGCGGCGGAGTTCCTGGCCGAATGCGAGCGGGTGCTGATGCCGGGCGGGCGGCTGTGGTTGTTCACGCTCAATCCGCTGAGCCCGTACCGGTTCCGCTGGGCGCGTCGTGGCCCGGTGGCGCTGCGCCCGGATCGGTGGCGGCTGCTGGCGCAGCGGGCCGGGCTGCAATGCGTGGACAAAGAGCGGTATCTGGGGCCGATCTGGGGCCCCGGCCGCGGCTCCACCGATCCGAGCCGTGCGCCCTGGCGTGCGGTGTATCTCCTCGAAGTGGAAAAGCGTGCCGCAGCGCCGATCGGTCCGACGCCGATCGCCCTGCCGTCGCGTTGGCCGCAGCCTGTGGCCACGATCTGACATCGCAATCCAAATTAGGTCCTGATGAAATCCATTGAAGTCCATACCGACGGCTCCTGCCTCGGCAATCCCGGGCCGGGCGGCTGGGCCGCCTTGCTGCGCTACAACGGTCGCGAGAAGGAATTGGCGGGCGGCGAAGCCAATTCCACCAACAACCGCATGGAGCTGATGGCGGCGATCATGGCGCTGGAAACGCTCACCGAGCCGTGCCAGATCCTGCTGCATACCGATTCGCAATACGTCCGCCAGGGCATCACTGAGTGGATGCCTGGCTGGGTGCGGCGCGGCTGGAAGACCTCCGGCGGCGACCCGGTCAAGAACCGCGAGCTGTGGGAGCGGCTGCACGCGGCCACCCAGCGCCACAGCATCGAATGGCGCTGGGTGAAAGGCCACAATGGCGACCCGGACAACGAGCGCGTCGACGTGCTTGCCCGCAATCAGGCCATCGCCCAGCGCGGTGGCCTCGCAACATCGTAAGAGGACGCATGCGTCAGATCATTCTCGATACCGAAACCACCGGCCTGGAATGGCGCAAGGGCAACCGCGTCGTCGAAATCGGCGCGGTGGAACTGCTGGAGCGCCGCCCGAGCGGCAACAACTTCCATCGCTATCTGCGGCCGGACTGCGATTTCGAGCCCGGCGCGCAGGAAGTCACCGGGCTGACCCTGGAATTTCTGGCGGACAAGCCGGTGTTTGCTGAAGTGGTGGAGGAGTTTCTGGCCTACATCGACGGCGCCGAACTGATCATCCACAACGCCGCGTTCGACCTGGGTTTCCTGGACAACGAACTGTCGCTGCTGGGCGATCAGTTTGGCCGCATCGTCGACCGCGCCACCGTGGTCGATACCCTGATGATGGCACGCGAGCGTTATCCCGGTCAGCGCAACTCGCTGGACGCGTTGTGCAAACGGCTGCGCGTGGACAACTCGCACCGGCAGTTGCATGGCGCCTTGCTCGATGCGCAGATCCTGGCCGATGTCTACATCGCGCTGACCTCCGGGCAGGAAGAGATCGGCTTCGGCGCGATGGATGCCGGCCAGAACGCCGAAGGCGGTGAGGGCATGATCGCGTTTGATCCGTCGCTGTTGCTGCCGCGCCCACGCGTGGTGGTAACGCCCTCCGAGCTGCAGGCACACGAGGCGCGTCTGGAGCGGCTGCGCAAGAAGGCCGGGCGTGCGCTGTGGGATGCGCCGGAGTTGGAAGAGGTCGCGGTCGCCAGCTAAGGCGACGCTGAAGGACGCGCTGCCCGCGCAGTCAGTGACTACGCACCAGGATGGCGGTGATGTTGTCCGAGCCGCCGCCATCGAGTGCGGCGGCGACCAGGCATTCCACGCATTCCTGGGCACTGCAATCGGCCTGCGACAGCGTTGCGGCGATCGCGGTGTCGTCCACTTCTTCGGTCAACCCATCGCTGCATAACAGCAGCTGCATGCCCGACTTGAGCTCGCCCTGCATGGTGGCGACATTGAGATGGGCCGGGTCGGTGACGCCGAGCGCCTGGGTGACGACATTGCGATGCGGATGCGCGCGCGCCTGCTCGCTGGTCAATGTGCCCTGGGCGATCAGTTCCTGCACATAACTGTGGTCCTGGCTCAGTTGCGCCAACCGGCCGTCACGCCACAGGTAGGCGCGGCTGTCGCCCACCCAGGCCACTTCGAAACGCTGCCCGAGCACGCGTGCGGCCACCACGGTGGTGCCCATCGGCAGGGTGTCGTTGCAGCGGCGCGAGGTCTTGATGATTTCCTCGTCGGCGATGCGCACTGCCTGGGCCAGCGGTGTACCGGCACGCACTTCGCGCACGATGGTTTCGCGCGCCAACGCACTGGCCACCTCGCCGCAGGCATGGCCGCCCATGCCGTCTGCCACCAGCCACAGCCCCAGCTCGCTGTCGCCGTAGTACGTATCCTCGTTGAGGTCACGGCGCAGGCCCACGTGGGTGAGGTGTCCGAATTCGAGCATGGTGCGGGGTCGCCAGGATGAGAGGTGCCGCACCATCATCGCGGCCCCGCAGGCGGCGGGCAACCGATGGGGCGCAATGGCCGCGGCGGATGTTCACGCCGGCCCCGGCACTGCGGTCTCGGCGGCAAGCCGCGCCCGCTTGTGGCAAACCGCGTGTGCCCGTATGATGCACGGCCCCGGGACACCGGGGACCATCTGGAGAGGTGGCAGAGCGGTTGAATGTACCTGACTCGAAATCAGGCAGGCGTTTATAGCGCCTCGGGGGTTCGAATCCCCCCCTCTCCGCCAGATTGTGGTGACGCGTTGTGCCAGTACCGTTTTGGTTCGTGCGCATTCCGCGTCATCGCTGCATCAGCCCCCGCAAGGGGGCTTTTTGTTTTCGGGTCGCAGCCCGCCGGCGCGATGCCTACAATTGCCGATTCTTCGTTGGAGGTCTGTCATGTCCGAGATCCTGGTGCCGGTGTCCTTTGGTGAGCTGCTCGACAAGATCGCGATTCTGCAGATCAAGTCCGAGCGCATGCAGGACGCGGCCAAGTTGGCCAACGTGCGCAATGAGCTGTCGGCGCTGGAAACCAGCTGGATGGCGCATCCGGCCGCCGGCCACGACATCGTTCGCCTGCGCGCGGAGCTGAAAGCGGTCAACGAGCGGTTGTGGGTGATCGAGGACGACATTCGCCTCAAGGAACAGGCGCAGTCCTTCGACGATGCCTTCGTGCAGCTGGCGCGCAGTGTCTATATCGAGAACGACGAGCGCGCGCGCATCAAGAAGGAGATCAACCTGGCGTTGGGTTCTTCGTACGTGGAAGAGAAGTCCTACCAGGACTACCGTGCCAGCGGCGCCTGATGCGGGCTGATCGTCGGCGCGTGTTTCAGGTGCGCTGACGCTGATCAATAGCTCAGTGGTGATCTGCGCGATAGCGCTCGAACGCGGCGATGGCATCGTCGACGCTGATCAAGGTCATGACGTCGTCGAACTCGATCTTGGTGCCCCACTTGAGCTGCGCGGCCGGCTTGCCCAGGTGCTTGCGTGCGGCAGCGTCGTAGCGATCCACGCAATAGCGCACATCCGAATACGGGCCGCTGCGTCGCGGGTTGCTGGCGGCATGCAGGCCGAGCACTTTGGTACCCATCGCGTTGGCGATATGCATCGGCCCCGAATCCGGTGTGACCACCAGCGCGGCGCGGGCGAGCAGGGCGGGCAGCTGCTTGAGTGTGTCCTTGCCGACCAGATCCAGTACCGGCGTGCGCGCCGCCGCGATGATGGCGTCGGCAGTGCTGCGCTCCAGCTCGCTACGGCCGCCGCACAGCACCACCCGCCAGCCCTGCGTGGCAGCATGGTCGGCCAGCGCAGCGTGCCGGTCCGGGTACCAGTTGCGCCGGACGTGGCTGGAACATGGCGAGATCATCAACACCGGGCGCCCATCGTCTTGCCATTGCGCCTGTGCCCACGCGTGTGCGTCGGCGGGCACCGGCAGGTTCCAGCGCACCTCGGTCTGGCGCAGGCCCAGTGGTTCGGCGAAGCTGCCGATGGCGTCCAGCACATGGATGCCCGGGCGGTCGGCGATGCGCTCGTTGACGAACAGGCCGTGCAGGTCCTTCGAGCGGCTGCGGTCGTAGCCGATGCGCCGGCGCGCCGGCACGAACGCCGACAGCGCGTTGGCACGAAACGCGACCTGCATCTGCAGCAAGGCATCGAAGTGGCCATGCGCGGCCAGCGCCTGGCGCAACGCGCGCATGCCGGCCAAGCCGCTGCGTTTGTCGTAGGCATGGAAGTGCACACCGGGCAGGCCGTCGAGCAGTTTCAGCCCGGCCTTGTCGATGATCCAGTGCAGCTGCGCCTGCGGAAAGCCCGCCTGCAAGGTGTGCACCAGCGGCACCACGTGGGTGACGTCGCCCAGGGCGGACAGGCGCAGCAGGCATAACGAAGCAGGCGTAGAAGCCATGGTGTTGTTAGACTCGATGGATGGTTTCTTTCGACGCCACTGAAGCGCTGACGCCGTACCGCGAAGGCCGCGGGTACGGCGCCATTCTGTTCGACCGCGAACGGCTGCGGCAAGCCGATGCCGGGCTGTTCTCGCCACAGCGCTGGGGCGACAGGGCGCGTCCGGTGGACGAGGGCGGGCGCGGTGGCGCGTGGTTCGTGGATGCCCCGTTTGGCCACAGCGTGCTGCGCCAATACCGGCGCGGCGGCATGGCCGCACGCGTGAGCCGCGACCAATATCTCTGGAAAGGCGCCGGGCGCACGCGCAGCTTTGCCGAATTCCGGCTGATGCGTGAGCTGCTCAAGCGCAAGCTGCCGGTGCCGCGCCCGTTGGCGGCCTGCTATCTGCGCGAAGGTCTGGGCTACCGCGCTGCGTTGTTGATGGAGCGGCTGGAGAACGTGCGGTCGCTGGCCGACCATGCACAGGTGGCCGGCCGCGGCGCGCCGTGGGAAGACACCGGGCGGCTGATCGCGCGCTTCCACCGCGCCGGCCTGGATCACGCCGATCTCAATGCGCACAACATCCTGTTCGATGCCGGCGGGCATGGCTGGCTGATCGATTTCGACCGCGGCGTGCTGCGTATTCCGGCCACTCGCTGGCGCGAGCGCAACCTGGCCCGCCTGCATCGCTCGCTGCTGAAGCTGCGCGGCAACCGCACCCGCGAAGACGTGGACAAGGACTACGAGCGCCTGCGCCGCGCCTACGAGCTGGCCTGGGGCCGGGGCTACTGATGGAGTGGGCATTGCGGGTGCAGGGGGTCGGCAATGCGTCGGCCGTGGCGCTGGGGTCGCCGATGGCCACGCTGGAGCGTGGCGGTGCGCCGTGGCTGACCATCGACTGCGGCAGCGAAGGGCTCACCAGCTATCAGGCCCATTACGGCCAGATGCCACAGGCGGTCTTCATCACCCACGTGCATCTGGACCACGTGGGCGGGCTGGAGCGCTTGTTCGTGGACAGCTATTTCTCCGAACGCCGCGGCCGCACCCGCCTGTACGTGCCGGCGCCGGTGGTGCCGCTGCTGCAGCGACGGCTGGCCGACTACCCGAACGTGCTGGCCGAGGGCGGTGCAAACTTCTGGGATGCATTTCAGCTGGTGCCGGTGGGCGAGGCGTTCTGGCACGACGGTGTGCGCCTGGAAGTGTTCCCGGTGCGCCACCACTGGCCGGAGACCGCCTACGGGCTGCGCCTGCAGGGTGCGTTGGTCTGGACCGGCGACACCCGGCCGATCCCGGAGATGCTGGCGCGCTATGCCGATGACAGCGAGCTCATCGCGCATGACTGCGGCGTTCACGGCAACCCGTCGCATACTGGTGTGGATGACCTGGAGCGGGAATACCCGCAGGACCTGTTGAGCCGCATGTGGCTGTATCACTACGCCAGCAACGCCGACGGCGACGTGCTGCGGGCACGCGGCCATCGCGTGGCTGTGCCTGGCCAGGTGCTTGAGTTGGCAACACCCTCTGCCGCCATGGCGCCACGCTGATGGGTGCCCTGATGCTGCGCGACCTGAGCGCCGCACCGATGCAGGACCGCTACGGCCGGCCGCTGCGCGACCTGCGCTTGTCGGTGATCGAGGCCTGCAATTTTCGCTGTGGCTACTGCATGCCCGCCGACCGCGTGCCGGACGATTACGGGCTGGACGCCGACCAGCGGCTGAGCTTTGACCAGTTGGAAACCCTGGTGCGCGCCTTCGTGGCGGTGGGCGTGACCAAGCTGCGCCTGACCGGCGGCGAGCCGTTGTTGCGCAAGAACCTGCCGGTGCTGATCCAGCGCCTGGCGGCGATCGAGGGCATCGAGGATCTGGCGCTCACCACCAATGGGGCGCTGCTGGCGCGCCAGGCCGTGGCCCTGCGCCAGGCCGGGCTGCGCCGCATCACCGTGAGCATGGATGCGCTGGAGCCTGCGCTGTTCCGCCAGATGAGCGGCGGGCGTGGCGAGATCGACCAGGTGCTGGCCGGCATCGCCGCGGCCGAGCAGGCCGGATTTGATCGCCTGAAGATCAATTGCGTGGTGCAGCGCGACGTCAACGAAGACCAGGTGCTGCCGTTGGTCGAGCACTTCCGTGGCACCGGGCATGTGTTGCGTTTCATTGAATTCATGGATGTGGGCAGCTGCAATGGCTGGCGGCCCGAGGCGGTGGTGACCTCCGCGCAGTTGCGCGACCGGATCCATGCGCGGTGGCCGTTGGCGCCGCTGGATGCCAACTACACCGGCGAAGTGGCGCAGCGGCACGCATTTGCCGACGGGCTGGGCGAGGTGGGCTTTGTCAGTTCGGTCAGCGTGCCGTTTTGCGGCGATTGCCAGCGTGCGCGCGTCTCTGCCGATGGGCACCTGTACACCTGCCTGTTTGCCAGCCAGGGGCATGACCTCAAGCCGGCACTGGCCGAGGGCGAGCAGGGCCTGGCCACGCATCTGCGCCAGCGCTGGAGCGTGCGTGCGGACCGCTACAGCGAAGTGCGCGCGTCCACCTCCCGGCGTCGCAAGCCGGTCGAGATGTTCCTGATCGGCGGGTGAGCACCGCTGCGCTGCTGACGCAGTTGCGCGACTTGGAGCTGCGTCTGCTCGATCCACAGGTGCGTGGCGCGGCGGCCGAACTGGAGACGTTGCTGGATCCGGCGTTCGTCGAGTTTGGTGCGTCGGGCCGGTGCTACACACGCGAGGAGGTCATCGCCGCGTTGACCACCAGTGCGGTGGTTGCCGATTACGTGACCGACGACTTCAGCTGCGTGCTGCTGGCCCCACAGCTTGCGCAGCTGCGCTATCGCACCCGCGTACACGCCGACGGCGTGGTGCGGTGTGCTCTGCGCAGTTCGCTATGGCGCCTGGATGGTGCGCGCTGGCGGATGCTGTTTCATCAAGCCACCCCGTTCACCGACAATCCCGCATCCTGACGTTCTGTTCCCGTGCCGTTTCCCATGCCAGCAAAGACCACTTCCGCACGTCTCACCCACCTGGACGACGCCGGGCTGCCCACCATGGTGGACGTCTCGGACAAGCAGGTCACCGCACGCAGTGCCACCGCGGAGAGCCGGGTGCACTTTCCTGCTGCCGTGGCAGCGCAACTGCGCGCCAACGGCTTGCGCAGCGCCAAGGGCGGCATCGTGGAGACGGCGGTGATCGCCGGCACCATGGCGGTCAAGCGCACACACGAGCTGATTCCGTTCTGCCATCCGCTGCCCATCGATGGCTGCCGCTTCGAGATCGATTGGGCGGGCGCGCAGGTGCTGCAGATCGTCTGCACGGTGCGCTGCGTACACCGCACGGGCGTGGAGATGGAATCACTGACCGGTGCCAGCGTGGCGGCGTTGACGGTCTACGACATGTGCAAGGCGCTCTCGCACAGCATGCGGATCGGCCCAACCAAATTGTTGTCCAAACGCGGCGGCAAGCGCGATATCGGAGCTGCGCGATGAGCGCCACCATCACCGTGTTGTATTTCGCCAGCTTGCGCGAGGCTGCCGGCATTGCCAGCGAGCAAGTGCACTCGGATGCAGCCGATTTGCGCGGCGTGTATGCGGAGCTGGATGCGCGGCACGGGCTGCGCTGGACGCCGGCGCAATTACGCGTGGCGGTGGACGGCGCATTCGCGCGCTGGGACGACCCGCTGCGCGATGGCAGCGAAGTGGTCTTCATTCCGCCGGTCTCTGGAGGTTGAGCATGCATGAGCAGATCAGGCCGAGCTTCGCGCTGTCGGACGCGCCCCTGCAGGTGGAAGCGTTGCGGCAGGCGCTGGAGCACCCGCGCGCTGGTGCGTTTGCGAGCTTCGAGGGTTGGGTGCGCAACCATAACGATGGCCGCAGCGTTGCCGGGCTGCGCTACGAAGCCTATGCCGCGCTCGCACAGGCCGAAGGGCAGCGTGTGCTCGACGAGGCGATGACGCGGTTCTCCATCCTGCAGGCGCAGTGCGTGCATCGCGTGGGCGAGCTGGGCATCGGCGAAATGGCGGTGTGGGTTGGCGTCAGCGCGGCGCACCGTGGCGCCGCATTCGAGGCGTGCCGCTTCATCATCGACGAGGTCAAGGCGCGCGTGCCGATCTGGAAGCACGAGCACTACCTGGAAGGCGATGCCGGCTGGCTGCATCCGGAGTCGCAGTAAGGCAATGCCTCACCTGCGGTGCATTTGCCAGGCGAGCGCGGCTGGTGTTCGAAATCGACAGGCGCCCGCACGGGTCGGTTCCTCTGCGGCGCCGCAATTCTGTCGCGCCCTCTGCGGGCCGCGCCAAGACTCACCTTGTTAAAGCCGCGCGCGGCAGCTAGAATTCCGCTTCTGTCGACGGCCAGGCCGCCCGACAGGCACGGAGAGGTGTCCGAGTGGTTGAAGGAGCACGCCTGGAAAGTGTGTAAGCGTCTAAACCGCGCTTCGGGGGTTCGAATCCCCCTCTCTCCGCCAGAATACGCAAGCCCCTGAGAGATCAGGGGTTTTTTGTTAGCGTAAAAACTGGCTGCAGCTGCGCAAGTCGGAACACACGACGCCCATGCGCATTCCTCATCATCTCGTTCGAGCCCCCTCCGGACTTTGGTCCTATCGCCAGCGTGTCCCGGTCGATTTGCAGCCCATCGTGGGTCGGCAGACCTTCAAACGCACCCTGCACACTTACGACATGCGCGAGGCAAGACTGCGCGCTCTGACCCTGGCCGCCCGCTATGCTCAGGTCTTCATTGTGTTGAGGGACCGACGCATGCAAAGCCAAGACGACGACCTGGACGCGCTTCTGGCGCGCCTGACCGGCACCCAACGCCCGCAGGAGCTGACCTTGAATCGGACGCGCTCGGCGGACGGGTCGATCACTGAGCAATGGCAGATCGACACCCCAGAGGACGTCACGCTCTTCCAGCAACTGATGGCGCTCACAGCCCCGCAGCCCAGCGCGCTGGGGGAGCTGATTCAACAGCATGTGCCGCCTCTCCCCACGCCGAGGCTGGTAACCAAACCCTCCCTCGAATCAATAACGCTCGGGAAGGCCCGAGACGCCTGGCTGAACAGCCTCAAGGGCAGCACCCTGCCCAAGACCTGGACCATCAAGCGGACCGCTGTCGAACTGCTGACCAGCTTCTTGGGCGAGAAGACCAAGCTACACACGATTACCCGCTCGGACCTGGCGCGTTGGTATCAGGACATGCGCGACAAAGGCGCCTCTACACCCACGCTCACCAACAAGCAGTCCTACATCGGTGGAAAGGGCGGCTTCTTCGAGTGGGCCCAAGCCTCTGGCCACTACCCTCGGGGCGACAACCCCGCGTCCGGGCACGTGAGCTATTCGACCCGGGAAAAGCGCGCTCGGCGGAAGTTCGGGTTCAAGGCTTACGACGCCCACCAAGTCCAAGCGCTGTTTGCCCCGGCTGCTTTTGAGGCGCTGCCCCTGGCCGCGCGGTGGGCTTCCCTCATTGGCTTGTATACCGGCGCCCGCGCTTCGGAGGTCGGCCAGCTGCTGACTGCCGACGTAGTGGAAGAGGGCGGTATCCCTTGCTTCCAGATTTCGGACGAGGGCGAGCATCAGAAGGTGAAGACGGACAAGAGCTTGAGGACCGTGCCGATTCACCCCGACCTCCTCGCCCTGGGCTTCCTGACCTGGGTGGAGCAGGCGCGCGCCGAGGGACAGGAGCGCCTGTTCCCGGCGGCCAAGGCCGACGCCAAGAACGGCCAAGGGAACTGGATCTCCAAGGCCTTCAGCCGGCACCTGGCCGAGGTGGGCAAGAACTGGCCCACGGCCAAGCGAGGCTTTCACTCGCTGCGCAAAACCCTGATCCAGGAGTTGCAAGGCGCCGGCGTGGTGTCCGAGCTCCGGGCTCAGTTGGTCGGCCACGAGTTGGACGACGAACACCACGTCACCTACAGCCGGGACTTCACCGCCAGCGAGAAGCTTGATGGGTTACGGGGCGTGTCGCCGGGCCTTTCGGTGCTCAATTACGAGCTTAGCCTGGACACCATTCGCTCTTTGTTGGACGAGTCGCTCTCCAAAAAATAGGGAAAAAACTAAAGTCCCCGCCGACCGATAACTGCCAACGTGCGATCCTTGTGTAATGTCGCTTCTTATCGAACAAGCCCGCTACCACCTGTCCGCCCACAACGCCCGGCAATTGCCCGACGATGGCGGTTACGAGGTCGCCTTCGCCGGCCGCTCCAACGCCGGAAAATCCAGCGCACTCAATGCGTTGACCCGCCAGAACGCACTGGCGCGCGTGTCCAAGACGCCCGGCCGCACCCAGCAGCTGGTGTTCTTCCAGATCCAGCCCGAGCGCTATCTGGTGGACCTGCCCGGCTACGGCTAC
>NZ_JBGOFY010000005.1:0-224417 GCF_041520885.1 Xanthomonas sp. NCPPB 2922 | reverse complement strand
AAGAGCTAGCCGCTGGTGATGGGCGATACAGCCGACGCAGAAAAACTCGGCGGTCATTGATCGGTCCAGTAAGGTGCCGCGTCGAGCTGTCGGCAGGCGCGGCTATGGCACCTTGTCGGCTGTGGAACGCAGCCTGCAAGCCCGAGGTGCTCATCCATCCCTGGGCTGCAGCCCGCCGCAGCATAGGGCGCGACGTCCTGCGTCGGCTGGGCCTGGAACAGGCCGCACTTGCACCCTAACGTACTGCCCGCTGCCCTATTGCAATGCCGATTCGCAGTGTACGAACCCGAGAACCCACAAGCGCGTGCTCCAGCCGCCTGCATCCATCCGCCGCGTCAGCGACGATGCTCTGCCGCGGTAACCCGCCCAACTGCATCCGCCCAATAAAAAAGCTCCCTCCCCGCTGGGCGTCGGGGAGAGAGCTCGATGTTTACGGCGATCGGGTGTTACAAATCAGATCAGCGGTGCCGGGGTTGCGGGCAGCGCGACCGGAGCGGCCTTCTTCTTGCGAGCGGCCGGCTTCTTCTTGGCGACCTTCTTCACAGCAGGCTTCTTGGCAGCAGACTTCTTGGTGGCGGACTTCTTGGTCGCCTTCTTCGGAGCTGCCTTCTTGGCGGTCTTCTTGACGGCCTTCTTGACGGCAGTCTTCTTGGTCGCCTTCTTTGCAGTCTTCTTCACTGCCTTCTTGGCGGCAGTCTTCTTGGTTGCCTTCTTCGCAGTCTTCTTGACGGCCTTCTTGGCAGCAGTCTTCTTGGTTGCCTTCTTTGCAGTCTTCTTGACGGCCTTCTTGGCGGCGGTCTTCTTCACTGCCTTCTTGGCGGTCGCCTTCTTCGCGACCTTCTTGACGGCCTTCTTGGCGGCAGTCTTCTTCACTGCCTTCTTGGCGGTAGGTTTCTTTTTCGCAGCTTTTTTAGTGGTGGCCATGTGTTTGGCTCCTCGTCAGTGAACTATGGAGTTGGAAAACGCCCAGTTGAAGCAAACCCCGTGACGGCATGCCGTCGTCGGGAACCGTCCGCAGGTGATGCGCGACGGGACGGATACAGAAACACCCGCATCGAACGGCGACACGGGTGCGTGATCGGAACGACCGCTGCGTTTTTTGGAGAGAAGCGAACCCGACTCCACCGTTGATGGTGCTTCGGTGGACATCTGGAACAAGCGTGTCGGCCTGATGTCGATTCTGCTCACTCTCTTCCGCAGCAATGTCTGCTGGGCGAAACCTAATCACGCTTTTTTTTACTGTCAACACTCTTTTGCAAATATTTTTCAGTCTGGTGTCGCCACGCGTCGGCAAGCGGCGACGCAAACCGGCGTTGCCGGCGATCACCAACCCCGCATTCGCACAGACGCTTGCGCAGTGGTTTTTTAAAAAGCACTTCTTTTGCGCTGTTTTTTTCATACATGCCGTTCAAGCACATACGCAGGCACTGCGCGCCAGCAACACGACGCGGTGTCTGCGATGACCGCTGCGCCGCCTGTCCGCCAGCTGAAAATTTTTTTGCCGGCGTTGCCGCTTCCGGCGTCGCACAAGCACAAATGCGCAAACTTCTTGCGCCGTTTTGTACTGCATGCGGTGTGGCGCACGCACACCAATGGAGTCGCATGCGTTGGTTCGCGCCATCGGCAATGGCAGTACGACGACTACTTTTTCACCGAGCGCACGCCAACTCCTCACGAGTGGCTCACGCCAGAATTCCGACGCGACGAAAAACGACCGCGCACGTTTGACCAACAAACCGACCGCCCGCATGTAGCGCATCGGCCGACCATCACCCGTGACGGATGCGACAGCGACGACAGCGATCGGTCGACCGCTGCTCCGCGCGCCGACGCCCTGCACGTGCGCATGCATCACCCCCAGCTGGAAAACGACGGCATGCAGGTCTGCGCTCGGTCGGCGAACCACCGCCCGCCAGGCAAAAAAATGGCCGCTCGGAGAGCGGCCATCGGGATGCAGCAGGCGGCGCGATCAGTGCGCGTCGTCTTCCAGCAGCTCGGCGTAATCGTCCGGGGCCAGCAGTTCGTTGAGCTGTTCCTTGTCGTCGATCTCCACCACGAAGATCCAGCCTTCGCCGTAAGCGTCTTCATTGATGGTTTCCGGCTTGTCGCTCAGCGAGGCATTGACCTCGACGACCGTGCCGGTGACCGGGCTGTAGACGTCGGAGGCGGCCTTGACCGACTCCACCACCGCAGCGCCGTTGCCAGCCTGGACGGTGTCGCCAACGGCTGGCAGTTCGACGTAGACCAGGTCACCCAGCAAGCCTTGCGCGTGGTCGGAGATACCGACGGTGACGCGGCCATTGCCTTCGACGCGGGCCCACTCGTGGGATTTGAGGAACTTGAGGTCGCCAGGGATCTCGCTCATGGGTGTGCTCCGGGAAAACGTAGGGTTCGGGGACAAGGCGCTAGTTTAACCAAGGCCGTGCGTCAGGTGCTGGCATCGCGTGATGGCAATGCCGATGGATCGCTGCTGCCGGCCGCGCGAACGACCGGCAGCGGCAGGCTTACGCGCCGAGTACGCCGGGCTGGGCCTGGCCATCGCGCACAAACGGAAACTTCACCGCGCGCAAGGGCACCTGCTTGCCACGGATGTCCACACGCAGATCGTCGATGCTGCCGGCCGGCACGCGTGCGAAGGCGATGGCCTTGCCCAGGGTGGGCGAGAACGTGCCGGACAGGATCTCGCCCTCGCCGCCTGCGCTGAGCACCTTCTGGCCGTGACGCAGCACGCCCTTCTCGTCCATGACCACGCCGATCATCTGGCGGGGTGCGCCCTGCGCTTTTTGCGACTCCAGCACGCTGCGGCCGATGAAGTCGCGGCCTTCGTCGAGCGTGATGGTCCAGGCAAGCGCGGCTTCGTACGGAGTGACGTTGTCGTCCATGTCCTGGCCGTAGAGATTCATGCCCGCTTCCAGACGCAAGGTGTCGCGCGCGCCCAGGCCGGCAGGCGCCACGCCATGCGCGAGCAGCGCATTCCAGAACGCGACCGCATCGGCCTGCGGCAACACGATTTCAAAACCGTCCTCACCGGTGTAGCCGGTGCGCGCGAGGAACAACGCAACGCCATCGCGCGTGCGCGTCTGCAGCGCAGCGAAGCGGCCGAGCTTGCTCGCCGCGCTGGCGTCGGCGGGGTCGAGCAGATCGATCACCTTGCTGCGCGCGTTGGGCCCCTGCACCGCGATCATGGCGAAGTCGGCGCGTTCTTCCACGCGCACCTCGAAGCGTGCGGCCTGTTCGCCGATCCACTGCAGGTCCTTGTCGCGGGTGGCGGCGTTGACCACCAGGCGGAAGAAATCTTCCTGCATGAAGTACACGATCAGGTCGTCGATCACGCCGCCTTGCGGGTTGAGCATGCAGGTGTACAGCGCCTTGCCGGAGGCCTTGAGCTTGTCGACCGAATTGGCCAGCAGGTAGCGCAAGAACTCGCGCACGCGCGCGCCGTGCAGATCGACCACGGTCATGTGGCTGACGTCGAACATGCCGGCGTCGCGACGCACCTGGTGGTGTTCGTCGATCTGCGAGCCGTAGTGGATCGGCATGTCCCAACCGCCGAAGTCGACCATCTTGGCGCCGAGCGCGCGATGGGTGTCGTTGAGGATGGTCTTCTGGGTCATGAGCGCCGGTCCAAGGGAAAGAAGACCATTATCGCCGGCCGGCCATGCTTGCGGGAAACCGCGGGCCGGCACTGGCGCAACGCGCGGCCGATGCGTGGGCATCGGGGTGCGTGCGCCGCTCGGACGCACCCCACCAGCGGCGACCGATGAGTTCCCGATTGACCGGCGTGCGGCGCAAGACGGGCGCATCACGCGCCCGTGGGTGGATCAGGTGTTGGGCTGCACCTGCAGGGTCATGCCGTCGACCGCAACGATGCGCACCGACGCACCGGCGGGCAGATCCGGGCCACTCACCACCCAGAACGCATCGTCCACTTTGGCGCGGCCACGTCCGTCAACGATCGCCTGATCCAGCAGCACACTGCGGCCGATCAACTGTTCGGCGCGCCGGTTAAGCAAGGGCCGATCACTCTGCCGGCCCTTGCCGCGGAACCAGGTGCGATACACCTGGATGGCGACGAAGCTGAGCACCACGAATGCCACGATCTGCAACAGTACCGAGATGCCGGGCACGGCCAGCACCAGCACGCACACCGCGGCGGCCGCGATGCCCATCCACAGCAGAAACGCGCCGGGCGCCAGCGTCTCGGCGGCGATCAACAGCAGGGCCAGCACTGCCCAGGCGACCACGTCCCAGCGCATCGCTCAGCCTCCCGCGCGCGGCGGTAGTGGCGGCACGCGCACCACCGGCGCGTCGGGCTTGCCCAAGGCCTCCTTGGCCAGCTCGGCGATGCCGGCGATGGAGCCGATGATGCCGCTGGATTCCATCGGCATCAGCACGAACTTCTGGTTGGGCGCGGTGGCCAGCGCCTTGAACGCTTCCACATACTTCTGCGCAACGAAATAGTTGATGGCCTGCACGCTGCCCTGAGCGATCGCATCGGACACCACCTGGGTGGCCTTGGCTTCGGCCTCGGCCAGGCGCTCGCGTGCCTCGGCATCGCGGAACGCAGCTTCCTTGCGGCCCTCGGCTTCAAGCACCGCGGCTTGCTTCTCGCCTTCGGCGCGCAGGATTTCCGATTGACGCGAACCTTCGGCTTCGAGAATCTGCGCGCGCTTCTCGCGCTCGGCCTTCATCTGCCGCGCCATCGAATCGATCAGGTCGCGCGGCGGCTGGATGTCGCGGATCTCGATCCGGGTGACCTTGATGCCCCACGGGTTGGTGGCCTGGTCGACCACGCTGAGCAGCTGCGCGTTGATGGTTTCGCGTTGGCTGAGCGATTCGTCCAGGTCCATCGAACCGATCACCGTGCGGATGTTGGTCTGCACCAGGGCGATGCTGGCGATTTCCAGATTCGACACTTCATAGGCGGCCTTGGCCGCGTCCAGCACCTGGAAGAACACCACGCCGTCCACGCGCACCACCGCATTGTCCTTGGTGATGACGTCCTGGCTGGGCACGTCGAGCACCTGTTCCATCATGTTGATCTTGCGGCCCACGCCGTAGACCACCGGAATCAGGAAATGCAGCCCCGGCGTCATCGTGTGGGTGTAGCGGCCGAAGCGCTCCACGGTCCACTCGAATCCCTGCGGCACCATGCGCACCGTCTTGAACAGCACGATGACGCCAGCGACCAGAACCACGATTGCCAAGAACGATGTTGGAAACATGTGCGACTCCTTCCCCGATGCGAACGATCCTTGCCCAAGTATAGGCCTGTGCGTGGGACTGCCCGAATGCGCTGGAGGACGGGAGGCATGCACGTGGGATGATCGATGGGTGTCATCACGCAGGCGGCGCATAGGCGCTGCGCATGACCAACCTTACGCGTGTGCGCGGCGCTTGATCAGTACGCGCGTGATCCCCTCGCATTGCGCAGTGCAGCAGCCACGGCGATCTGTCTCGGACCTGCCGAAGGCAGTTCTTACCGCGACGCATAAGAAGGTGTGGAAAGGCTTTGCCTCAACGTGCAGCGCGATGGCAAGGCACTGCATGCCTGTGACCCACCCGCACGAGCGCACTCAACCGGAGCGCGGCGAGAACATGATGATGGCCATGCCCAGCAGGCAGCAGCCGGCGCCGAGCAGATCCCACCGCGTGGGTGTCACCCGGTCCACCCACCACAACCACAGCAGTGCGGTGGCGATGTAGACGCCACCATAGGCGGCATACACGCGGCCGCTGGCGGCCGGGTGCAAGGTCAACAACCAGACGAACACCGCCAGGCTGAGTGCCGCCGGCAGCAGCAGCCACACGCTGCCGCCTTTGCGCAGCCAAAGATAAGGAAGGTAGCAACCCACCAACTCGGCCACCGCGGTGGCCACGAACAACAGCAGCGTGGTCAGTGCTGCGCTCACTGCGCGGCGGGCTCGTCACGCTTGACGCGTTGCCACAACGCTTCCTGTTCGCTCAGCGACAACGCGTCCAGCGCGGTACCGTCGGCCTGGGCATATGCCTCCATCGCGCGGAAGCGACGCTCGAATTTCAGGTTGGCGTGGCGCAACGCCGCGCCCACATCCACCTTGGCATGCCGGGCCAGGTTGGCGCAGACAAACAGCACATCGCCCAACTCGTCTTCCAGTCGTGCCTGGTTGTCGGCGACCGGGCCACGCGCAAACTCCACGCGCAGCTCATCGATTTCTTCCTGCAGTTTTTCCAACACCGGCGCCGGGCCGGGCCAGTCGAAACCGACCCGCGCCGCGCGCGACTGCAACTTGGTGGCCCGTTGCCACTCCGGCAACCCGCGTGCGATGCCGGCCAGCGCGGAGCTGTCTTTCTCTCCCGCCGCACGGCGCTCCTCGCGCTTGATCTGCTCCCAGTTGGCGCTCACCGCCTGCGCGCCATCCACCTGCTGCGCGCCGAAGACATGCGGATGGCGACGCACCAGCTTGTCGCTCATGCTGGCGACCACGTCGGCAAACCCGAAGGCACCTTGCTCAGACGCCATCTGCGCGTGAAAAACCACCTGCAACAACAGGTCGCCCAATTCGTCCTGCAGGCCGGGCAGGTCGTGGCGATCGATCGCATCGGCCACTTCGTAGGCTTCTTCGATGGTGTACGGCGCGATGGTGGCGAAGGTCTGTTCGACATCCCACGGGCAGCCCTGCTCGCGGTCGCGCAGGCGCGCCATCAGCTGCAGCAGGTGCGCGACGTCGCCGCTGGAAGGAGGTTGGCTCATCGGATCTCTCGTTGGGTGCGGCGGGGCGGCAGGCTTACACCAGCCAGTCGCGCCACGGCAGGCCGGGGTCGCCCAGGGCGATGAAGTCGCCATTGAGCAAGGTGTCGCGGCGGTTGTAGCGGAATGGCTTGCCGGTGCCAGCCGCGAGCAGCGCGCCACCGGCGGCATGCAGCACGCACTGGCCAGCGGCGGTGTCCCACTCCGAGGTGGGACCGAAGCGCGGGTACACATCCAGCTCGCCTTCGGCGATGCGGCAGAACTTCAGTGAGGAGCCCTGCGCCACCACGTCGATCTGGCCCATGCGTTCCAGCGCGGCGGCCGTGCGTGCATCGCGATGCGAGCGGCTGGCGGCGACCCGTAACGGGGCAGCAGCAGGCGTGCGCGAATGCAGCATTTCGTCGCGGTCGCCATCGCGGCGGTAGGCGTTCTCACCGCGCGCCGCATACCAGACGCGGCCATCGACCGGCGCCTGCACCACACCCAGCACCGGCGCGCCCATGTGGATCAGGGCGATGTTGACGCTGAACTCGCCATTGCGCTTGACGAACTCGCGCGTGCCATCCAGCGGGTCGACCAGCCAATAGCTGGTCCAGTACTGGCGTTCTTCCCAGGCCACGTGGACAGACTCTTCCGACAACACCGGCACATCCGGCGTGACCCGGCGCAAGCCTTCCACGATGACGCGGTGGGCGGCCAGGTCGGCCTGGGTCAACGGGCTGGCGTCGGCCTTGATCTCGACAGCGAAATCCTGCGCGTACACCTCCATGATGGCGTCGCCGGCCTGGCGCGCGATCGCGATCACGGTCTCACGCAATTCCATCGGGATGCGGATCATGGGTTGCGCTCCAGCCACTCGCGCGCAATGAACAGGGCCGCCAGGGAACGGCCTTCGGAAAAGTCTTCGCGCAGCATCAGTTCGTCCAGGCGTGCCAAGGGCCAGGGGATCACATCCAGTTCTTCGGGTTCGTCGCCGGGCAGACGCTCGGGGTAGAGGTCGCGCGCCAGCACCAGCCAGGATTGGTGACTCATATAAGTAGGAGCAAGCGTCATGGCGCGCAGCACCTGCACCTGGCGCGCGCCGTAGCCGGCTTCTTCCTTGAGCTCGCGGTCGGCGGCCTGCTCAGGCGTCTCGCCGGCATCGATGCGGCCCTTGACCAAGCCCAGCTCGTAGCGGTGCACGCCGGCGGCGTACTCGCGTACCAGCAGCACGGTCTGCGCATCGAGCATCGGCACGACCACCACAGCGCCGTGGCCCTGGCTGAGCTGGCGTTCGTACAGGCGCCGCTCGCCGTTGGAAAATTCCAGATCGAGCTGCTGGCGCCGGAACGGCCCTTCGCCCAGATCGGTGATCTTGTGGATGGTCGGCAGACGCGTGCTCATGCGCAGCACGCAGCGGCGGAGCCGGCCGATAGAATAGGCAGATGCATCGACATGTTCATGAGCCCGAAATCCTAGCAGACCCGGCAGCCTTCGAAGCTGCCGAACATTGGCGGCAACGCGATCTTGCGGTGGTATGGCACCCCTGCACCCAGATGCGCGAGCACCCGCACACACTGCCGCTGGTGCCGATCGCACGTGGCGACGGCGCCTGGCTGATCGGCCACGATGGCCGCCACTATCTGGATGCGGTCAGCAGCTGGTGGACCAACCTGTTTGGCCACGCCGAACCGCGCATCGGCGCGGCCATCGCGCAGCAGGCCGGCACGCTGGAACAGGTGATGCTGGCCGGCTTCACGCATGCGCCCGCCGTGCAACTGGCCGAGCGGCTGCTGGCCATCGCGCCGCGCCAGCCCGACCGCGCGCCACTGGCCAAGGTGTTCTACGCCGACAATGGCTCAGCCGGGGTGGAAGTCGCCTTGAAGATGGCCTTCCACTATTTCCATAACCGTGGCGAGCACCGCCGCACGCGTTTCATCGCGCTGGAGAACGGCTACCACGGCGAGACCATCGGTGCGCTGTCGGTGGGCGACATTCCGCTGTACCGCCGCGTGTACGCGCCGCTGTTGCTGGAATCGATCTTCGCGCCTTCGCCCGATGCGTACCTGGCCGAGCCGGGACAGAGCGCCGAGGACTACGCGTTGCAGGCGGCCGATGCACTGCAGCATCTGCTGGAGCAATCCCCGGGCGAAATCTGCGCCTTGATCCTGGAGCCGCGGGTGCAGTGCGCCGGCGGCATGCGCATGTATCACCCGGCCTACCTGCGCCGCGCGCGCGAACTGTGCGATGCGCATGGCGTGTTCCTGATCGCCGACGAGATCGCCACCGGCTTTGGCCGCACCGGCACCTTGTTCGCCTGCGAACAGGCCGGCGTGATGCCGGATCTGTTGTGCCTGTCGAAAGGACTCACCGGTGGCTTCCTGCCCCTGTCGGCGGTACTGGCCACGCAGCAGCTGTATGACGCGTTTCTGGATGACTCGCGCGAGCGCGCCTTCCTGCATTCGCACAGCTACACCGGCAACCCGCTGGCGTGTGCTGCGGCGCTGGCGACGCTGCAGATCTTCGCCGACGACGACATTATTGCGCGTAACCAACGCACCGCTGCACACATGACCCAGCTCGCTGCGCAGATCGGCGAGCACAGCGCGGTGGCCGACGTGCGCCAGGCCGGCATGATCGTGGCCTTCGAGCTCACCCAGGGCGGCGACAAGCGCACGCCCTTCCCCGCCGCTGCGCGCGTTGGCCTGCAGGCCTACCGCGCTGCATTGGCACGCGGCGTAGTGCTGCGCCCGTTGGGCGACGTGCTGTACTGGATGCCGCCGTATTGCGTGGACGACGCACAGCTTGCGCTGCTTGCCGACACCACCCGCCACGCCATCGCCGAGGCCGTTGCATGCGCCTGACCCGTTCGTATGTTGCATTGCCGCTGCACAACGGCGGCGATGTCACGCTGCCGGAGGAATCGGCCAACCACCTGCTGCGTGTGCTGCGGCTGCGCGAAGGCGATGCCTGTGTGCTGTTCAATGGCGACGGCAGTGACTACCACGCACGCATCACCGTGGCCGGCAAGCGCGAGGCGCGGGCTGTGGTCGAGCGGGTGGAGGCAGTGAGCAATGAGTCGCCGCTGGCAATCACCCTGCTGCAGGGCATTGCGCGCGGCGAGAAGATGGACCTGATCCTGCAGAAAGCCACCGAGCTCGGCGTGACAGCGGTCGTGCCGGTCAATGCCGAGCGCACCGAGGTGAAGCTGGATGCCGCGCGCCTGGAAAAACGTATGGCGCATTGGCGCAGCGTGATTGTCTCGGCCTGCGAGCAATCCGGGCGCGCACGCATTCCCTCGCTGGCACCGCCCGCGTCGCTGCAGGACGCCGCGCGTGCAAGCGATGCACAGGCGTTGCGGTTGACGCTGGACCCGCACGGCGAACATCGCCTGGGCACGCTGGCGGTGCAGCCCGGGCAAGAGCTGATCGTGGCGATCGGCCCGGAAGGCGGCTGGTCACCGCGCGACCGCACAACGCTGGGCGAGGCCGGCTTTACCGGCTTGCGCCTGGGTCCCCGCATCCTGCGCACCGAAACCGCGGGATTGGCAGCGATTGCGGCGCTGCAGTCGCGATTTGGGGATTTGTAGGCGGGTTGGTCGTGTGTGTGCGGCGCTGGCAAGGTACGCCCTGTTAAGGGCTGGATTTTCTGTAGGAGCGCCCTTGGGCGCGAGGGCGTTATCGGTAGAGCCTCATCGCGCCCGAGGGCGCTCCTACGTGTGTCCGACTAATGCCAGGCGCGTGGTAGCGCTGCGCACCGAACGCATGCCGCCTCCGCGCCCCGCGAAACCCGGGCGCTTAGCGGCCGTGCTGCAGGAACCAGCTGGCGGCACCGATCACGCCGAGCTGGCCATGTTCGACGATACGCACCGGCACCTGCTCCAGCGCAGGGCGCAGCGGGCCCTTGTCGAGCAAGCGTGCAGCGAAGTCGCTGCGGGCGATGAAGTCGGCAATCTGCGGCAGGAAACCACCGGCCAGATACACACCGCTGCGCACGCCGTACAACAGCATCATGTCGCCAACCACGCTGCCCATGAAACCGCAGAACGTCTGCAGCGCCTCGTGCGCCAGCACGTCGTCACCGGCCAGTGCTGCGGCAGTGACCGCAGCCGGGGTGGCGTGCACCGCCGGCGCGTCGCGCAGCGTGGCCAGCGCGGTATACAGCGTGAGCAAGCCCGGGCCGGAGAGAAAGTGTTCGGTCGCCACATGGCTGCGCGTGCGGCGCAACTCCTGCAGCAAGGCCACTTCCAGATCGCTGGATGCTGCCAGCGCGGCGTGGCCGGCCTCGGTCGGCAACACCACCGAGTTCCCACCATTGGGAATCCACAGCGCCGCGCCCAGGCCAGTGCCCGGGCCGAGCACCAATGCCGGGCCAGGAGCGCCCTGGGCGGGGCCGGAAAGCTGCATGACCTGATTGCCGGTCATGTAATTGGCCGCATAGGCGACCGCTTCGAAATCGTTGACCAGGTGCAAGGCCTGCATGCCGAGCTGCTGGCGGATCTGCTCCGGCGCCAGCACCCACGGCAGATTGGCGGTGATCACACGGCCATCTTCCAGTGCATACCCGGCGCTGGCGATCACGCCACGGCGCACCGGCGCGCAGGACAGCTCGGCAAAGAACGCAGTCATGATCTCGGCCAGGCCCGGGTAATCAGCGCAGCGGTACTTGCGGTAATCCAGCACGGTGACCGGCTTGCGCGGATCGTTGCTCTCGCAGGCCAGCGCCAGGCGCACATGCGTTCCTCCGACATCGGCGGCAACGAAGGTTTCGGGGCGCGGAAATGCCACCGCTTCCATTGGGCTGCTTGCGCTCACGCATTCTCCTGATAAGTGGCAGCGGGGCCGACATCGTCCTGCTGGCCGACGAACGGCGAGCGGGTAGACAACGTTGTCAGCAATCGTCCTGTAACGCAACCGTCGCGCGCGTACTGCGTCGCGCGCGCGGCAAATTCCATCATCCAACAAATATCAGCGCTGGTAATGGTGATTCCGGCACAAACTTTAGTGATGTCGGCTTGAATTGCACATCAGCCATAGAAACGGCCGATGGCTGCACACATCGCGTGCGGCCCAATTGCGCAGCGCCGCTGGCGTTCCGCAAACCACCGCACAAAAAATGCTGCATTGCAGCGCAATCGCAGCCACTTCAGAGATCTGTGACGATGTGTTGACAACGCTGTCAACGCTACGCGAGACTCGATTCAAATCGGAGTTCAGGCAGGAGGGGCCATGGACTGTTTTACGACTGTACGGATTGGCGCGCCCCTCGCCCGGAACATCCAGATTTGCGAGCCACGCGTCATGGGACGCTGCACTCGCAGATGTCGCGTTCGCTCCACTGCACCACCACACGGGGGACACCTCCTCTACCACGCGAATTACCGCAGCCGCACTTCGCCCGAAGTTCGGTCAGGCGATCACCGCGATCGGTCAGGGCGTGTTGTTTTGCCGGCCACGCCGAGCGCGTTGCGCCTCACCACGGGCCATCCGCGCTCAAAGCACTAACCAACGAGGTTTAGCCATGCACAGCCGCACCACGACGTTAGCATTCTGTATTACCGCCGCCCTGTACTACTCCGGCGCTGCCATGGCTGCCGGACAAGAACAGCAAGCCGCTCCGCAAGCTGCTCCAAACGCGCCCTCGTCCACCACCGAGCTGGACACGATCACCGTCACCGGCTACCGCGCTTCGCTGGAGAAGAGCCAGGCGGTCAAGCGCTCGGCCAACTCGATCGTCGACGCCATCAGCGCCGAAGACATCGGCAAGTTCCCGGACATCAACGCCGCCGAATCGCTCTCGCATCTGCCGGGCATCAGCGTCGACCGCCAGTTCGGCGAAGGCGAAAAGGTCAGCATCAACGGCACCGACCCGGCATTGAACCGCGTGCTGCTCAATGGCCAGACCATCGCCTCCGGCGACTGGGGCGGCAACCCGACCGACACCAGCGGCCGTACCTTCAACTACACGCTGCTGTCGCCGGAAATCATCGGCCTGATGGAGGTCTACAAGACCCCCGAGGCGCGCATCGACGAAGGCTCGATCGGCGGCACCGTGATCGTGCACACCCGCAAGCCGCTGGACCTGCCCAAGAACACCATCCGCGGCTCGATCGGCTACAACTACAACGATCGCTCGGAAGAAGGTAACCCGCGCGGCTCGGCGTTGTGGAGCTGGAAGAACGACGACGAAACCTTCGGCGCGTTGATCTCCGCCACGCACGACAAGCAGGACCTGGCACGCGCCGGTATCGAATACTTCGGCTACACCACCGGTGCCAACATCCCCGCCAGCGCCACCATCACCGGCGACGGCAGCGATGTGGCCACCGCCCGCGTGCCGGCCGGCATCAGCAGTGCATTCTTCCAGCAGACCCGCGAGCGCAGCGGCCTGCAGGGTGCATTGCAGTGGAAGCCCAACGAGCAGAACGAGTTCAACCTGACCGGTCTGTACATCAAGGGCAAGTACAACAACTTCAGCCAGGCGCGCTATGTCTGCCCGAACTGTTCTTCTCCGGCAGCCGATGGGTCGCTGGACGCGAACGGAAACCAGGTCCAGATCAACAATATGCGTCTGATCGATAGGGCGACAGTACAGGATGGCGTGGTCACGTCTGCAAATTTCGCCGATAACGGTCTTGCCCAACCCTATTCGCAGCTGGACACGATCTATCGCGAAAGTACTGTTACCACCAAAAGCCTGAACCTGCGTCACGACTGGTCGGGCGAAAAGTGGGTCTTCACCACGCAGGGTGGTTACACCGAGGCGACGGGTGGCAAGAACCCCGAATACCTGATGAAGTACCTGATGCAGGATGGCGGCTATAACTACGCCTTTGATGGCCGCAACACTGCGGTCAATTATGAGAATGGTGGCGCGGCCAACTGGGTGTTACCGGGCAATCCGGCAGGCCTGGCACCAGGTCAGGTGGGTAATGTTCCCGGTACAGGGACGCCTATCATGCAGGCCGGCGGTATCGCCTACCAGAAGAGCAAGGACCACGAAAAGTACTTCCAGTGGGACGCCTCGCGCGACCTGGAATGGGGCCCGTTCACCAAGCTGCAGTTCGGCTACAAGTACATCAACCACAACAATGGCGTAGAGGCACGCGGCAATCGCATCAACTCCACCGACGCAGTGTCGTTGACGCAGTTCAATCCCGGCAGAACGCCCAGCAGCCTGTACGACGGTTTGGGTGCCAGTGGCGATCTCACCAACTGGTCGACCGCGAGTCTGGATTCGGTGCGCAACTATCTATTGTCGCAGCCGCACGGTCCGTACCTCACCGACTTCGGCGCCTCGTTCCAGGTCAAGGAAATTACCCAGAACGTCTACACGCAGTTGAACTTCGAATCCGGCCAATGGCGCGGTAACGTCGGCGTGCGCCTGGTCGACACAACCAATAAATCCGAGTTCTGGCAGAGCAACGACGGCGGCGCCAACTTCGACCGTGTGGCCGAAACCAACGATTACCGCAAAGCACTGCCAAGCTTCAATATCGCCTATGACGTTACCGACGATGCCGTGCTGCGCTTCTCGGCGGCCAAGGTGATTGCACGTCCGCGTTATGCCGACCTGGCGGGCACGTTCACCATCAACAGCGGTACCGGTGACCTGACCGCCAACGGCGGCAACCCGGATCTGAACCCGTACGAGTCCACCAACTACGATCTGGCGGCGGAATGGTATTTCGCGCCGTCCAGCATGCTGTCCGGTGAAGTGTTCTATCGCGACATCAGCTCCTACATCGTAAGCACTACCACCACGCAGCCGTTGAATCCGGCACCGCCGGCCGTTGCCGGTCTGTACCAGGTCACCACGCCGGTGAACGTGTCCGATGCCAAGGTCAAGGGCGTGTCGGTCAACTACCAGCAGACCTTCGGTCTGGGTTTTGGCTTGCAGGCCAACTACACCTTTGCCGAATCCGATTCCAGCTCGGGCTTGAACCTGCCGTACCTGTCGCGCGACACCTACAACGTGATCCCGTACTGGGAACACGGCGACTGGACCGTGCGTGTGAACTACAGCTACCGCTCGAAGTACTTCACCCAGATCGGCCGACTGGAATCGCGTGACTTTGCAGATGCCTACAAGCAGCTGGATTTGAACGCCTCGTATCAAATCACCGACTACATGGGCATCACCTTCGGCGCGACCAACCTGCTGGATTCCACCTACCGGGTCTTCAGCAACACGCGTGATACCCCGACCGCGTTCTACAAGAACGGCCGCGGCTACCAGGCACAGCTCAACTTCAAGTTCTGATGGTGTGACGGCGCGCCACCGACCCTCCACGGTGGCGCGCTTTTTTTTCTGTCGTTGCATGGGGCAACGACAGTGCATGCAGTGCACATTGAGTGGACCTGGCCATCGCCCTTCGCTGAAGGATGATGGCCAGTCCCGCTTCCGCAACCACGGGCCGGATGCCTGATGCCGGCGCGTCTTTGCCCACAGGAGTGCAGTTCCCATGACGACCGATAGCCGCCTTGCGGCTCCATCCCGCCGCCACGCCGGAGCTGCACCCAGAACGCGAATGCTCGCGCTCGGTCTGTTGCTCGCGTTGCCTGCCGCCACGCTCAGCGCAGCGCAATCGCCCACCGCGCCGACCGCCACCACGCTCAGCCCGGAGGTCATCGACCAGCAGTGGCTCGACGCCACCGCGCAGTACGCGCCCGAACGCGCACGGCTGGTGCGCGAAGCGCAAGCCGGCGCGCGCAAGGGGCCGTTCCGCCCCGACTGGGCCGCGCTGAAGGCGTACCAATCTCCTGCGTGGTACGACAACGCCAAGTTCGGCATCTTCATTCACTGGGGCGTGTTTTCGGTGCCGGCCTTCGGCAGCGAGTGGTATTCGCGCAACATGTATCTGGAAGGCTCCAAGGAATTCGCCCATCACGTGGCGACCTATGGCCCGCAGGCCAGCAGCGGCTACAAGGACCTGATTCCCAAATTCACCGCGCCCAAGTTCGACCCCACCGGCTGGGCCAAGCTGTTCCGTGAATCCGGTGCGCGCTATGTGGTGCCGGTGGCCGAGCATCACGATGGCTTTGCGTTGTACGACTCGAAGTTGTCCGACTGGACGGCGATGAAGATGGGCCCCAAGCGCGACCTGCTGGGCGAGTTGTCCACCGCGATCCGTGCGCAAGGCCTGCACTTCGGGCTGTCCTCGCACCGTGCCGAGCACAACTGGTTCTTCGATGGCGGGCGCAAGTTCGATTCCGACGTCAACGACCCGCGCTATGCGGCGCTGTATGGCCCCGCGCAGGTGCGCCTGCCCGGCAAGGACGACGCCGACGTCGCCAACGACTGGACGCCCGTATCGCAGGCGTGGCTGGACGACTGGCTGGCGCGCACCACCGAGTTGATCGATGTCTACCAGCCGGACCTGATCTATTTCGATTGGTGGATCGCCCACCCCACCTTCCGCAGCAGCCTGCCGACCATGCTGGCGTACTACTACAACCAGGGTGCGGCGCGGACCGAAGCCGACCGTGGCGTGGTGGTGAACTACAAGCTCGGTGCGTTTCCCGAAGGCGCCGGCACGCTGGATATCGAACGCGGCCAGCTCACCGGCATCCACCCCACGCATTGGCAGACCGACACCTCGGTGAGCAATGCATCGTGGGGCTATATCGAAAACGACACCTACAAGTCACCCACCTTCATCATCCACATGCTGGCCGATGTGGTGGCCAAGAACGGCAACCTGATGCTCAACATCGGCCCGCGCGCCGATGGCTCCATCCCCGATACCGAGCGCGGCATCCTGCTGGCGATCGGCAAGTGGCTCAAGACCAATGGCGGCGCGATCTACGAAAGCAAGCCGTGGCGCGTGTATGGCGAAGGCCCCACCGAAGTGGTGGGCGGCACCTTCCAGGACGTCAAGACCAAGCCGTACACGGCTGAAGATTTCCGCTTCACCACCCGCGATGGCGCGCTGTATGCCATCGAACTGGGCTGGCCGGCCGATGGCAAGGCGGTGATCCGCTCGCTCACCGCCGCCGATGGCGTGCGCGGGGTGACGCTGCTAGCCAATGGCAAAAAGATTCCCTTCGAACAACAGGCCGATGGCTTGCACCTGCAGCTGCCGGCCAAGCCGGTCGGCGAAAGCGCCTACGTGTTCCGCATCGACCTTGCGCCCTCTTCCACTCCCTGACGGATCCTGTCTTCATGATCAAGCGATTGACCTGGATGTTGCTCGCGCTGGCGGTTGCCTGCGCGCCCACCTTGGCGCTGGCCAAGAACCCCACGGCGCTGTTCTATCTGATGAACACGCAGAAATCGACCAATTCGTTCCTGGCCAATGTCGACAAGATCGATGTGGTGGTGCCCACCTGGTATGGCGTGGATCAGAATGGCTTGGTCAACGGCACCCCCAACATGTATCTGTACGACATCGCCAAGCAGAAAAATCTGCGCGTGATGCCGATCCTGTCGATGACCACCGGCCGCGACGGCTTCCACAAGCTGATGCATGACGAAGCGGCCAAGAAGCGCATGATCGAATCGCTGCTGATCCACGGCAAGCAGCACAAGTACTACGGCTTCCAGTTCGATTTCGAGAACATCGCCTGGACCGATCGCGATGCCTACACGCTGATGGTCAAGCAGACCGCCGATGCGCTGCACAAGGCCGGTTTCAAGATGTCGGTGGCAGTGGTGCCCAATGCACCGGGCCATGCCGAAGGCGGCCAGTTTTCCAAGTGGATGTGGGAATACTGGCGCGGCGCGTATGACCTGAAGGCACTGGGCCAGGCCGCCGATCTGGTCAGCATCATGACCTACGACCAGCACACCCGCTGGACCACGCCCGGCCCGGTCGACGGCATGGTGTGGATGAAGAAGCACCTGGACTACGCCATCACCCAGGTACCGAAGGAAAAGCTCTCGCTGGGTATCGCCACTTACGGCTACCGTTGGTACACCGGCAACCCGGTGAAGGAAGACGGCACCGAAGCGTCGAACATCTCGGCCACGTATATCGATGCCGACGAATCCTTCCCGCTGGCGATCGAACAGAACGCCACCGTGCAGTGGGATCCGGTGGAGCAGGAATCGTGGTTCTACTTCTACCGCGACGATATGCGCGAGTGGGTGTTCCGCCCGGATGCGCGCAGCTTCAAGGCACGCTACGACTTGGTGAAGCAGTACGGCCTGGAAGGCTTCAGCTGCTGGGTGCTGGGCGCCGAAGATCCGAAGGTGTGGGACGAGCTGCCGGTGGCGCAGCGCTGAGCCCGCCATGCAACAGGGCGGCGCGCGCACGAAGCGTGCGCCAGGCCCTGCGTCGTTCGCCACGGCTTTGCTACTGTGCGTGGCTGCCGTGTCCTGGCGCGTGGCAAGCTGCATGACACGCGCTGATTGCCACATCGGGATGTGATTGCATGCTCTCCAACACCGGCCCTGTTCCACGCACGCTGTCGTCGCGCCTGCTGCTGTCCACACGATTGCCGTCGCGCCTGCTTGTCTGCTGCGTTGCAGTCAGCGCCCTGCTTGGATGTGGTCAACGCGAGGCCGGCACTGCACCGGCCGTTGCCAGTGCAGGCGCCCCCGCGGCACCTGCCGCCAACACACCGCTGCCCCTGATTCCGGCACCGGCGCAGGTCACACGTGGCAGTGGCAGTTTCCACATCGGTGCCGGCACGGTGATTTCGATCGTCGGTGGCGATGCCGATGCACGCCGCAGCGCCGAATATCTCGCCGAGCTGCTCAAGCGCACGCGCGGCCTGTCGCTGGAAGTGCGCAACGAAACCAGCGCATCGCCGGGCAGCATCCGCCTGGAACGCAGCGCGCAGGCGCAGGTAGCGCAGAAGGAAGGCTACAGCCTCGATAGCGACGCGAAGGGCCTCCGCATCCAGGCGCGTGATGGCGCCGGGTTGTTCTATGGCACCGTGAGCGCGTGGCAGTTGATGACCCCGGATGCGCGCAAGGGCGATGTCGAGGTACCGGCGGTGGCCATCCGCGACTGGCCGCGTTTCAGCTGGCGCGGCCAGCATCTGGATGTGGCGCGCCACTTCCACGACGTGGCAACGGTCAAGCATGTGCTCGACACGATGGCCGTGCACAAGCTCAACGTGCTGCACTGGCATCTCACCGATGACCAGGGCTGGCGGATCGAGATCAAGCGCTATCCCAAGCTCACCGAGGTGGGTGCGTGGCGCACGCCGCCGGGCGCGGGCCAGCACGGCACACCGGAGCGCTATGGCGGCTTCTACACGCAGGAACAGATCAGCGAAGTGGTGGCCTACGCGGCGCGCCTGCACATCACCGTGCTGCCCGAGTTGGACATGCCCGGGCATGCGCAGGCGGCCGTTGCCGCGTATCCCGAAGAAGTGGGCGTCCCCGGTGTGCGCACCCAGGTGGGTGTGGACTGGGGCGTCAACCCGTATCTTTTCAACACCAGCGAGCGCAGCCTGACCTTCATCACCAATGTGCTGGATGAAGTACTCACGCTGTTCCCGTCGACCTACATCCACATCGGCGGCGATGAGGCAGTCAAGGACCAATGGGAAGCCTCGCCGGCCGTTCGCGCACAGATGCGCAAGCTCGGCGTCAAGGACGCACACGCGATGCAAGGCTGGTTCAACGAGCAACTGGCCCAGTACCTCACCCAACACGGCCGGCGCATGATCGGCTGGGACGAAATCCTCGAAGGCGGCGTGCCGGCCAGCGCGGCCGTGATGTCCTGGCGTGGCATCGAAGGCGCGGTGACCGCCGCCAAGCAAGGCCACGACGTGGTGCTGGTACCGGGCGATTCGCTGTATCTGGACAACCTGCAAACCACGCGCAGCGATGAACCCAACGGCCGCCTGACCACGCTGCCGCTCTCGAAGGTCTACGCATTCAACCCGGTGCCGACCGCGCTCAATGCCGAGCAGGCCAAGCATGTGCTCGGCGCGCAGGGCGCGTTGTGGGCCGAATACATTCCATCGCGCTGGCACATCGACCACGCGCTGTTCCCGCGCCTGGCAGCGGTGGCCGAAGTGACGTGGTCGCCGATGGCCGCGCGCGACTGGAAGAATTTCCTGGCGCGGATGCCGGCGCAGCTGCAGCGCTACCAGGCGCTGGGCATCGATTACAGCGATGGCGCGTTTGCCGCCGACATCGACCTGGAGGGCGACGTCAACGCGGTACTGGCCGGTGGCCCGGCCAAGGTGTCGCTCGGCAACCAGAGCGGCGCCGGCAGCCTGCACTACACCGTGGATGGCAGCGACCCCACGCCGGATGCACCGCGCTACACGGCGCCGTTCGCGATTCAGCTGCCCACCACCGTCAAGGCCACCGCCTTCACCGACGATGGCATCGCACTGGCCGCCCCGCGCAGCCGCACTTTTGACCGTGCCGCGCTGCTGAGCCGCGATACCCAGGGTCTGCGTCACTGTGTCGAGCAAGGGGCGCTGGGCCTGCGCCTGCCGCTGCTGCCGGACCTGCCGGGCGCGGACACGCCGGTCTACAACGTGGACCTGTTCCATGCCTGCCGCCTGTATCCGCAGGCGCGGCTGGATGGTGTGGGCGCGATCAAGGTGGACGCCGCACGCCTGGCGCGCAACTTCGGCCTGGCGCACGAGCAGTCCAAGGTGCAGAAGTATCCCGCCAAGACACCCGGCGGCGAACTCGAAGTGCGCCTGGGTTGCGAAGGCGAGGTGCTCGCGCGCATCCCGCTGCCCAAGGGCAACGCGCTCGGCGAACAATTCACGCTGGAAAGCGCGCTGCCTGCGCACACCGGCACGCACGATCTGTGCCTGCGCTTCACCGCCCCCATCACCGGCCCGTTGTATGCCATCGGCGCCGTCCATCTGATTGAAACCACCGCGCAGGCGCCCCCCGCCGCCACGCGCTGATCCCTCCAAGGAGAACCCTGCATGCCCCTGTCCCGCCACCGTCGTGTTCCTGCACCCGCCCGTCTCGGGCTTGCCCTCGCCTTCGCCATGTCGCAGGCCTGGGCGGCGCCGCCCACGGCCGTGACGCTGGACAGCGGCTGGCAGGTGCGGCTGGTGCCGGGGCAGGAACAGGCCAAGACCTACCCCAAGGCCGCGGCCTGGTTGCCGGCGCAGGTGCCGGGCGTGGTGCAGACCGATCTGATCGCCGCCAAGGTCGTGCCGGACCCGTTCTACCGCGACAACGAAGGCAAGATTCAGTGGGCCGGCCTGAGCGACTGGCAGTACCAGACGCGCTTCACCGTGGATGCGACCACGCTCGCGCGTGAGCATGTGGAGCTGGTGTTCGATGGCCTGGATACGTTTGCCGAGGTCACCCTCAACGGCAAGCCGTTGCTCAGTGCCGACAACATGTTCCGGCAGTGGCGCGTGGACGCCAAGGCGCTGCTCAAGCGCGGCGACAACGTACTGGAAGTGAAGCTGTTTTCGCCGATCAAGAAGATCCAGCCGTGGCTCGCCAAGCAGCCGTACGCGCTGCCGGGCGCCTACGATTCGGCTTTCGGCGACGAGCCCGAATCGCGGCACAGCTCCACCTACGTGCGCAAGGCGCCGTACAACTTCGGCTGGGACTGGGGCCCGCGCATGGTCAACGCCGGCATCTGGAAAGAGGTGCGTGTGGAAGCCTGGGATGCGGTGCGCGTGGATGGGCTGCATATCGCCCAGCAACGTGTGGATGCCGATAGCGCGCAACTGCAGGCGCAGCTGGAGTTGCAGGCCGGCCGCAGCGGCCCGGTGCAGGTCAGCCTTGACGTGCTCGGCCCGGATGGCCAACGCGTGGGCCAGTTCACCCAGGACGCGGTGGTCGACCCGGGCCAGAACCGAATCGATCTGGCCGTGCGCATCGCCAAGCCCAAGCGCTGGTTCCCGGCCGGCTACGGCGCGCAGGACCGCTACACCTTCGTGGCGACGGTGCGCGATGCCGATGGCGATGGCGACAGCCAGCAGATCAAGCGCATCACCGGCCTGCGTTCGGTGGAGCTGCGCCGCGAAAAAGACAAGTTCGGCAAGAGCATGGAGATCGTGATCAACGGCATCCCGATCTTTGCCAAGGGCGCTAACCTAATTCCGCTGGATGCCTTCCCCTCGCGCGTCAGCCAGGCGCGCATGCGCAGCACCCTGCAGGACGCGCGCGATGCCAACATGAACATGCTGCGCATGTGGGGCGGCGGCCATTACCAGGACGAACACTTCTACGAGGTGGCCGACGAGCTGGGCATCATGATCTGGCAGGACTTCATGTTCGGTGGCGCGGTGCCGCCGTATGACGTGGAGTTCCGCGAAAACACCCGCCAGGAAGCGATCGAACAGGTCAAACGCCTGCGCGACCATCCCAGCGTGGTGTTGTGGTGCGGCAACAACGAAGTGCAGACCGGTTGGGAAAACTGGGGCGACCGGGTCAAGTTCAAGCAGTCGGTGGACCCGGAAGAACGCAGCCGCATCGAGCGTGGCATGACCACGCTGTTCGGCACCGTGTTCCGCGAAGTGGTCGCCACCTACGATAGCGACGTGCCGTACTGGTCCACCTCGCCCGGCACCAACTTCGACGGCGCCGCCGACCAGGCCAACGATGGCGACATGCATTACTGGAAGGTCTGGGGCGGCCCGGCGCTGCCGGTCACCGAATACCTCAATGTCACTCCGCGTTTCATGTCCGAATACGGCCTGCAGTCGTTCCCCGACATGCGCACTGTGCGCGCGTTCGCCGAACCCGGCGACATGGATCCGGAATCGCCGGTGATGCGCGTGCATCAGAAGTTCGACAAGGGCAACGGCAACAAGCGGCTGATGCTGTATATCCGCCGCGAATTTGGCGAGCCCAAGGATTTCGAAAGCTTCGTCTACCTGAGCCAGCTGATGCAGGCCGAAGGCATCAACCTGGCCGCCTCGCATCTGCGCGCCTCACGCCCGCAATCGATGGGCTCGCTGTACTGGCAGCTCAACGACGTGTGGCCCGGCGCCTCCTGGTCCAGCGTGGACTACTACGGCCGCTGGAAGGCGCTGCACTACCACGCACGCCGCTTCTATGCGCCGGAGATGATCGCCGCGCTGCGCAACGACAAGGGCCAGACCGAGGTCTCGCTGGTGTCCGACCGCACCACGCCGCTGCAGGCGCGCTGGCGCATGCGCGTGATGAGCATGGAGGGCAAGGTGCTGAGCAAGCGCGAAGAAAAAGCCACGCTCAAGCCGCTGAGCAGCCTGCAGGTGGGCAACTTCAGCGACAAGCAATTGCTGGGCAGCGCCGATCCGAAGCGTAGCTATGCGGTGTTCGAATTATTCGACGGCGACAAGCTGTTGTCGCGCGAAGTGGTGTTCTTCGCCGCCGCCAAGCAACTGGCATTGCCCACCGCCACGATGGACAGCCAGTGGCGCGCCGATGGCGATGGCTACGCGCTCACGCTGTCCAGCAAGACGCTGGCGCGCGAGGTGTGGCTATCGTTCGGCGACGTGGACGCCACGCTGTCGGACAACGCCTTCGACCTGCTGCCGGGCGAGCCGCTGACCGTGCAAGTGACCAGCAAGACAGCGCTGGCGCAGTTGCAGTCGGCGATGCAGGTCCGCGACCTGGCCAGCACGCTGGCGGGTGCACCACCGGAGCCGGCCGAAAGCAAATGACATTGCAGTGCGCTGCGCAGTGAGCGCGGCGCGTGCACCGCGGTGAACATCATCGTTGGTGCAAGGCGCGGCGCACGCCAGCACCATCGCACCGCTTCGCACCTGCGCAGCAGCGCGAGCGGGAGTCGCACTACCGCGGCAGTGCCAATGCACGGCCTGCCGCATCCAGATTCATCCCTGCCCGTCGCACGCGACGGGTACCCCAATGCAACGCCGCGCGGCCACTGCCGCACGGCAGGAGTGAAATGATGTCGTTGTCCGTGTTTCCGCATCGCCTGGCCCTCGCTCTCGGATTTGCCTTGGCTGCACCGCTGACCAGCGCGCCCGCTCAGGCCGCAGCGCCCACCGGCACGCCGGAACAGCGTGCCGCTGCACTGGTCGCGCAGATGAGCCGCGAGGAAAAAGTGGCCCAGGCGATGAACGCGGCGCCGGCAATTCCGCGCCTGGGCATCCCCGCCTACGAATGGTGGAGCGAGGGCCTGCACGGCATTGCCCGCAATGGCTACGCCACGGTGTTTCCGCAGGCGATCGGGCTGGCCGCCAGCTGGAATACGCAGCTGATGCAGCAGGTGGGCACGGTGGTGTCGACCGAGGCACGTGCCAAGTTCAACCAGGCCGGCGGCCCAGGCAAGGACCACAAGCGTTACGCAGGCCTGACCATCTGGTCGCCCAACATCAACATCTTCCGCGACCCGCGCTGGGGCCGTGGCATGGAAACCTATGGCGAGGACCCCTTCCTCACCGGGCAACTGGCCGTGGGCTTCATTCGCGGCCTGCAGGGCGATGACCTGGAACATCCGCGCACGATTGCAACGCCCAAGCACATCGCCGTGCACAGCGGCCCGGAACCGGGCCGGCATGGTTTCGATGTGGACGTCTCGCCGCGCGATGTGGAAGCGACCTACACACCTGCGTTCCGCGCCGCGCTGGTCGAGGGCCAGGCCGGCTCGGTGATGTGCGCCTACAACTCCCTGCACGGCACGCCGGCATGCGCGGCGGACTGGTTGCTCAACGGCCGCGTGCGCGGCGATTGGGGCTTCAAGGGCTTTGTGGTCTCCGACTGCGATGCAGTGGACGACATGACCCAGTTCCATTACTTCCGCCCGGATAACGCCGGATCGTCGGCGGCAGCACTCAAGGCCGGCCACGATCTCAACTGCGGCACTGCCTATCGCGCGCTTGGCACCGCGATCGAACGCGGTGAAGTGGACGAAGCCTTGCTCGATCAATCGCTGGTGCGCCTGTTCGCCGCACGCTACCGCCTGGGCGAGCTGCAGGCGCCGCGCAAGGACCGTTACGCCAGGCTCGGCGCCAAGGACATCGACAACGCGGGCAACCGTGCGCTGGCGTTGCAGGCGGCGGCCGAGTCGATTGTGCTGCTGAAGAACGCGAACGCCACGCTGCCATTGAAGGCCGGCACGCGGCTGGCGGTGATCGGCCCCAACGCCGATGCATTGGCTGCACTGGAAGCCAACTACCAAGGCACCTCATCGCAGCCGGTGACGCCGCTGCTCGGCCTGCGCCAGCGCTTCGGCGCGCAGCAGGTGCGCTACGCGCAAGGCGCGCCGCTGGCCGCTGGCGTGCCGGGCATGATTCCGGAGACCGCGCTGCGCAGCGAAGGCAAGCCCGGGCTGCGCGGTGAGTATTTCGAAAATGTCGAGTTGGAAGGCGCACCGCGCGTGACGCGCCAGGACCGCGCGATCAGCTTCAACTGGGACCAGGTAAGCCCCGCCAAGGGCGTGCCTGCCGATCGCTACGCCGTGCGCTGGAGCGGCGAGCTGTTGCCGCCCGGCACTGGCGACTACACGCTGGCAGTGCGCGTGGCGCGGTGCTTCGATTGCACCGGTCACGACCCGGTGCGGCTGTACATCGACGACAAACTGGTCGTTGCCGGCAACGCCGAAGACAAGCACGTGCCGGCCGGCATGCACAATGCCGACGGCCGCAGCGTGGAGACGGTGCTGCATTTCGACGACACCCGCCCACGCAAGATCCGCCTGGAGCTCGAACACCGCGGCCAGGACCAGGGCGTGCGCCTGGAATGGCTGGCGCCGGCCGCCGCGCAACTGGCCGAGGCCGAACAAGCCGTGGCGCAGGCCGATGCGGTGGTGGCCTTCGTCGGTTTATCGCCGGATGTGGAAGGCGAGGAACTGCGTATCGACGTGCCCGGCTTCGACGGCGGCGACCGTAACGACATCGCCCTGCCCGCCGCGCAGCAGGCCTTGCTGGAGCGTGCCAAGGCCTCCGGCAAGCCGTTGGTGGTGGTGTTGATGAGCGGCAGCGCAGTGGCATTGAACTGGGCCAAGACCCATGCCGATGCAATCGTGGCGGCGTGGTACCCCGGCCAGTCCGGCGGCACCGCCATTGCCCGTGCGCTGGCCGGTGACGACAACCCCGGCGGGCGCCTGCCGGTGACGTTCTATCGCTCCACCAAGGACCTGCCGCCATACGTCAGCTACGACATGAAGGGCCGCACCTACCGCTATTTCAAGGGCGAGGCGTTGTTTCCGTTCGGCTACGGGCTCAGCTACACCCGCTTTGCGTACGAGACGCCGCGCCTGTCCGCCACCACGCTGCAGGCCGGCAGCCCCCTGCAAGTGACCACGACCGTGCGCAATACCGGTGAACGCGCGGGCGATGAAGTGACGCAGGTGTATCTGCAGTATCCAGACCGCCCGCAGTCGCCATTGCGCAGCCTGGTTGGATTCCAGCGCGTGCATCTGAAACCGGGCGAGCAGCGCACGCTCACCTTCACCCTGGATGCGCGCGCCTTGAGCGATGTGGACCGTACAGGCACGCGCGCGGTGGAAGCCGGCGATTACCGGCTGTTCGTCGGTGGTGGCCAGCCAGACACCGGCGCCGCCGGCCAGAGCGTGGCGCTCACCATCCAGGGCCGCGCACCGCTGCCAAAGTAAGGCCATTCGCAGCGTGCCGGCGCAGCGCCGGCATGCGCGTCACGAACACCACGCGCCCGCAGCCCGGGCGCGGCATCAGGAGTATCCATGCGTAAGATCCCCACAGACAGCATCACTGAGCCAGCGCGCGACGACAGCACGCAATCCGCCACCGCCGCCGTCTCGCGCCGCACGATGCTGGGTATGCTCGGCGCCGCCGCAGGCAGCGCGCTGATCGGCGGCATTCCCGGTGCGCGTGCGGCGACTTCGTCACCGGCCTCGCGCTTTGTCAGCAAGCGTCCGCCCAAGGCGCAGCGCCGTTTTGTCAGCACCGCAGTGGAGCAGCAGATCACCCAGATCAAGGCGCGCATCGCCGACCCGGAACTGGCCTGGCTGTTCGAGAACTGCTACCCCAACACGCTCGACACCACGGTGGAAACCGGCACCCGCAACGGCAAGCCGGACACCTTCGTCATCACCGGCGACATCCACGCGATGTGGCTGCGCGATTCGTCCGCGCAGGTGCATCCGTACGTGCCGCTGGCCAAGCGCGACCCCGCGCTGCGATGCATGTTCCATGGCCTGATCCAGCGCCAGGCGGCTTGCATAAAGCTCGATCCGTATGCCAACGCGTTCCTGCCCGATGGCCAGACCCAGCGCCTGAAGTGGTCGCTCAACGACATCACCGAGATGAAGCCCGGTGTGGGCGAGCGCAAGTGGGAAATCGATTCGCTGTGCTACCCGATCCGCATTGCGCACGAATACTGGCGTGCCACCAACGACACTGCGCCGTTCGACGACGACTGGCGCGAGGCGATGCACGTGGTGGTGCGCACCTTCCGCGAACAGCAGCGCAAGGACAACCGCGGCCCGTACGTGTTCCAGCGCCCCTCGCCGCTGGCCACCGAGACGCTGGTGCTGGAAGGCTACGGCCAGCCGACCAAGCCCAACGGCATGATCCATTCGATGTTCCGCCCGTCCGACGATGCCTGCGTATTCCCATTGTTCGTGCCGGCCAACCTGTTCGCGGTGGCCTCGCTGCGGCAGCTGGCCAGCATGAGCACGCAGATCCATCGCGACAGCGCCTTCGCGGCCGACTGCACGGCGCTGGCCGACGAAGTGGAAACCGCCACACGCCAGTTCGGGCAGATGCGCGACAGCGACGGGCAGGCGTATTGGGCGTTCGAAGTGGACGGCTACGGCAACCAGTTGTTCATCGACGACGCCAACGCGCCCGGGCTGCTCAGCCTGGCTTACCTGGGCTGCTGCGATCGCGCCGACCCGGTGTTCCTGCGCACACGCCAGCTGGCCTGGAGCGAACGCAACCCGTACTTCTCGCGCGGCACCGCGGCCGAAGGCGTGGGCAGCCCGCATAGCGGCATGGGCACCATCTGGCCGATGGCGATCGTGCAGTACGCGCTGGTCAGCGACGACGACACGCAGCTGCGCCAATGCCTGCAGTGGCTCAAGACCACGCATGCCGGCACCGGCTTCATGCATGAGGCCTTCGACAAGGACAACCCGGCCACATTCACGCGTGACTGGTTCGCCTGGGCCAACACCTTGTTCGGCGAACTCATCATCGACCTGCATCAGCGCAAACCGCAGTTGCTGCGCAGTAGTTGATCGTCCGAAGCGCTAGATCTTCCTTTCCAGGCGGAATGACAGAGCACTTGATCTTCCCTTCTCCCGCCGGGAGAAGGTGCCCGAAGGGCGGATGAGGGTGCCCCGGCATCGGCCCGCAAACTCCGAGACCAGACACATGGCAACACGACGCGGTTTTCTACAAGGCGCCATCGCAGCAGCCCTCTTCGGTAGCGGCGCTCTGGCCACAGGCCTCGCCCGCGCACGCGCAGGCACCTACGCACTGCCGGCCGACGCGCGTGCGCGCCCGGACCTCACCCGCCACGTGGACGTGTTCATCGGCACCGGCGGCCACGGCCACACCTTCCCCGGCGCGACATTGCCGTTCGGCATGGTGCAGCTCAGCCCGGACACCTACAACGCGGTGTGGGATTCGTGCTCGGGCTACCACGAGTCCGATGGCTCGATCATGGGCTTCTCGCACACGCATCTATCCGGCACCGGCATTGGCGACATGCTCGATGTGTTGCTGGTGCCGGCCACCGGCGAGGTCAAGCTGGTACCCGGCCCGCTGGATGATCCCGACGCCGGCTATCGCTCGCGCTACGACCATGCGGATGAAGCGGCCTCGCCCGGCTACTACCGCGTGCGGCTCAAGGACAGCGGCGTGCATGCCGAACTCACCGCCACCGCGCGCGCCGGCCTGCACCGGTACCACTTCCCCAAGGGCAAACCTGCGCACGTGCTGCTGGACCTATGCCATGGCATGCAGGACAAACCCGGCATCGCCACCCGCGTGAGCGATGCGCAGCTGCGCGTGGTCGACGCACAGACCATCACCGGCGGCCGCCGTGTCTATCAATGGGCCAAGGGCCGCTATATCTACTTCGCCATGCGGCTGTCGCGCCCGTTCGAAAAGGTGCAGCTGTACAACGAAGACCAGCCCCTCGCCGCCGGGCTGCGCAGCGCCGATGGCGTGCATCTCAAGGCTACACTGCATTATCCGGACGCCTCCGAGGCGCCGTTGCTGATCAAGGTCGGCATCTCGGCGGTGAGCGCGGACAACGCGTTGGCCAACCTGGATGCCGAACTTCCCGACTTCGACTTCACCCGCGTGCATGCGCAAGCCGTGGCCGCGTGGGAAAAGGAACTGGGGCGCGTGCGGATCGACAGCGACGACGACGCGCAACGGCGCATCTTCTACACCGGCCTGTATCACAGCCTGTTGGCGCCCACGTTGTTCAGTGACGTGGATGGCCGCTACCGCGGCATGGACCTGCAGATCCACACTGCACCCAAGGGGTATCACAACTACAGCACCTACTCGTTGTGGGACACCTACCGCGCTGCGCATCCGCTGCTCACCCTGGTGCAGCCCGAGCGCGTGCCCGACCTGGTGCAATGCCTGGTGCGCGGCGCCAATGAATGCCCGGATGGCGTGGGCATCTGGCCGCTGCAAGGCGTGGAAACCGGCTGCATGATCGGCTACCACTCGGCGGTGGTGCTGGCCGAAGCGCATGCCAAGGGCTTCACCGGCATCGACTACAAAGCCGCCTGGCCGGCCTACCGCAAGCGCGCCATGGACGACACCACGCATGGCCTGGCGTACTACCGCGCGCTTGGCTACATCCCCGCCGACAAGGTGGACGAGGCGGTCAGCCGCACCCTGGAATACGCCTACGACGACTGGGCCTGCGCGCACCTGGCGCAGGCCGCCGGCGCCGCCGACGATGCACGCGCACTGCGCGACCGTTCGCGCAATTACCGCAACGTGTTCAATCGCGACAGCGGCTTCGTGCAGGCGCGGCTGGAAGACGGCAGCTGGGCCAAACCGTTCGACCCGCGCGGCATGGGCCACCTCACCCAATGGCGCGATTTCACCGAATCCAACGCCTGGCAGGCCACCTTCCTCAATCAGCACGATCTGTACGGCTACATGGACCTGTACGGCGGCCGCGATGGCTTCGTTGCCAAGCTCGACGAACTGTTTTCCACCAGCTCCGAACTGCCCGCCGATGCGCCGCCGGATATCGACGGTCTGGTCGGCCAGTACGCGCACGGCAACGAACCCAGCCATCACGTGGCGTATCTGTTCGCCTACGCCGGCCAGCCGTACAAGACCCAGGCGATGGTGCACCGGCTGCTGCGCGAGCAATACCACGACGCGCGCAACGGCCTGTCCGGCAATGAAGACTGCGGGCAGATGAGCGCGTGGTTCGTGCTCAGTGCGCTGGGGTTATATGCGGTGGATCCGGTCAGCGGCAACTATATCCTCGGCAGCCCGCTGTTCAAGCGCGCAGAACTGGATGTCGGCAACGGCCGCACCTTGCGCATCGTGGCCAACAACAACAGCGCACAAAACGTGTACGTGCAATCGCTGACCTGGAACGGCAAACCGATCAACCGTAGCTGGATGCGCCATGCCGATCTGGCGGCTGGCGGCACGCTGGAATTCAGCATGGGCGCCAAGCCAAACCTGACCTTTGGTGCGAACAAGCAGGATTTGCCGCCGTCGTTTGCTTGATGCTCGTTCTTACTCGTTACAAGTCACTCGTCACCGCCGAGAATTTCCCATGTTGCGCACCACCCTTGCACCGCTCGTTCTGGCCCTCGCGTTCGCACTTCCCGTCACCGCGGTTGCCGCTACTACCGACACCTGGCCCAGCTTCGGCACCCAAGGCACGCAGTTCGTGCGCGACGGCAAGCCGTACCAGATTCTCTCCGGCGCCATCCATTTCCAGCGCATTCCGCGCGAATACTGGAAAGACCGCCTGCAGAAGGCGCGCGCACTCGGCTTGAACACGGTGGAGACCTACGTGTTCTGGAACCTGGTCGAACCGCAGCAAGGCCAGTTCGACTTTTCCGGCAACAACGATGTGGCCGCGTTCGTGCGCGAAGCCGCCGCGCAGGGCCTCAACGTGATCCTGCGCCCCGGCCCCTACACCTGCGCCGAGTGGGAAGCCGGCGGCTACCCCGCGTGGTTGTTCGGCAAGGACAATATCCGCGTACGCAGCCGCGACCCGCGCTTTCTCGCTGCCAGCCAGGCCTATCTGGATGCCGTGTCCAAACAGGTGCATCCGCTGCTTAACCATAACGGCGGCCCGATCATCGCCGTGCAGGTCGAGAACGAATACGGCTCCTACGACGACGACCACGCCTACATGGCCGACAACCGCGCCATGTACGTCAAGGCCGGCTTCGACGACGCCTTGCTGTTCACCTCAGACGGCGCCGACATGCTCGCCAACGGCACCTTGCCGGACACCTTGGCGGTGGTGAATTTTGCGCCGGGCGAAGCAAAGAGCGCATTCGACAAACTGATCAAGTTCCGCCCCGACCAACCGCGCATGGTTGGCGAATACTGGGCCGGCTGGTTCGATCACTGGGGCAAGCCGCACGCCAGCACCGATGCCAAGCAACAGACCGAAGAACTCGAGTGGATCCTGCGCCAGGGCCATTCGGCCAATCTCTACATGTTCATCGGCGGCACCAGTTTCGGCTTCATGAATGGTGCCAATTTCCAGGGCAATCCCAGCGACCATTACGCCCCGCAGACCACCAGCTACGACTACGACGCCATCCTCGACGAGGCCGGCCGTGCCACGCCCAAGTTCGCACTGATGCGCGATGCCATCACCCGCGTCACCGGCGTGCAACCGCCTGCATTACCGGCACCGATCGCCATCGCCGCCCTGCCGGAAACCCAACTGCGCGAATCCGCCTCGCTATGGGACAACCTGCCCGCCCCGATCGCCATCGACACCCCGCAGCCGATGGAACATTTCGGCCAGGATTACGGCTACATCCTCTACCGCACCACCGTCACCGGCCCGCGCAAGGGCGCGCTGTACCTGGGCGAGGTGCGCGACGTAGCACGCGTGTATCTGGACAAGAAGCCGGTCGGCAGCGTCGAACGTCGCCTGCAGCAGGTCTCCACCAACGTGGATATTCCGGCCGGCGAACACACGCTCGATGTGCTGGTGGAAAACAGCGGCCGCATCAACTACGGCCCGCGCATGGCCGACGGCCGCGCCGGCCTGGTCGACCCGGTGCTGCTGGACAACCGGCAACTCACCGGCTGGCAGGCCTTCCCGCTGCCGATGCGCTCGCCCGACAGCCTGCGCGGCTGGACCCGCAATCACGTCGATGGCCCTGCCTTCCATCGCGGCACCCTGCGCATCGACACACCGACCGATACCTATCTGGACATGCGCGCCTTCGGCAAGGGCGTGACCTGGACCAACGGCGTCAACCTGGGCCGCCACTGGAACATCGGCGCGCAACGTGCGCTGTACTTCCCGGCACCGTTCCAGCGCAAGGGCGACAACACCGTGGTGGTGTTCGATCTGGACAGCACCGCCAAGCCCAGCGTGCGTGGTTTGCAGCAGCAGGTGTGGATCACGCCGAAGGAGTAAGCGCGGCCAAGAAACCACCGCGCTCATCATCAGACGGGCGCAGCGTTCGCTTCGATCGGTTAAGAGCCGCCAACAAAACTACTGCGTGGCCACCAGACGGTCGCAGTCGGTGCTCGGAATGAGGGTTGGCAGGGATTCGTGTAAAAAATAGCCAAAAGTGAGCTAACTTGCTGTAAGGCAAGAAATTTTTTACGGATTCCTGCCGACCCTCTCTATCGCCGATTGTCAAATTGCTAGAACTTTTTCCACCACTTGCTTTTCTTTTTCTTCTGTTCGATAGATCGTTCGGAAACTTGCCTGACGCTGCTTTCTGCTGGAGCTTGCTCCGCTTGGGCAAGACGATCCCTCTCCGCTTGGGCTTGGGCTTGGGCAAGACGATCCGTGATGAGGCCGCGGCCTGGTGCGATCTCGCTCAGGTCCCTGCCGTCCGCAGAGTCGAACGTGCCGTCGATCACCCTGTGAGCCAGCGTCTCTATCCCGGTCAGCACATGATCGCCGCAGGAATAACCGTCCGGCTGTATCGCGGTGGGCATTTCATGAATTTCTTTATAATCAAGGCCGAGGTGATAGGCCGCCATGTCGGCAAGGTAGCGTTGCTGTGGCTGCGTCTGTGCCATGGAATCGTAGTAGTAGGCTGCGGCAGCGTCCTTGTTGCGACGGTCGACGACGAGCAATGACCAATGAAAGTTGGGCTGATTGATCGGCAGGAACACGATAGGTGGGACGTCGTCTCCGACAAGAAGGCGCCGTGCGCGGGCCTGTTGGCCTGGATCTGTGGAGCTCAGCATGGTCACTACCTGCGAGTCGGCAAAGTGAAGTAAATGGGCATTGGGCTGCCCTCGCAATCGGCGAGCGAGGTCGTCGGTGTAGGCGCGCAAATGTCCATCCAGCAGCCACGAAGTGTCCGTCACTTGAGGAAGCTCGGGGTCTGCGACGTCCTGGGGCGACGGCAGATTGTCCACATCGATCCTCTCGGGACTCATGGCCGAGTGCCCCACGGGAGTCTGCGTGCCGTAGTCCCAAGGCTCATCTTCTTCCTGGGGGGTGTTGAGGTCGAATTCGCGGCCATAATGGCTCATGGAGGAGAGGCCGTCGAAGGTCGAGTCCGTGCTTTGGGCGGGCGTGGCGTACTGCCACCCTGGCTGCTCGATTTCCTGGGGGGTGTTGAGGTCGAATTCGCGATAACCATAGTTCTGCCTGGAGTCCAAGGACTCGAGATCATCGAAGGTGGAACTCGATGCTTCGGGCTGGGCTGGCCATGCACGATAGGAAGAACCCGCCGACGTGGCGTGCTGCCACCACCCTGGCTGCTCGATTTCCTGGGGGGTGTTGAGGTCGAATTCGCGATAACTATAGTTCCGCCTGGAGTCCAAGGACTCGAGATCATCGAAGGTGGAACTCGACGCTTCGGGCCGGGCTGGCCATGCACGATAGGAAGAATCAGCCGGAGTATCGGGATACCACTCACCTGATGCGTTCTGCGGCCAACCGCCAGAGGGGGTGGGCGGGATCAGGGACGAATAGGAAGAATAGGAAGAACCCGCCGGGGTCTTGGGATTCCACGTTTCTTCTGGCCGATGGAAGGCCTGAGGGGGGCTGTTTGGAGGCAGATCCGTTTGTTGATAACGCATTCTGAAGTTGGCGCGAATTGCCGTCTGGATGCCTTGGGATGCTCCTGAAATCACTGCTTCACCCAGACGAGTCAGTTCGCCGGTTTCCTCGTCGACCATTCTTCGAGGTTTGCTTGTGATAAATATCCGCTGCTTGCATCGTCGATACTGCACGTTCTATTGCTGAATTTGCCTGAAATGGCAAGAAGCAAATCTGGGTTTTGACGGAGGGTCCGGAATACGCCTTTTAGAGGCTTGCTTTTTGGAGCGGGCTTGCTTTTTGGAGCGGCCAAGGCCAGTTTGCGTCTCTCGCTTGCCAGATCAAATCTTTTCTTCTGATCCGGGGTGATGTATGGAAGGATGTTAAGTAGCGCCCGGCCGAATGAGCCATCACCACGCAAGTAATTATGGAATCTCACAGCGCTTGGCACTTTCTCTAATGCTTCATATCTTGGTAGATATCCCATAATTTCGCTGATCGCGCTTTTGGCTTCTTTGGCTTCTTTGGCTTCTTTGGCTTCTTCGGATTCTTCGGCTTTGGCTTTGGCTTTGGCTTTGGCTCCGGCAATGCGATCCAAAGCGGCTTGGCTCAGCACCATATTTTGACTGCAAGCCAACTCCAGGTTGCTCAGCGCGATTTCTCGATCTTCAGGAACCAAGACATTCTCAATTCGTCTCATTATTTGATGTATGACCTCGTCGCGTTGACCTTCGTTCAATTCCCGAAGCATCTGCATGCCACTCATACGTGACAGGCTGCTTTCTGCCAAAAAGCCAGAAAAACCTGGAAATCTTCTTCGTAGCTCGGTAATATCTTCGCCATCGCCATAGGCGCCGATTAGTTCTAATACTTTTGAGTAATCTCTATGGGTTTTGGAGGTCGGCGCGGCTGCGCGCATCTGATGGACCGAGCTATGGGCATGCACTTGCGTGGGATTTCTTCGCGGGAGGGATTCAAGCAGCGGATTCATGTTATAACCCGCGCTGTGGTTTTCCCTGTATTCTTCCGGGGGCGTAGAATTGCGGTGATCATCCGCCGCCTCCGTCATTCCGCGATATTTTTTATAGTCAAAATTAAATAATCCGTCCATCATTTGAAGTACCTATTGGAGCTAATTTTGATATTGCCAGGCGTTCACGATGCAAGTAACTCTCGGAGGCGAATCCGTTTTCTTGAAAGCGATCTTCCCGTGTCGCGGTTTGGCGAGCAGCGCTCCGTTTCGCGGTGGCTCACCCAAGTCCTGGTTGAGGCGACGAAGCATTGATACGCCCAAGGCTTTGTAGACAGGTACGTACCACTCATACGCTGCGGTTCTGAGCGCGCAGCCCGCATACACTGAAGACTGCTCGCCAAGTGTTGTCAGCCACTCCAGGCCGTGGCGGCAGGTGTGCATTCCACTGGCAACGACGCCACTGTTGCTGATCGCTCAAGGGCTGAATGACGGCGTTGCCGCGGCCGCAGCGCCTTCGCGGATGCGCGCGGCCTGCATTTCGGTGGCCAGCAACGTGCCGCGCACATCGCTAGTGTGCCGCCGGGCCTGTTTCATGCAGAAATGCGCAAAGCCCGCACTTCCTGGCTGCGGCGTGATCGCGTTTGCGGTCAACGCAGCGATCAGGCGCTGTTGCAGCCCCTGCATCCTGTTTTCTGCGCGCTGGATTTTTCTCATGTCCGAACTTTCCAGCTCCTCGTTTGCCATGCCCAGTTCTTCCAACATCAAGCTGACAGATCGCAGTTGGAACTCGTCGCGCTCACGCGCTTGATGCAGTTGCGTGGTCAAGCGTGCGTGCGCCTGCGCAGCCGTCGTGGCTGTGGCCTCTGTGTCTGGGATTGCACCACTGGCAGCATCCTCCGCCGGCAGCTCCACCCGCAAGCGCAGTTTCGAGTCTAGATATTTCTTTTGTAACTCCAGGCAACTTTGCATGTACGCAACCCGCGACTTGACCGAGCCTGGCGTTTGCAGCCACTGGTTCAACGCTGTTTCGGTCAATGTATCGGTATGTTTTGCATAGCTTCGCGCGGCTTTTTCGCCAGCGACGCGGGGTTTGCCGGTGAGCACTGCTCGCCCGTAGGTCGCCCCAGCAAAAAGCGCTGCCCTGGCTCGCTTGGCGAGCGAGGACGGTTGAGCCGCCTGACCAGTTGCTGGGCTCTGATCGGTAGAGCGAGGCACTGCCCGATAGCGTTTCTTCATGTCGTTGGCGCAGCTCTGCAAGAGCGCGTCCCGTGCTTTTTCCTGACCGTCGATACAGGCGTACAGGGCGCTGCGCAGTTCGAATCCATGCTGCGGAACGGCAACAGTCGCCTCCGTCGCGGCTGACGCGTCGTCGGCTGCAGGCGATGCCTGTTTTGCCGCTACCGACTGGGCAGCCACCGTGTGTTCGGTTGGGCCGGGCATGACATGGTCAGACTCCAGCTGGTCACCAGTGCCCGTCGTCACGACGGTGTCCGACGCTTTTCCCGAGGCACCGTCACTGACGCGTGGTGTGCCATGCGGATCCACTTCCCCCGGTGAGGCAGCGACGCCCGCCTCGGGCGTGGGCAGCAGGTCGGCCATGGCAAGCAATGCCCGGTCCACGCTGGGCATCTCCGCAGTCTCGTAGTTGCGATACCGTTTTTGCTTGCCATGCGCCAGCAGAAACTGGTGGCCACCAACACCCATCGTGACCGCACCCAGCAGACCGGCACCGACCACCAAACCGGTGCCCACCGGCCCGGTCACGGTGGCTGCACCCAGCACAACAGCAGCACTGACTCCGGTTTTGGTCAAAGTGCTGGCCGTGTAGGTGACGCCGCCAACGACAAAGCCCTTGTTCCAGTTGTTGAAGCTGCCGGCGAATCCGCTGCGCTGGGTCAGCTTGGTGCTCAAGAAGTGCTGGTAGCGTTGTGCGCCAGGGCTGAGCTCGCCCGGTTCCAGGCGTTGCATGAAGTCTTCGACACGCGCCACATCGGCAACCACGCGCGTTTTCTCCTTGCGTGACTGGTGCAGAAACGTACCGCCAAGCGCGGTGGCAGCGACGCTTGCCAGCGGAGCCAACACAAATGTGCCGGCAATACCGGCCGCCGACGCGACGCCTGCGGCGGCGGTGCTGTGGCCGATCAAGCCAGCAGCATTTGCGTTATTGGCGCCGAGTGCCAACCCGCCCTGGATGCCGAGCTCTGTCGTGGCCTTGGTAAAGATCACGCTTGCGGACGCCATCGAGGTCACCGCGATAGCGCCATCACGTGCGTTGCGCTGTTGTTGGTAAGCGACTGTATCAATCGCCTCGCTCAAGGCATGGACCTGAGCGCCTGCAACTGCATTCAATGGGCCGCTCTCCGGCACAGTTCGCAACGATGCCATCTCTGACCGCAGCTGCCGTTCGCGCTGCCGCAGGGCGCCGCGTTGTTCGGCCACTTCGCGGGTTTCCTTGTAGGCGGCGTAGATCGCAAGGCCAGAGAGCGGCAGCATGGCGCCACTGATGCTCAAGCTCATTGCCAGATCGGCAACGCCTTCCGGCGCCCCCTCCTCAGCCAGGGTGTGCAGGAGGCTCTCGTGCGCTGCAGGCTCGATCGGATGCGGATCCAGAGAGTGCTCCGCGCCGATACCATGCTGCGTCTGATGGTCTGCCGACACTGGCGTGTGATCGATCGGCGTGTGTTCGTGTGAATGCGCGGGTTGGTCGGCTTCCGGGGAATGTTCCGGTTCGCCCGAGTTGGGCATTTCCGCGATCAGTTCCGCCGTATTGTCTACAGTGCCATGCAGTGGATCGGCAAGATACTTGGCGACCACGAATGCATCATAGACCGCCTCTGCTTCCTGAATTTCGGCCATGGCATTTTCGCCGGTGTGCCTGCCGGACGCGTGCCTGGAAGAGGAATTTCTCCGAAGCGAACCTTTTCTTAACGATTCCAGCCCCATGGGCCAGCCGTTGGAAGCGGGAAAATCTTCAGCTGAAACAGGCACATCTGGAGCGGGCGAATTAGACAGACGAACATTACTGTTTGTGTGTTGCTGGATGCGCATAGCTCAGGCTCCGCATACGTGAGCCGGGAGGCTACGCCTCCTGCCCACGGGTCTCAGTGCAACTGCGAATGCACGTGCCCGGGAACGAATCGCGGAGCAAGGCGCATTCAGGGCTGACTTACATAGCTGATGAGGACTTCGCCTGAGAAAGTATCGTGTGTTGTCGCTCTATCCATCACGCCTATTTTAGTGAGCGTATTCGCACAGTTGCACGCCATTTCGCCTTGTCTTACACGACTTCGTACGAAGGTGCCGCGTGCGCTACATGTCTGAGTAGAAAGTCGCACGAGCGTCCGCGCGACGGCTGGGGATGGCCGCCATTCGTGTCATGCCTGCCCTGACAACTCCCTGCGATTTACCAGCCGCTCACTTCAACGATTACGGCACGTGTCTCTCACCATGAAAAAGATCTCACCCACCTCCCCGGTTATCCCACATGGCATGAAAGCGGAGGGCGATCAATCCGAGACCTCAATGCATCCTGCATCCGAACACCATGAGCCCGCCACTCCCGGCCAGGATCCCCTGCTCAACCTGCTGGAAAAAAGGAGAATCAGAAGCGGCGAGTCCTCTGTCCAAGAGTTGAGTGTGAACATAGATCACCCACCTCCCAGACTGATAGTGCCACGCTCCCTTCCACGCTCGCTGTCCAGCGGCAGCAGCACATCAACAACGCCAGGCTCCGATTCCAGCCGCAGATCGACGCCATACTCCGATTTGCCGGTACTGGGATCGCTACTCGACCCGCCCACACCTGGCTATCTCGCCCTGACACCGTCTCCCTCGAGTGCCTCCGGCATCCTGCGAAACGAAAGAATACGGTCACGGGACATGCGTTATCGTCAACAGGACGTCTCGCTCAGTCCGCGCACAATAAGGGACCTCACCACCAATTCTCGGCGTTCAGAACTGATCGAGCGACTGTCATTGTTGAAACCTGGTGCGCTGGAAATCGAGAACGGCTTCCTCCCTGTGCGGCTTGAAGGAACGCACAACGGCGACACCCAAAACCTCAAGGACATGCAGCCACTCGGAAAAGGCGCTTCCGGGCGAGCCTATGCTGTGCGTCTGGCTGAGGATTTCTGGCGTGGCGAAGAAAATTGCGGGCGGGACTTTGTCTTCAAGGCGATGTTGAACCCCGATCCCCAAGATCCGATCCCGACCAAACTGTATGACAAGCGCTTCCAGGAAGATGCGCCCGATCCAAAAAACCCTGTCTCGTTGCACAAAGCCAACATATACAGGGAATATCAAATGACCGTGTCGCTTGATGAGCGGTCTCGTATCATGCGTGCCTACGGTCTGGTGCAGATCGACGACATATTCGGCATACTGCTTGAAAAAATCAACGGCATCACTGTCGGCAATCTGATCAAGCGCGCACGCACGGCATTGCAGCAAGGGATGATCGCTGCGCCAGAGTATCTCGACGTGGCACGGCAACTGATAGCCGATGTCCTGATCGCCTTATCCTGCTGTGAAGACACGGGAATCGTTCACCAAGACGTTTCGCACAACAACGTCATGTACGACGGATCCAAGAAAATTTTCCGGCTGATCGACTTTGGCCTGGGTGAAGAAGAAGGTGAGCCCGTCAGGTATGGCACGCCCGGCTTTATCGAGGCAAATCCGCAGGCCACTGACCGGCTGGCCTCTCATCCACGGGATGTCTACAGCGCTGCTCAGCTCCTGGTGCATTTTATCAAATGCCCGACTCACGACATGGGTTTTACTGGAATCTTCAGGGCGAAGACAGAAGAAGATTTCCCGTTCATGGATGCGCTGAAACAGCTACACTTAAAAGACAGGGAAGAGATCGTCCGTTTTTTCAACCGCATGATTACCCCAAAGGAGAACGGCGGCGCCACGGCAGAGGATTTACTGAAGGACCCGTTCCTCAACGCCGCCGCGATAGGGCCCCGGGACAATGTCCATGCAACTCTCGAAAAATTGACCTGATGCGCCGCCTCTGAAAATCCTTTCAAACCCGAAGCAAAAAAGCTATCGGGCATGGAGATCACGCAAAAACACCCCCCCCAAAATCAACCGCTGCCTGCCGACATAGCCTGGCGACGTGGACATAGCCAGCTGCAATGGCCAATGCCATCGTCTATGTTGCCGAGAATGGCTGGAAATGACGCGACCTGCCCACGCGTTTTGGCAACTGGCATACGGTGTTCACGCGCATCAACCGTTGGGCAACGTGGGTTCACGGCGGTGGCGCCCAACCTAGTCCAATCGCCAGTGGCCCTGAGACTGACGGTAAAACCGAGAATGACCGAGCCAATACAGCCCAGGGTTGCTCGGATTTACCAGCGTATCAGCACTGATGGCCAGGACCTCACGCGACAGGCCGCGATCGTCCAAGAGGCCAAGGCCGTTGGCTTCTACGTCGCCGGCGTTTATCGTGAGAAGGCTTCTGGTGCGCGCGCCGATCGCCCTGAGTTGCTGCGAATGATCGAGGATCTGCAATCGGGCGAAGTGGTCATCGCAGAGAAGATCGATCGGATCAGTCGCTTGCCACTGGTCGAAGCCAAGCGCCTGGTGGCGTCTATCCGCGCGACGGGTGCGCGCCTCGCCGTTCACGGCGGCGTCGATTTCTCCGAAGTGGCGGCCGAGGCGAAAGGCGTGGCAAAGGTCGTGCTCCAATCAATGCAGGACAAGAAGGCGCCTGGATTACAGCGCAAACACCAACATTGCACGCCATCTCGGCGGTGCTGATTGAAGCCCGCAAGATACTGGTTAGTTGTTCAGAGTTTTCCTTGCGATACTTAATGCCGATTGCACAAGGCTTGGCTGCCACGTACCCATATCGCGTGCAACGAACGCATTAAACACTGCACGAGCCGCATGCGGACTGACACGCACCCGCGCCGACACCATCACCCGCCGCATCCTTCAAACCGTAGCGTGCAGCGTCGCCGGCCAGCGCGCTTCATCAAGAATCAGACGTACCTGCTCTGCCAGCAGCTCTAGACAGAGCGCCAGCTCGTCCATGCGAATCGCCAGTTGCGGGGCCTGCTCTTCTGCGCGCGTGCGCGGCTCCGCAATCCGCGCCAGAAAACGCATGTGCTCGCCAAGCTTCTGCAGGCGGTCCTGCGCCTGCTCGGGCAGGTAATAACCCAGCACGGAGCCATCACCGTCAAAAGATTGCTGCATTCTTTTCTCCCGTCACATACCGAATGGCGTGCTCTCTCGTCAGGAGACACCGCTCCTTGACCATGAGATTACCAAGCAACCGGCTTTCGCGCATCCATTTTTATTGCATCAAATAAAATGAAGCACAAATTTGTTGACAGGAATAGGGTTTTTCTTCATTGTGCGCTTCATGATCAATCATGCACTCATCACCACCCTTGCCAAGCACGCGGATGTCCGCATGGGCTACCCGTTTCGCGGGTCGATTCCTGAGGTTGCCGGGGGCAGCGTGCGCGTCGTCCAAATCAGGGACGTCCCACGCACCCGGCTCTGCACCTACGACGCGCTTGTCGCAACAGAGGTGGAAGGCCGCAAGCATCCCGACTGGCTCCTGGATCAGGACGTCGTGTTCATCGCCAGAGGGTCCAACACCTTCGCGGCGCTGGTGCAGGCACCGCCGCCACGCACGCTCTGCTCCCCACACATCTATGTCATCCGGGTGAAGGCACCGCAGCAGTTGTTGCCCGCCTTTCTCGCGTGGCAACTCAATCAGGCGCCGGCACAACGCTATCTGCGCCAATCGGCCGAGGGCAGCAACCAGCTGAGCATCCGCCGCACGGTGTTGGACATGACCCCCATCCGCCTACCCCCACTGCAACTGCAACACGCGGTCATTGCGCTGGAGCAGGCTGCACATGCAGAGCGCGACGCGTTGCACGCACTCATCGACAACCGCACAACAGAGCTGGCGATCCTCGCCGAGCGCCTCCTCGCCTAAGCCTTTGGAAACCCCATGAGCAAGACAGACATCGCCCAGGACACCATCAACGCCGCCGTCTGGGCCGCCTGCGACACCTTCCGCGGCACCGTGGACCCCAGCGTCTACAAGGACTACGTGCTGACCATGCTGTTCCTGAAATACGTCTCCGACGTCTGGCAGGACCATTACGACGACTACACCGCCAAGCACGGCGACAAGCCCGGCCTGATCGAAGAGCTGCTCAAGAACGAGCGCTTCGTGCTGCCGCACCGCGCCAACTTCTACACCCTGTACGACCAGCGCCACCGCCCCGGCAACGGCGAGCGCATCGACACCGCGCTGCACGCCATCGAAGACGCCAACCTGGGCAAGCTGCGCGACGTGTTCCAGGACATCAGCTTCAACGCCAACAAACTCGGCGAGGAGCAGCAGAAGAACGACCTGCTGCGCCACCTGCTGGAAGACTTCGCCAAGCCCGCACTCAACCTGCGTCCTTCGCGCATTGGGCAGCTCGACATCATCGGCAATGCCTACGAGTACCTGATCAAGAATTTCGCCTCCAGCAGCGGCAAAAAGGCAGGCGAGTTCTACACCCCGCCAGAGGTTTCCACGTTGATGGCGCGCCTGATGGACCCGCAGCAAGGCGACGAAATCTGCGACCCCACCTGCGGCTCCGGCTCGCTGTTGCTCAAGTGCGGCCGGCTGATCCGCGAGCGCACCGGCAGCGGCAAGTACGCGCTCTACGGCCAGGAGGCGATCGGCAGCACCTGGGCGCTGGCCAAGATGAACATGTTCCTGCATGGCGAGGACAACCACCGCATCGAATGGGGCGATACCATCCGCAATCCCAAGCTGTTGGCCGGCAACCACCTCAAGGACTTCGACATCGTGGTGGCCAACCCACCGTTCTCGCTGGAAAAGTGGGGCCACGACAGCGCCGATACCGACCCGCACGACCGCTTCCGTCGCGGCCTGCCGCCGCGCACCAAGGGCGACTACGCCTTCATCCTGCACATGATCGCCACCATGAAACCGCGCACCGGCCGCATGGCCGTGGTGGTGCCGCACGGCGTGCTGTTCCGCGGCGCGGCCGAAGGCCGCATCCGCCAGAAATTGATCGAAGAAAACCTGCTGGACGTGGTGATCGGCCTGCCGGAGAAACTGTTCTACGGCACCGGCATCCCGGCAGCAGTGTTGGTCTTCCGCTCCAAGAAGAAAGACAAAAAAGTGCTGTTCATCGACGCCAGCCGCCAGTACCAGGACGGCAAAAACCAGAACCTGCTGCGCGAGAGCGACCTGCAACGCATCCTGGACACGGTGCAGGCGCGCCAGAACGTAGACAAATACGCCTACCTGGCCAGCCCGGAGGAGATTGCCGGCAACGACTACAACCTCAACATCCCGCGCTACGTGGACACCTTCGAGGAAGAAGCAGAGATCGACCTGATGGCAGTGCGCCGCGAGCGCGAGCAGTTGAAGGGCGAGCTGGCAACACTCGAAACGCAGATGGCCGCCTATCTCAAGGAGCTTGGCTATGAGTGACGAAAAAACCCACATCGCCACACATGCTGACGAGGGCTTCCCGGCACACGACAGTGCTGCAGTCCGGCGCACATGGCACCAAGGCCAATGGTGGTTTGCGGTCATCGACCTGGTTGTCGCACTGACCGACTCGGAAAGCCCGGAAAACTATCTACGCAACTTGCGTCGCCGCGATGAAGAGCTCTCCCGCAGTTGGGACACATTGGTCACTCCCCTACGCGTGGCCACTGCGGGCGGACCGCAGCTGTTGAACTGCACCACGCTGGAAGGCGCCTTGCGCATCATTCAATCGATCCCCTCGCCCAAGGCCGAACCCTTCAAGCGCTGGCTGGCGCGCATCGGCAACGAACGCCTCCAGGGCGAAGAAGCCGTCGATTTCGATGCCCTGAGCGAGAACCAGCGGCGCCTGTTCCTGCGCGACCAGATGAGCCAGCACAACAAGGATCTGGCCGCCGCAGCCAAACAGGCCGGTGTGGAAACACCGCTGGAGTACGCCGTCTTCCAGGACCACGGCTACAAGGGGTTGTACGGCGGCCTGGGCGCAAAGGACATCCACGCACGCAAGGCCCTGAAGAAAAGCCAGACGATCCTCGACCACATGGGCAGCACCGAACTGGCCGCCAACCTGTTCCGTGCCACGCAGGCGGAAGAAAAGCTGCGCCGCGACAACGTGCAGGGCAAGACGGCGGCCAACCGGACGCATCTGGAGGTGGGCCAGACGGTGCGCAAAACCATTCAGGAACTGGGTGGAACCTTGCCGGAAGACCTGCCCGCACCGAAAACCAGCATCAAGCGGCTGCAGAAGGACGCCAAGCCGGCATCGGGCAACGACAAGGCCAAGAAATGAACAGCCAGCATGTCGCATGGCAAATCAAGCACTTGCCGCAAGGGGGGGGTCAATTTGACCCCCCCCTTCCCAGGGCAATCCGGACAACCGCCTTACCTGGCTTGCAGCGATGGGCATCCCTCTCACAGGCTCGGATTGAGGCATCAATTGTCAAAGACAACGTGACAACTGCCGCCGACGGCCAGAAGACCGCTGCGCAACCGGCGGTCGAACCCGCCAAGCCCAGCAAGCCCAACATCGCACTGACCGGCGGGAAAGCCAGCCGCGTGCGCAAGAACGACCTCATCTTTGCCAGGAACGCTCTCGACCCAGAGAAGGTCGCGCAGTTGAACCGTATCTCCTTGATGTTTTTTGGCTACGCCAAGGACCGCGCCAGCCAGCGCCGGGACTTGCGCATGGACGACTGGCGCCAACACGTGGACCGCTTTGTCGAATTCAACGAACGGCCGTTGTTGAAAGATGCCAGTACGGTCAGCCACGAGCGCATGCAGCAGATTGCGCATGAGCGCTACGCCGCGTTCGAAACGAAGCGACGCACGGCAGAGGCATTGGCGGCGGATGTGGAAGACATCAAGGCATTGGAATCGTTGGATATAGCTGCACGTAAGGAGGCAAACGTGCCTCTTGATGATTTGAAGTTGATGCCGGGTAGAGAAGCGCTTGGACCGCAAAGTGTTGGGGTTTTCAACCTGGCACGGCTAACCGAAATAACAAAGCGATTGAATAAGGAAGGATCCAGCAATGCTTCCTGATGGATGGGTAAAAACAACTGTCGGCAAGAGTTGCACAATCAGAAACACGTTGCGATTTCCACTAAATGCAACGGACCGGGCGAACATGCCTGGTGAGTATCCGTATTTCGGCCCGACCGGAAAGCTCGACGCGATCGATCACTATCGAATCGATGAACCCTTTGCGCTCATAGGCGAAGACGGCGACCATTTTCTAAAGTTCCGGGATCGCCCGATGACCCTATATTTCGAGGGAAAAGCAAACGTCAACAATCATGCGCACATCATCGGCAATTCGAAGGAGTGCCTGGCAAAGTGGTTTTACTACTGCTTCATGCACAGGGATCTGACCGCGACTCTTTCCCGGCAGGGTGTAGGTCGTTACAAGCTGACAAAATCCGGGCTTGAACAACTTGAGTTGGCACTGCCACCTAAGCAAGAGCAAGCTGCAATTGTCGAAGTGCTTTCGACCTGGGATCAAGCCATCGCCACCACCGAGCGACTGCTAGCCAACAGTCGTCACCAGAAGATGCTGCTTTCACAGCAAGTATTGACCGGCAAGGCACGTCTTGCGGGCTTCACTGCTAGTGGGCATAAGAGGAACACGCCCTATGGCTCAGTTCCAGTGGAGTGGGACTACCCCCGAATCGGCGATGTCGCTGCGGAAATAAGCGAAAAATTAGGCGATTCGGAGCCCCACCCGGTCTTGTCCTGCACCAAACACCACGGGCTGGTGGATTCACTGAAATACTTCAAAAAACAAGTTTTTAGCCTAAATACGTCCACCTACAAGGTTGCTCCTCGGGGCTGCTTCGTCTATGCAACGAATCATATCGATGAAGGCTCCATCGGCTATCAGAACTTGTACGACGCCGGCCTGATCAGCCCTATGTACACGGTCTTCAAGACAAACGATAAGGTCGTTGATGCCTACCTGTTTGCGCTTCTCAAGACAGAGCACTACCGCCAGATATTTGCGTCTGCGATCAATGCCTCTGTGGACCGCCGCGGAAGCCTGCGCTGGAAGGACTTCCAACGCATCCACATTCCGTTGCCGTCCGTAGAAGAGCAGCAGGCGATTGCGACGATGTTGGCTCAAGGCGGCCGCGAAGTTGCGTTGATCAAGAACCAGCTGGACCTGCTGCGCGAAGAAAAATCCGCCCTGATGTCCCAACTCCTCACCGGCAAACGTCGCGTGCGCCTGCCCGCCGACGAGGCAGAAACCGCATGACCCACAGCGCCCCGGACACCCGCGAACAGGCCAGCGCGCAGCTGCCCGCGTTGCACCTGCTGTGCAACCTGGGCTGGCGTTACCTCAGCAGTGCGCAATGCCTGGCGCTGCGCGGCAGCACCCGCGAGGTGCTGTTGCTGCCGCGTCTGATTGAGACGTTGCAGAGCCGTCGCTTCGACTACAAGGGGCAGACCTACCCGCTCTCGCCGAGCGGCATCGACCAGATCGTGCGCGAGCTGTCGGCGCTGCCGCTGGGCGATGGGCTGCTGGCCGCCAATGAGCGGCTGTATCAACTGCTAACGCTGGGCATTACCGTCACCGAGTTCATGCCCGACGGCAAGAAGCACCAGCCCACCATCGCGGTGATCGACTGGGGCGATGCAGCCCACAACCTGTGGGATATCACCGAAGAATGCGAGGTGCTCTCCACCCAGGGCACGCATACGCGCACGCCCGACATCGTGGGCTACGTCAACGGCATCCCGCTGGTGGTGATCGAAACCAAGCGCGCCGATGCCGGGCATGCCGGCAAGTCGATGGTGGCCGAAGCGGTGAGCCAGCAATTGCGCAACCAGCGGGCAGAAGAGATTCCGCAGTTGTTCGCCTATGCGCAGTTGTTGGTTGCCATCAGCCTGACCGAGGCGCGCTACGGCACCACGCACACCCCGGCCAAATTCTGGGCGCGTTGGCGCGACGAGCAGTTCGACCAGGCGCAGCTGCGCCGCCTCAAGAACCTGCCACTGCCTGCGGCTACCCGCGATGCCCTGCTGGCAGACAAGCCGGCGCCGCTGCGGGCCTACTGCCAGGCGTTGTGGGCCAAGCCCATGCTGCCCACCGAGCAGGACCTGCTGTTGGCCGGGTTGCTCACCCCGGCCCGGCTGCTGGAGGTGCTGCGCGGTTTTGTGCTGTTCGACCGCAAGGTCGGCAAGATCGTGGCGCGCTACCAGCAGTTCTTCGGCATCCGCGCATTGCTGGCGCAGATCCGCACGCATCGCCCCGACGGCGGACGTCAAGGCGGCGTGCTGTGGCACACCACCGGCTCGGGCAAGAGCTTCACCATGGTGTTTCTGACCAAGGCGCTGGTGCTGGATACGGCCTTGACGCAGTGCCGGGTGCTGGTGGTGACCGACCGTACCGATCTGGAGGCGCAGCTGTCGCGCAACTTCATCAGCGGCGGCGCGTTTGGCTCGGCCGTCGGCACCAAAAAAGAAGGTGAGCGCAGCAAGGCCACGACCGGCCGCGATCTGGCGCGCCGCATCGGCCAGGGCAGCGAGCGCATCACCTTCTCGCTGGTGCAGAAGTTCACTACCGCCGCCAAGCTGCCCGAGTGCCACAACGCCTCGGCCGATTTGATCGTGCTGGTGGATGAAGGCCACCGCAGCCACGGCGGCGAAACCCATGAGCGCATGCGCAAGGCGCTGCCCAATGCAGCCTATCTGGCGTTCACCGGCACCCCGCTGCTCAAGAACGAGAAAGCCGCCAACAAGTTCGGCCCGATCCTGCATGCCTACACCATGCAACGCGCAGTCGAAGACCAGACCGTGGCCCCGCTGCTGTACGAAGAACGCGTGCCGGAGCTGGAGGTCAACGCGGCGGCGGTCACGCGCTGGTTCGACAAGATCACCGCCGGGCTTTCGGACGCGCAGAGCGCGGATCTGAAAAAGAAGTTCGCCAGCAAGCGCGCTATTTATGGGGCGGCCAACCGCATCGAACTGATCGCCTGGGACATTGCCGCGCACTTCAACGAGAACATCAAACCGTTGGGCCTGAAGGGGCAGCTGGCGACCGACAGCAAGCGCGACGCCATCCGCTACAAGCGCGCCCTGGACGAGACCGGCCTGGTGACAGGCGCGGTGGTGATCTCCCCGCCCGATACCCGCGAGGGCAACAGCGACGTTGATGAAGACACCCTGCCCGACGTACAGAAATGGTGGAAGCAGGCCATCACCGACCAACGGCTGGATCCGCACGAGTACGAGCGGCAGACCGTGCGCGACTTCGGTGGCGATGGCGACCCAGACCTGCTCATCGTGGTGGACAAGCTGCTCACCGGCTTCGATGAGCCGCGCAATGCGGTGCTCTACATCGACAAGCCGCTCAAGGGCCACAACCTGATCCAGGCGGTGGCACGGGTGAACCGCCTGCACGACGCCAAGCGCTACGGCATCCTGGTGGACTATCGCGGTATCCTGACCGAACTGGACACGGCGGTACGCGCGTATCAGGACCTGGAAACCCGTACCCAAGGCGGCTTCGATGTGGCCGATATCGAGGGCCTGTACCAGGCGATCAGTACCGAGTACAGACGCTTGCCCGCGCTCAATGCCAGGTTATGGGCATTCTTCGACGGGTTGGCCAGCCATGACGATCCGGAGCAGTTCAGGCAGCGCCTGAGCCCGCGCTTCGTCGCTGACGAAGAGGGCGCCGATTACGACGAGCGGCAGAAACTGCGCGACGACTTCTCCGCCGTGCTGACCGAGTTCGGCCTGTGCCTGCAGACCGCACTCTCCTCGCGCAGCTTCTTTGAAGACGCTGCCTTTCCGGATGCATTGATCGACCGCTACAAGCGCGACCTGCGTTTCTTCTCCGGGTTGCGCAGGACCGCACGCCAGGATGCGATGGAAACCGTGGACTACAGCATCTACGAAGAGCAGATCCGCAAGCTGGTGGACAAACAGGTGATCGGCCGCGAGGTGCGTGAATCCTCCGGTGCTTACGTCGTGCACGAATTGGGCAAGCGCGAAGATCCGCAGACCTGGTCGGAAGAGAAGACCCGCAACGAGGCCGATCTGATCCAGACGCGTCTGCGCAAGACCATCGAACAGGAGTTGGCCAGCGACCCGTACGCGCAAAAAGTCTTTGGCGAGCTGTTGCGTGAGGCCATTGCCGAGGCAGAAGCCATGTTCGACCACCCGTTGAAGCAGTACGCCGTGTTCAAGGCGTTCGAGCAGCGCCTGGAGGCCAGGCAGATCCCCAGTATTCCGGTGGCATTGGCCGATAACCCGCATGCCAGTGCCTACTACGGCGCGATCCTGCTGGAATTGGGCGAGGATGCCATGCACGCCAAGAGCGCTGCCGAGGCAACGCATCTGGCCGATCTGGCACTGACGATCGATGGCGTGGTGCGCACCGCCATTGCCGAGAACTCGTTGAACCTGCACAGCATCGAGTCGCAGATTCGCCAGACCTTGCTTCCGCCCATCTTCGATCTGGTCGGGCTGGACCATGCCAAGGCCATCGTGGAGCAGGTCGTGCACATCACGCGCATTGGGCTCAGCCGCACGTGACACCAGGTCAGAACGACACCGAGATGGTGGTGAGCTACGGCGAGCGCCGCATCCACTGCCAGATCCGGCGATCCGCGCTAAGGCGCACCCAACGCGTGGCCATCCATGTGGAACCCGATGGCTGCGTACGGCTGGATGCGCCGCTGCAGGCGACCGATACTCAGATCAGACGCGCGCTGACCCGGCGCGCACGCTGGATCCACCTGCACTTGGTGGAGATCGAACAACGCCTGCGGCATGTCACCCCACGCGAATACGTCAGTGGCGAAACTGTGCTGTATCTGGGGCGCCGCTACCAGCTAAAGGTAATCCTTGACGACCAGATGCATGACGTCCGCCTGCGTTGCGGTTACGTCGAAGCACGGGTGCCCAGCCGTGCGCCCGAGGTGGTGCGCGCAGCGCTGGAAGACTGGCAACGCGAGCGCGCCAGGTTGCTAATACCGCAGCGCGTGGCCAACATGGCCGCCCAACTCCGCTGGATCAAACAGATGCCCCCTCTCTCACTGCGGATGATGCAGCGCCAGTGGGGAAGTTGTTCACCCTCGGGAAGGATCAGCTTGAATCTCGGTCTTATCCGTGTCCCGGGCGCCTGTATCGATTACGTCATCCTGCATGAGCTGTGTCATCTGAAAATCCACAACCACGGCAAGGGCTTCTATCGCCTGCTCGCTGCCCATATGCCTGGTTGGCGGGAGATCAAACAACGCCTGGATAGTCTGGCCGAGCTGGCGTTGCGTCACTGAGCAATTAGATCAGTCGGGCTTCTCCGACCGCCTGGGGCAAGCGTTCGGGTGGTCGGCGTAGTGGAGGCTTACTGCTTACTGCTTACTGCTTACTGCTTACTGCTTACTGCTTACTGCTTACTGCTTATTGCTGACTGCTGTCTGCTGTCTGCTGGGGCAATGGTTCTTGGCTGACTCCGCTGCATGCGTTGCCAGAACGTGAACCGGATCTGCCAGAGATGTTTGCATCTCTCAGCAACAGCCCTTCAGACCGCCGCGCCCGCGCCGTTATCTGTACGTCCGCCGCCTGCGCAGCGTCTGCTACCAATTGTTGTATCGAACGGATGGCATTCCAGGCAAGATCACCGGCTCACGCCGTTGTGGAAGGCAGTGGCGCATTCCCGTCGTTCCATCGAGCGACGGTCGGTTGGTGAGTTCCAGGAGCGTTTCATGTCGTCGTCCACCGTTACGCAAGACCCTGTCTCCGCGGTTCCGGAGCAGACCCAGCACGCCTTTGCCGAACACGTCCACAGCAAGCCCGCGCCCAGCCAGCCGATCGGCAGCACCGAAGCGGCGCACCTGATGACGTTCTTGTGCCAGACCCACTCGGCCAAACAGCCGCAGATCCTGCTGCCGCCACAAGCGCGCGACAACGATGCGGCCTGAGCGAGACGACGCGCTCGCGTCAGCAACTGCACCAGTGGCGACAGCACTGCAGCTGTCGCCAATCGCCATTACTTGCCGCCGTTGAACGCCTTGAGCACGGTGAGCAGACTGGTCAGATTGTCGGCCACGCCCACTTGCGCGACCTTCTCGACGTCCGCCGCCGTAGCGGTCGTATCGATGCTGTAGATCTGCATCACGCCCTGCGTGGTTGCCGCCTGCGCCAAGGTGTATTGCTGTTGTTGCGCCGCGTTCTGAAACAGGGTGCCGGTCGCATGCGCCATGCTCTGGTAGATCGTACCCATCGCCATTGCAGACGCTTCGCCGATCACCTTGACGTTGGTCTGCGTGACGGCATCGGTGATGTGATCGTTGACTGCGGTTGGAAAAGCCATGTGCGCGCTCCTGAGTGGACGGATACACGGCATGCGCGTTTGCAGACCGATCTGCGCTGGAAGCCAACCGCACCTGCCTACTGCGCGCGGTGCGCTGACCATGCAGCAGCCCACGCACACCGTGTCATCTCGATAACGGCCTGCGCGCGTGCGACTGAATCCCCACAACACCTACGCAATGCACATCGCAGGCGCAGCGAAGTTCTGCGCGATGGCAGTGGGCAGGGTCAACGCGGTCAGGCCAAGTGCGGCCAGTCAGCGCAATGGGGAGAGCGGGTGTGACGACATCGCGGGTCCTCGCAGTGGTCGGCGACCACGGCCGCCTGGGTTGACCAGAGCACATGGTATTTAATAGATGATAAATAGGTATCTTTAAAATCTACACAGGACTGGACCACAATGCCGCTGTCACGCCTGCTGACCTGCCTTGTTGCGAGCCTTGCTGCCTACGCAGTTCAAGCCAAATCGCCCATGCCGCCGCCCTCACCGATCATGCTCAGCGAGTTCATTGCCGACCAGGCACCGACGCCACAGGCGCACGCCTCTACGCTGTTGGAAACCCGCGACGGCACGCTGCTGGCGGCCTGGTTCGGCGGCGCACACGAGGGTGCGGCCGATGTCGGTATCTGGCTCGCCCAACGCGGCCCGCAGCACTGGCAGACACCGCGCCGCATCGCAGACGGCGCACACGCAGGCGTGGATGGCGCCGCACTGCCGGCCTGGAATCCGGTGCTGTTTCAGTCCGCCACCGGGCCGGTGCAGCTGTACTACAAGCTCGGCCCGAATCCGCGCGATTGGTGGGGCCTGCGCATCACCTCCAGCGACAACGGTGCGCACTGGTCGCCACCGCAGCGCCTGCCAGACGGCATTCTCGGCCCGATCAAGAACAAGCCGGTGCAATTGCCGAGCGGACGCATCCTGGCACCCAGCAGCGGCGAAGACCGTGGCTGGCGCGCGCATCTGGAATGGAGCGACGACGACGGTGCGCACTGGCAGCGAGGCCTGCCGCTCAACGACGCCGCCACCATCGGCGCCATCCAGCCCAGCCTGTTGCTGCACGCCGATGGCCGCCTGCAGGCGCTTGGCCGCAGCCAGCAAAACAAACTGTTCAGTGCCTTCTCCGACGATGGCGGGCTGCACTGGCAGCCAATGCAATTGCTGGACGTGGAGAACCCCAACAGCGGCACGGATGCCGTGATGCTGCACGACGGCCGTGCCCTGCTCGTCTACAACCCGGGCATTGCCGGCAAGCAATGGTGGGATGGCCGCGGCACGCTGGCCGTTGCGGTGTCAGACGACGGCGTGCAGTGGCGCCGCGTGCTCACCCTGGAAGACAGCCCGAAAGATGAATTCTCGTACCCGGCCGTGATCCAAACCCGCGATGGCCTGGTGCACATCAGCTACACCTGGAAGCGCCAGCGCATCAAGCATGTGGTGATCGACCCGGCGAAATTAAAAGTGCGTTGATTGGGATTGGTGCGCTGAGTGAGCGGGTCTGATGCTCCATAAAGACGGTTGCAGGGTTCGCGACAGCTGATACAGCGAGTGGTCAACGGAGGATGCTGCGTGGACCCTCAAGGACATAGGAAGAATCATGCGGGCGTCACTGATGTCTTCGGATACCACCGCACCTGCATCTGCCGTGTTCACTCTTGATGTCCGCATGCCCACGCTCTGCCATGATTAATTGCTCAGACGCAACGCTTCTTGTCACCGAGGCACCGCCTCCGCAGTCAACCCCAAGTCCCGAACGTTACAGGTGACCCAACCGCGCACCTTTTCCACCCGCTCGCGGCATGCAAGGCTGCTCCCGCCCAGTCTCGCTCATGCGCATGCATATACATATGCCGCCGCTATGGGGCCGTCGGCGGAGCAAAGGCCTCCTCGGCGAGCCGGTCCAGATAAGTGCGCATGCGTTGTTCGATTAGTGCAGGCTCCGTTGGAAGCGGACGCTGTGGCACGCTGGCTCCGCGCATATGGACACGCGGATAGGGGAACGCCGGCACTGGCAGCGCCAAGAACGCGCACAGTCGTTCCCAGCTCGATTCGGTATCGGTATCGAGCACTAGCAGGCGCGGCGCCGGTATATGCGTGATCACAGCCCGGTTCCAGCGTCGGAAGTAGTCGGTCATAAAAGCGCGCTCTCCAAGGCGCGCGCCCAGATCGCGGCGCAGGAACTGACTCAGGCGCTGCCCACGGCTACCAAACAGCGACGGTAAATTGTTACTACCCGAGAAAATCGTCGCGCTTACCGAATCGAACCACGCGTCAGGATCGCGCACGGTCAGAATCACTTTGGCATGTGGATAACGCGCGGCCAGTTCCATCCAAAAACAGCAGCCGGGATAGTCGGTGGTCGCCGCATAGCCGGCGAAAATTCTGTCCCAGTCGGGGCGCCCGTCGATGGCAGACTCCCATTGCGGCAAGTCCTGACGCAGGTTCGCCGCCAATTCCATAGCGTGATAGCACCGGCCCACACCGAGCCGTTCGAGCGCCAGCTTTAGCGAAAGAGTGCCCGTACGACCCAGGCCGGCTCCAATGAACTGGAGACTCACGACGTTTGCGTCTGGCCGTGGGCCAGCCACTGCGCTGCGTCCCGGCCTAGCTCCGCCTCTGCGCGCCGGGAGTAAGCGGTATTTAGCTCAGCCGGCAAGACCTCACGCCAGCGGCCGATTCGTCCCTGGTTGAAAAACGCCTTTCCGTCTTCGCGCCACAAACCGGTACCCTGCGGCACGTAGCGCGCCGCATGCTGCCGCATATAGTCGAAGCGGCAGTGCGCCACAATCGCATCCCACCTGTCTTGAGCGACCGTAATGCCGAGAAAAGCGGCAATGAGACGGATCTGGCCGGGCAGGTCATCTAGCAGATCGGCGTAGTGCAGTAGCAGCACATTCGCGTCCTCGCGTCGTTCCCACCATGACCGCACGTTTTCCCATAATGGCCAGAACGGCGCTCCATCGTATTCGAGCCAATGCGCCACGTAGGCATCACGCGGCAGGCCCGGCGGCGACACCACACGCAACTTGCCGGATTTGCCGCCATTAGCGTGCACGCGTGCCTGCGCATCCTGGCTTACCGCGCATTGATGGTCGTACAGGCTCAGTGCAATGTCGCGGCCGTCGCGGCCGATGTAAAGGTATCTGGCGAGCGGACTAGTCACCAACGCATCGGCCGGCAAGTGTGTCTTCATGAAGCGCCGCTGGCTCTGCGCCTCCAGCAGCGCGAGCTTGGTCGCCTTATCCGGATAGACCCCGTCTACCCAAGGGGAGATGGCAGAGACATCAATGTTCGGTTCACCGCCGAAGATCAGTTGGGCCACAATCTGCTGCAGCCAGGTCGTGCCTGCTTTGGCGTAACTGGCGATTACGATATCGCCCCGGCGTAGCGCCAGATCATTCCATACGCTGGAATCGAAAAATCGGTTGGGATATTCCCGCGTTTTCTTTCGAACATGCTGACTAATCATTGGGCGTTACCGAAGCGAGACGTACCGGGGAGGCATGCGCCCGCGATGGCACAACTGAGCGTATCACTCGTGGCCGCAGCGCGATACGCACATCCATTGGCCGCAACACAAGAGCGGGAAAGGGCGACGGCCGCGCGTCAGGAGCCAGATGCAGGCTACATGCATGCAACACGGTAGCGATGACTATGGTCATCTGGGTCAGCGCCAACATGCTACCAATGCAGCTACGTGGGCCACCGCCAAAGGGGAAGTAGCTATAACGCGTCAGCGAGTGGGTGGCGCTGTCGTCAAGCCAGCGCGCGGGCAGGAAAATCTCAGGGTCGGGAAAATGGCGCCCGTCGCGATGCACGACCCATGCACTGACGAGCAATTGGGTGCCACGTGGAACATGGAAGCCATTCAATGTGGCGTCGCGTTGCGCAATCCTTGCGGTTATCCATGCCGGTGGATACAGACGCATTGACTCCTTGACGCAGGCCCGCGATTGCGGCAACCGGTCAAGCAAGCTGGTGCCTGAAGCGACATCGGCGCCGTCCAGTGCGCTGGCTTCTTGCGCCACCTCCTGCGCGATGTGCGGGTGCTGAGCCAGTAATAACAAGGTCCAGGTCAGCGCTGCCGACATCGGCTCCAGTGCCGACATCAGTATCGCCGCCGCTTCGTCGCGGCACCAGTCGCCGTCGTCTCGCGCGGTTTCGGCTAGCAGTAGCGCCAGCACCGATGCTGCGCGCGGCGGACGCTGCGTGCTTTGCATCAATATCCGATCCAACGCCATGTCGATGTCCGCGCGTAAGCGGCGCAAGCGACGCCGGCCTGATGATGGCCACCAGGTCGGCGCCAGGGATTGACGACGCGTCTGCTTGGAGATGGCATCGACCATGGGCAGCATGCGGAGCAAGTCCGCTGCATTCTCCGAATCTCCAAGCAGGAAGCCAGCTCCCAACTGCGCGCACAGCCCAGTCATCAGCGTGCGCATGTCTTGTGTCGCGCATGAGTCGCCCAGCTCATGCAAGAGCGAGCGGGTGGCCGCCGACGCCTGCATTGCAGATTCGCGTACCAGCGCAGCGCGAAATGCAGGCATAAGCGTCCGCCGCTTATGCTGCCAGACCGCGCCCGAGCTGTTCATCACAGAAGCAGGGAATGCAGGGCGCCGCATGCCCGGGTCCGGGTCAGGGTCAGCCTTCCCGTAAAGCTTACCGTCGTCGCCCAGCACTGTACCGATCGTGGCCGGTGCGGCTAGCAGGTAGGTTTGATCGGCAACTTTGACCACATCGCCGTACTTGCGCGCGCAGTCCTGGAGAAATGACAAAGGATTGTGGGAAAACTGCCGCCGATTACCGAATGCCCAGTGTCCGGTCGGGCCGGGGGGGATAGCGTTATTGCTACCTGAACTCATGCGCGCCTCACAGATTGTCGGCGACTAATAACGGTCACGTGGAGAATCTTGAAGATAACTACGAGACCGGTCCTGCCTTAACATGCGCACTGCGGAAGAGGAGGAGAAACCTCCTCTTCCGAAACCGTGTAGAGAGTCAATATGTGTAGATGCAGCCAAGTTTGCGGCCACCAATGACCTGGACCCAACGCATCAGCGCGTGTAAGACTCGTTTCATGAGAATATTCCTTTAGGAGATATTGATAACGGAGCGTCTTTTCGCAGAAATCATCGAAATGACTATTCGATCTTTGGGTTGCACGCTGTGCGAGGCAAGCTGGTTTGCGCAAAAATATCCCGAGAAACGAAAAGTGTGCATACGCAGCTTCTGTCACGAACAGAGCGATGCCGTCAGCACCGCGTATTATTGTCGAGTAGGTTTGCAAGCGAGCGCGATATATGCCTGCCTCTCACCAGTACGATCGAATTTCCTTGTTCTACGACAGCTTTCATGATCGTTGGCAGGCGCTGCAGCGATGCGTGCAAATCCTGGCCGAACTGGCTGATGGACGAACATCACTGGAGTTGGGCATCGGCAGCGGGCGCATCGGGCTGCCGTTATCGCAGCGAGGCGTGCCGGTCGCTGGTATCGACAACGCACCTGCGATGCTGGACGCATTGCGTGCAAAACCCGGTAGCGAGCAGCTGTAACTGGTTTGTGCCGATTTTGTTGACATGCCGTTCACTGGGCCATTCGGCCTGATCTACGCGGCGGCCTCCTTCGGCTATCTGCTTACCCAGGCCGAGCAGTTGCGCTGCATCATCAATGCAGCGCGTTGCTTGGCGCCCGATGGCAAGCTCGTGATCCAGACTGCAGTGCCCGGCGCCGAACTTTTCGACAGCCGCGGAAAGGTGAGCCAAGTGATCGACGTGCCGGAGACGCAGGGCACGGGCGCCGCAGTGATGCTGGTGTGCTCGCAAACCGACCCAGTGCAGCAGCGCCTCGATCAGCGCGTGGTAGTCCTGGGCGAGGACGGCACGCGCATCTTCACTGAGCGCCGGCGTTACGTCTAGCCATCGGAACTTGATTTGATGGCGCGGATCGCAGGGTTGCGCCTACAGGTGCGGTGGGGGGACTGGGGACGCGAACCCTATGGTGCGCATAGTCGAATCCAGATCTCGGTTTACGTCCCGGCAAACGCTGCTACGGCCTAAGAGCAGCTATCAAAACTACTGCGCAGCCGCCAGGCGGGCGCGGCCGGTGCTCGGAATCGGCATATACCCCCGTACACTCCGGTTCCTCCGCGCCGTCCGCACCCACCTGACGACTGCTCGCTGCGTTTTGTTAGCCGCTCTAAGTCGTCGGAGTTGCCTCATTGCGATTAAAAAAGATGGAGCAAGCTGAGAGAAACATTCTCGATGAAAATGAGCCGGCACGGCCTTGCGCTTTTTAGTCAGCTGCGATTTACGCGTATCGCTTTCAAAAGGTGAGCGATCGCGCCCTCAACCTCGCTTCCTTTCCCGAGGCGGGAGGAGCTTGTGTTGGCAGGTCCTCGCTGACGCCTTGCGCCGACACGCCCGCTGCACTGAAGACGTTTTCAGGCTGCGTTTTCACTCGAAGTCCCGACAGCTGATAGACCCAGGCGCATCGCGCTCAGATGACCTAGAGCACAGGCAGACAACACCTAGTAGCAACCCGCCCGCACCCGCCACTTACGCTGTCTGCAACAACTGCACGATGCTGCGCACGCGCGCCACGTCGGTGCGTTGATAATCGCCGCCCAGGTCAGTGATGTACGGATGCGGTGCATGCACCTGTGCCGCCACCGGGCCACGCGCCGAGGCATGAAATTCGCGCGCACCGGTGCCTGCGCGCAGTGCCTGCACATTGGCCGCCGAGACACCCGCACCCGGCATGATGCTGATCCGCTCGCCGGCCTGTCGCACCAGGGCGGCAATGGTCTCTACCCCCTCAAGCGCGCTCGCACGCGCACCCGAGGTCAACACACGCTCGCAACCCAGCGCAATCGCATCCTCCAGCACGCGTGCGGGATCGGCGCTGACATCGATCGCGCGATGGAACGTCACCCCCAGCGTCCCTGCGGCCTCGATCAACGCACGCATCGCCGGCAGGTCGACTTGCCCCTGCGGATCCAGCGCGCCCAGTACCACGCCGTCGCAGCCCAGCCGCACGCACTGCTCCACGTCGCGCCGCATCACCTCCACTTCCGCGGCGTCGAAAACAAAATCGCCCACGCGCGGGCGGATCAGCACATACAGCGGAATATGTAAGCGTTCGCGCACCACTGCCAAGGTGCCGAACGAGGGCGTCAGCCCACCGCCATCCAGCCCGCCGCAGAGTTCGACGCGGATCGCACCGCCATCCTGCGCGGCCAATGCCGAGCCCACCGAATCGGCCGCCACTTCCAGTCCCACCACGACGTCTGCCGCACTCATGCGGCGGGCTCGTTGCGGTAGTGGCTCTCACCGGGCACCAGCAGGTCCTGCCGCTGCGCATCGCAGACCGCGTAACTGAAACCCTTCTGGATCGCGAACGCGCCGACCTCGCCGCGTTTGTTCATCGCCAGAAAGCCCACCTGCAGCGTGCGCGTAAGCTCGGGCTTGCGCCGCACCAGCCGCATCACCACCTCGCGGCAGGCCTGCGCTGGCGACTTTCCCTGGCGCATCATTTCCACCACCGCAAAGCTGCCGACATTGCGAATCACTTCTTCGCCCACGCCGGTGGAGGTGGCGCCGCCCACTTCGTTGTCCACATACAGGCCCGCTCCGATGATCGGGCTGTCGCCGACCCGGCCGTGCATCTTCCACGCCATGCCACTGGTGGTACACGCGCCGGACAGATTGCCGTGCGCATCGAGTGCCAGCATGCCGATGGTGTCGTGGTTGTCCTTGCCACCTGGCAGCTTGGCATCGCGCCAGGCGCGGTTTTCGATATTGGCTTCGGGCGAATACCTGGACGTCTTCAGCCACTCCTTCCACGCCGCCTCCGAACTGGGCGTCAGCAGCTTGGTCTTTGGGAACCCCTGCTCAAGCGCGAACTGCCGCGCACCATCGCCTACCAGCATCACGTGCGGCGTTTTTTCCATCACCGCGCGCGCCACCGAGATGGCGTGCACCACATCTTCCAGCGAAGCCACCGCACCGCAATTGCCAAGGTGATCCATGATGCAGGCATCAAGGGTCACCCGCCCGTCGCGATCCGGATAGCCACCCAGGCCCACGGTGGGATTGCTGGCATCGGCCTCGGGCACGCGCACGCCCGCTTCCACCGCATCCAGCGCCTTGCCGCCGGCTTTCAGAATGTCCCAGGCCGCCTGATTGGCGGCGATGCCGAAATCCCAGGTGGAGATCACCCGCGGCGCGCCAGCGGGCAGGACCGGCACGCGTGCCGTGCTAGCCGCACCCGCAGCTGCCTGCGCACGCGCCCCCCACCCGGCCAGCCCTGAGGCAATGGCGCCCAGCGTGGCGCTCTTGAGGAAGTGACGACGTTGGATCATCCAGATGCACTCCGTGACGGAAACAGGTGACCGCGCAATCAGCGGCAGCCTCCCATGATGCGACAGCGTGGCGCGCCGATAAACCACAACGCCGCTGCGGTGCATGCGGATCCACGCACAACGCGAACCACGGCAGCGCGAGCGCAGCCGCCAAGTCGGCGAAAAAAATGTCGCATCGGTTAACCCCGTTTCCCATCCTGGCCCGTTAGACGTTCAGAGGCGCAGTGCACGGCGACCTCCGGACCTCTTTTCTCGCCACGCTTGTTCACGACAAGCAAAGGACGTTGTATGCCGCGCCACAGCCTTCTTGCGCTCGCCCTGCTCCTGGGCGCCTGCAGCAGCAATCAGCCCGCCACCCCGTCGCTCACCCACGACGCTGCCACACCACGCGAACAGCAGCCACCGGTAGCGGACTCGGCCGCAAACCTGCCGTTACCCGAGACCAGCTTGGTGGCGCCCCAGGTCGAAAGCTCCCTGCGCCAGCGCGCACAAGGGAACGTGCAGGCCTCCAAGACAGCCTCACGCCCAATGCTGCCTGCACCGCCGGTGCTTTCCACCCCCGCAGCCCCTGCCCCGGCGGCCGCACTCGCAGCGCCGATGCACATGCATGAGCGCCTGATGCCAATGCCGCCCAGCCCGCCCACCGAGAACCGTGAGACCTATCAAACGCTGAGCGACAACCCGATCGTGCAGGCAGCCGAACAGCCGGTCTCCACCTTCAGCATCGACGTGGATACCGGCAGCTACAGCAATGTGCGCCGCTTCTTGAATGCCGGCACCTTGCCACCGGTGGATGCAGTGCGCGTAGAAGAACTGATCAACTATTTCCGCTACGACGATCCGGCGCCGACGGATGGCACGCCGTTTGCGGTCCGCACAGAACTGGCTCCCACGCCCTGGAACACCGACACGCTGCTGCTGCGCATCGGCGTGGCCGGCCGCGATGTGCCAACCGCCGCGTTGCCGGCCGCCAACCTGGTGTTCCTGGTGGATGTCTCCGGCTCGATGGGCGCGCCAGACAAATTGCCGCTGCTGCAGTCATCGCTCAAATTGCTGGTGCGGCAACTGCGGAAGCAGGATCGCATCACCCTGGTGACCTACGCCGGCAGCACCGCGGTGGTGTTGCCGCCCACATCCGGCGACCAACAAACGCGCATCGTCGAAGCCATCGACAGCCTGCAATCGGGCGGCGGCACCGCCGGTGCCAGTGGCATCGAGCTGGCCTACAAAGCGGCGCAGCAGGCGTATCTGCGCGGCGGCATCAACCGCATCCTGCTGGCCACCGATGGCGACTTCAACGTGGGCGTCACCGATTTCGACCAGCTCAAGGGCATGGTGGCCGAAAAGCGCCGTTCCGGCGTGGCACTGAGCACGCTCGGCTTTGGCACCGGCAACTACAACGACACGCTGATGGAGCAACTGGCCGACGCTGGCGATGGCGCCTACGCCTACATCGACTCGGCGCTGGAGGCACGCAAGGTGCTCACCCACGAACTGGGGTCGACACTGGCCACCATCGCGCGCGACGTCAAGATCCAGGTCGAATTCAACCCAGGCACGGTCAAGGAATACCGCCTGATCGGCTATGAAAACCGTGCCCTGCGCCGCGAGGATTTCAACAACGACCAGGTCGACGCCGGCGACATCGGCGCCGGACACACCGTCACCGCACTGTATGAAATTACCCCGGCACAGGGCACCGCCTCCGTCGACCCGCTGCGTTACGCCACCACCGCGGCGCGGCGCCAGCAGCCGGTGACCGGCAACGAGCTGGCGCACGTCAAGCTGCGCTACAAGCTGCCGGAGGCGCAGCGCAGCCGCCTGCTCGATACCGTGGTGCGTGCCAACCAGCAGCAAGCGCTGGCTGCCACCAGCGATGCGTTCCGCTTTTCGGCAGCGGTGGCCGGCTTTGGTCAACGGCTGCGTGGCGGCAGCCAGCTGCACGGCTGGGATTACCCGCAGCTGCGCGCATTGGCGGCTGGCAGCCTGGGCAGCGACCGGCATGGCTACCGCGCCGATTTCCTGCAGCTGCTGCAGCAGGCAGACGCATTGAGCAGCCGGCCGCTTGCCACTAACGACTGATCCCCAGGTCGTTCCCCGGGAGATGGCATGCGCGCTGAGCTGGCAATGAGCCATTGCACCACGCAGCACGCGCTCTACACTGCGCGCATGCCATCGACCGATCTTGCGCAACTTCCCGACGAGGAGCTCATGCTCCTTGTCGCCAATGGCTTCATCGAGCAACCGGCAAGCATGCTGTTCCAGCGCCACAACCGTGCGCTGTTCAATTTTCTGGCCTGGCTCTGCGAGGGCAACCTCAGCGAGGCCGAAGACCTGGCCCAGAAGACCTGGGTCAAGCTGATGACCCGATGCAGCGACTACCGGCCGGGGCAGGCCGCGTTCACCACATTCCTGTTCCAGATCGGCCGCAATGCGTGGATCGACACGCGCCGCAGCGCCCACCACACCACCTCGACCGCGCTGGACGACGCGCATCTGCAACTGCCCGACCAGGAGTTGTCGGGCGAGCAGTTGGCGATGCTTGGTCAACAGCAGCACCGGGTGCGCGCTGCGGTCATGGCCTTGCCGGATGCGCAGCGCGAAGTGGTGGTGCTGCGGTTCTTTGCCGAACTTGGTGTTGAAGAAATCGCCCACGTGGTGGGCGAAGGCTTCGAGACCGTGAAAAGCCGCCTGCGCTATGCATTCGCCAAGCTGCGCGTCAGCCTGGATGCGGTGCAATGAGCGCACTGTTCGAGCAGTTCCTGGCGGGCGAAGACGGCATCTCGGCGCTGCTGCGCGCACTGCCTGCGTACGCGCCCCCAGCGGGGATGGATGCGTGGTTTGTGCAGGCAGCATCGGTGGCGCATGCGGCAACCACAGCAGGAGCCGCAGCAGAAGCACCGCAAGCGCAAGCCGGGGCGGCACCAGTGATCCGCGCTGCGGGAGCGCAGACGTTTGATTTCGAGCCACCAGCCAGCCTGCAGGCAGCATTTTCTGCTGCTGCTGCGCAGGCCGATCAGGCACAGGCGTCGCAGCGACAGGCAGTGCAGACGCAACTCGCACACGGCGTGGATGCCGTGCAGGCAGTCGGTGCGCCATTGAGCGCACAGGCGCGCGCGTGGATCGACGCGCAACAGCACGTGGAGCTGGCGGAGCGGCCCACTGCATTTGTTCGCAGCGTTTCATCGCGCGGAGATGCGCCGTCGGATTCGGAGCTTTACACGGGAGCGGCTGCACCTGCTGCGCTAAGTGATCTCGCGGAGGCTGCCTCAGCACGTCGGTTTGAAATCAACAGCAACAACAAAACCAACAGCGACAGCGACAGCGACAGCGACAGCGACAGCGACAGCGACAGCGACAGCGACAGCGACAGCGACAGCGACAGCGACAGCGACAGCGACAATCATCGCCCGGGCAAGCAGGTGCACGCACATGCAGCACAAGCGTCCACCGGGCCTGTTCCTCAGCCCGCCTCCGAACGCGATACGCGCGAGGTAGCTGCAGCGGCAACGACGCAAACACCGCAGCCTGCCATGGCTGACACGCATGTGCCCGCAACGCCAGCCCTCAGGAGCACACGGCGGCGGCGCTGGATGCCGACACTCGCATTTGCCGCCTCGATCACGCTCGCCGTCGGTGTGGGGCTGCAATGGCAGGCCCATCAACCCGTGCCCGATGCTGCGATGGACGTAGCGCCAACCACCACACCGGACGCACAGAAGGCAGAGACAGATCCTGGCCAACCGCCACTTCCGATGGCACAGCTGATCGATGCGCCCGCAGCGTCTTCGATGGCCGTGCAGGCGCCCATCGATGCACCTGCATCTGCCCGTGCATCTGCGCCGCCTGCTCCGCCCTCGCCCGCCGAAGCGCCCGTAGTCACAGTCAAATCGCCGCCGGCCCCTGCGCCTCCGTTGGCGCCTGCCGTTGCACGACCGGCAGCGGCACCAGCGCCACCGGCGCCCTACGAATTCGCAGTCGCAGCGGCGCCGTCGTTGCCGGAACCCATGGCCGAAGGCAATGCTGCAGCCGAAGCCGCACCCACCGCAGCGCCACCACCGCCTGCACCGATCGCCGCGAGCCAGGCAGATGCGTCTGCCGATGCATCGCTTGCACAGACAACACTGATGCGCCCTGCTGCGATGCCGTCGCGCACATCGGCAGAGTCAGACGCACCATCCTCGGTGATGGACCGCAGCAGATCCACATCCTCCATATCGCCTGCCGACATGGCATCCGTCCCGGCTGCAACCGTGGTCGGTCAGTTCAGCGCGTCAGCGCGTCGCGCACCGCTCATCCATAACGACGCGCAGCGCGATATCCAGTCGGCACCGCTGCCTGCCGAAGCGTCGCTTGCGATGCAGGTCCCCGCCAAACCATCCCCGGCGCCACGACCCGCAGGCGAGGTCGTCGCACTTTCGGTACGCCCTACCGCGTGGTTCGCCCAACGTGCGCCCAACACTGCGCCACCGCGCATCCGTCTGTGGGCTGCAGCGCCCGACGCACCGGCTGTACAACGCTGGGCCGCGGGTTTGCGCAAGCAGATTCAGCAACGCGGCTGGACCACGCGCGTGGACGTTTTGCAGGACACGCAGCTGGCAGCGGACCAGCTGCGCGTGGACGTCTCTTCCAGCAACGCGCAGGAATGATCCCAGCGGCCTGTCGAGCAGCCGTAGCCGCTGGGCCGCAATGACTTTGACGCTCACACGGGCGTTCGTGTCGCCCCACTCCATGTGGCCTTCGCCGTTTCCAGACTTCTTTAAACAGCGCGATACATCCAGAAGCGTGTCCATCCGCAACTCCGCTCTCAACACCAACCTAAACAACGACTGAGAACGCGTGACCGACCAAGCGCATGCAACCGAGTGCAACGGTTACTCAAAGGCCATCCATCACTCCTCAACCGGAAACCCATCCTCACGCAGCAGGCTGGTCAGCACATGGTCGCGCCACACGCCGTTCAACTGCAGATAGCGGCGCGCCTGCCCTTCCACCTGGAAGCCCAGGCGCTGCAACACGCGCGCACTGCGCTGATTCTCGGGCACGTACTGCGCCATTACGCGGTGCAGGCCCAGCGCCTCGAATACAAAAGCAATGCCCTGGGTGGCAGCCCAGTGGATCAGGCCACGGCCCTGCTGCTGCGCATCCAGCCCGTAGCCCATGTGGCAGGCCTGAAACGCACCGCGCTGGATCTGGGTAAAGCCCAGCGTGCCAATCACCTGGCTCTCCATCAGCAACACCAGCTGGAGTTCGCGCTCGCCTGGCACTGCAGTGCGGTACGCGATGCACAGGCGCCGCCAGCCATCGGTCGTGTAGAACGCCGGCGGCCGTGCCGGCATGGCATCGGCCAGGTGAGCGCGATTGCGGGTGTGGTACTCGGCCATGGCTGCTGGGTCCACCACGGCCAGGTCGCACAACACCACGCCGTCGGCATGCCGTAGCGGTGCAAACACCGGAATGCTCACGGTGGCGCGCTCGAACGACGCATCCTGCCCAAACGCGGCACGCTCGCGCCGATCAACTGCATCGCGAAAAACAGCGTTTCAGGCAGGCCATTCGCACAGCGCGTAGCCGCAGCAACAAGGGCGACCCCCGCATGCAACCGCAGCATGCGCGGCTCATCTGGATAGAAAGAACGACGGCTGAAACAGGGCACCCGTGGCCGCTCTAAACGAGCAGCGCTGCAACGCATCCATCGCGTCGCTACGTTCGCTACCGGAGGCGATGGCACACATGGCTGCGTGGCGGTCACGCAGCCGTGGGGCGTTGGTGTCAGGCGGCCGCGGCGGCGAGCGCCTGGCCCACCTGCGCCTCGATGGCGTCCAGGTCGGGCAGCAACGCACTCTGTTCGCCCAGCAGCACACGCATGTGCACGCCGTCGGGCAGCACATCTTCGGAGGCGTCGGCCAGCAGGCCATCGCGCGGTACCGAAATCAGCTGCGGGAACGAGGCAGTGAGCAATGCGAAATACGGCAGCACCGGGTTGCCACCCAGCGCCTTCAGCACGATCACCTTGTTGTTGAGCGCGGTGGGCTCTTCGCCCATGCCACTCAGGCGCGCGAACGACAGCAGCGGCACCTTCCAGCCGTACCAGTCGATGCGGCCGACCATCCAGCGCGGCATGTCGGCCAGCGGCTCCACCGCCACGCGCGACATCACCTCGGCCACCGTGGCGTTGGGCAGCAGCACGCGCTCCTGCCCGGCCTGGATCAGGACGCCGCGGATTTCGTCATTGTTGGCGTAGCTCATCGCTTGTCTTCCAATCTGGGTGGGAACGCCCGGCTTACGCCGGCCAACGCTGCGCCAACGCCTGCGCCAACTGCGCCGGGTCACCGGAAAGCATGCCCTGCTGCGCCAGGCGCGCGGCGGCGGCCGGGTCGTAGCAGCCATCGGCGGATTGCCCGGCTACCCAACCACCCTGCCCGGCCAGGGCCAGCGTGGCCTCGACCAGTGCTTCGTTGGCACCACTGAGCATCAGCACCGCGCTGTCGGCCGGCGGCAACGCGGCCACCAGCGCCGCCGGGTCGGTCTGCGCGGCAAACGCCAATGCACCGGCCTGCTGCTGCACGCCGACCTCGTCGGACAACACATAGACCTTGCCAGCCTCGATCGGCTGGCCAATCTCTCCCAGCTCCACCGGCAACGCCGACACCCGGCCCATCTGCCGCACCAGGTTGCCGTACTGCCCGCCATCCAGCGCCATGCGCACCAGCAGCGGGCGCGGGAAGGCCGGCGGCAGCGCGGCCAGCAGGCGGCGGATCGCATCCGGCCCGCCAATCCCGGCCATCACCAGCACCGCACCCTCACTGGCCGCAGCCTGGTCCAGATCCACCAGCGACAGGCTGCCCGTGGACAGCGCGGCCATATCCGGCTCGCTGCGCGGACGCACCACCACGGCCACCTCATCGACCAGGCCCCAGGTGCTGGAATCGCCCAGCGCCGGTGTCGACGCAGACACCGCAGGTGCGGCCTCGGCTACGTGGCTAAACATCGCATCGCCAGGCACACGTTCAAAGGCATGCGCGGCCGCTTCCAGATGCTGATCCAGCTGAAGGTCCGAATCCTGACGATTAGAAACGAACGCCAGGCCCGGCTCGGGCTGCAACGATGGCTCGCTTTCGGTGCCGGGCGGCAGCACATCGGCATGGCCGTGCAGCTTGGCGGCCAGATGGCGCACCCAGCGCTGCGCTTCCCAGCCCTCGCGGCGTACGGTCAGCTCGGCCTCGTCGAAGATCACCGTGACGCCCGGCATGTTGAAGGCCGGCTCCAGGGCTTCGAGCGCATCTTCGATTGCCGGCTCCAGCGCGACCAGCACGGCGACCGGCTCGGCATCGCGCAGCATCTGCACGTCGACCGCTGCCGGCTCGTCTTCCAGCACGACCTGCGCACCGGCCAGTGTCAGGGCTTCACGCAGGCGCTCGCGCGCCGGACCGGGCCGGCCCAGCAGGGCGACCGGCGTTCCCATTGCGCCATTATTCTCGGACACGGGCGATCCCCAGCAGGTCATACACGTTTCGCATCAGATCCAACTCTTGGTAGGGCTTGCCCAGATAACGTTGCACGCCGATCTCGAAGGCACGCTGGCGATGCTTCTCGCCACTGCGCGAGGTGATCATCACGATCGGCACCGCCTTGAAGCGCGGATCGGCCCGCATCGCGGTCGCCAATTCGTAGCCGTCCATGCGCGGCATTTCGATATCCAGCAGCATCAGGTCGGGCACGCGCTCTTCGAGCAGCTCCAGCGCCTCGACACCGTCGCGGGCGGTGGTCACGTCCAGGTTGTGGCGTTCCAGCACGCGGCTGGTGACCTTGCGCATGGTCAGCGAATCGTCCACCACCATCACCAACGGCACCTGGCGCTGCGCTTCGGCCGGCGTTTCCAGCGCCGGACGTGCCGGCTGGGTCAGGTAACGACGCACCAGCGGCGCGACGTCCAGGATCACTACCACACGGCCATCGCCGGTGATGGTGGCGCCGTAGATGCCCGGTACCGAGGCAATCTGCAGGCCCACCGGCTTGACCACGATTTCGCGGTTGCCCAGCACCTGATCGATCGCCACGGCGGCGCGCAGATCACCGGCACGCACCAGCAGCAACGGCACCTGCGCCTGGCCATCGGCACGCGCAACCGGCTGGCCGACCAGCGAGCCGAGGTCGTGCAGCACGTACTCTTCGCCGGCGTAGTGGTAACCGCCCTCGCCCGACTCGTAACGGGTGCGCGAGATGCGGCCGATACCGCTGACCGAACCCACCGGCACCGCGAAGGTGGTTTCGCCGATCCGCACGAACACCGCCTGGGTGACCGCCAGCGTCTGCGGCAGGCGCAGGGTGAAGGTGACGCCCTGGCCGCGCACCGAGTGGATGTCCACCGAGCCGCCGAGCTGACGCACTTCGTTGCGCACCACGTCCATGCCCACGCCACGGCCGGCCAGCTGGCTGACCTGGTCGAAGGTGCTGAAGCCGGACGCGAAGATCAGGCCATCCAGTTCGGCCTCGCTGAGCTCCTGGCCAGGCTCGATCAGGCCGCGCTGTTCGCCACGGCGACGGATCGCCTCGCGGTCCAGCCCGGCGCCGTCATCGGCCACTTCCAGCACGATTTCCGAGCCTTCGCGGCGCAGGCGGATCGCGATGCTGCCTTCTTCCGGCTTGCCGGCGTCGCGGCGCTGCTCGGGCGTTTCCAGCCCGTGCGCCACCGAGTTGCGCAGCATGTGTTCCAGCGGCGCGACCATGCGATCGAGCACGTTGCGGTCCAGTTCGCCCTGGGTGCCTTCCAGCACCAGATGCACCTGCTTGCCGGTTTCGGTAGCCGCCTGGCGCACCACACGGCGCAGACGCGGCACCAGGCCGTCGAACGGCACCATGCGCGCACGCATCAGGCCGTCCTGCAGTTCGGAACTGACGCGCGACTGCTGTTGCAGCAGGCCGTCGTACTGACGCGAGAGGTCTTCCAGCACCCCTTGCAGGCCGCCCAAGTCGGCCGCCGATTCGTTCAACGCGCGGCTGAGCTGCTGCAGGGTGGAGAAGCGGTCCAGTTCCAGCGGATCGAAGGTGCGATCGCCCTGGTCCTGCTCACGCTGATAGCGCGCAACGATCTGCGCTTCGGTTTCCAGATCCAGACGACGCAACTGGTCGCGCAGACGGGCGTTGGTGCGATCCAGTTCGCCCATGGCGCCGCGGAAGGCACCCAGCTGCTGTTCCAGCCGCGAACGGTAGATCGCCACTTCGCCGGCGTGGTTGACCAGACGGTCGAGCAGATCGGCGCGCACGCGCACCTGCTCCTGCTGCACACGCGGCAGGAAATCCTCTTCGACCTGACCATCCACCGGGATCGGTGCCGACAGCGGTGCCGGCTCGACCGAGGCCTTGGCGATGGCACGCACATCGGCGTCGGTTTGCGGTGCGGTGCTACGGCCACGGGTGCGGGTTTCGAAGGCTTCCACCAAATCGACCGGCATCGCCACGGCGCGGTGCATGCCGGTGCGGGTCAACAACTGGTGCAGGCGATCGAAGCCGCGCTCGAACAGCCGCACGTCATCGCGATCGATGTCGGTGCGGTTGGCGGCCACGGCTTCGAGCAGCGATTCGATCGCGTGCCCAAGATCGCCAATGGCGTTGATGCCGGCCATGCGCGCGCCGCCCTTGAGCGTGTGCAGATCTCGCTGCAGTCCGTTGAGGACATCGCGGTCTTCCGGCACTTCGCGCATGCGGGCGATCAGGCCATCGCAATGGTCGAGCAGGTCGCGGCCTTCCTCGACAAAGATGTCGACCAGTTCGCCATCGAGCTCGTCGAAGTTGAGCGGGCCGATATCGAAGGCAGCGCCGGCATCGTTGGCGGTGGTGTCGGCCGGTGCCGCCTCTTCCACCGGCGCACTGAAGGCCACCGGCGCGGTGTCTTCTTCTGCGCTGGCTGCTGCATCTTCTGCGGTGACGGCGGGCTCTTCCTGCGCGACCTGTTCGACGTGCTCGGCGTGCTCGACGTGCTCGTCCTGCGCGTCACGCGTGGTGTCGTGCAGCTGCGCGGCGCCCTGATCGCTGCTGCGATCGGCATCGTCGGCGACTTGGTCGTTGCTGCTGTCCGCATCGCCAGCGGCGGCGTCCTGCGCCGGTGCAACGTCGGCAATCGCCTCGCTGGGCAAGGTGTCGGCCAGCGGATCGCCGGCTTGTTCCACACGGTCGGCGACCTGCGCCATCTCGAACGCCTGCACCGACTCGATGGTCTGCGCCGGCACGCTGTCGCCTGCCTCTGCGTGCTCCAGCGGTGCGTCGTCCAGTTGCGCTGCGTCGGTCTCGCTCGATGCGGCAAACGCATCGAGTGGCTGCGCGCCATCCACCGCCAGCAACGCGGCCTCGTCAGCCACCTGCTGGTCGTGATCGTGGGCGGCGGCGCCGTCCTGCGTGTCGAAGTGCTCGGACGGCTGCACGTGGTCGTGCGGCAGTTCGTGCTGCTCCTGCTGCCCGGAATCCTGCATCGCGTGCGTGGTGTCCACGCTATCCAGTGCGGCAGTTTCCGGTGTCCATTCCTCGGCTACCGGCGCATACGCGCCATCGTTCGCGTCGGTCCCGGCGTGCACCGCTTCCAACGCGTCGATCGTCTCGACCGACGTATCGGCCGCGTGTTCGTCGCGATCTTGATCTTGCTGTTCGGCATGCTCACCCAGAGCATCGGCATCGGCGTGCGTCTGCTCGGAGGGCTGTTCGCCCTGCTCGGCCTGCAGGTCGCTCGACGCGTGCTGCTCGGCCTGCAGGTCGCTCGACGCGTGCTGCTCGGCCTGCGCCTCATCCAGCGACGGCACGTCCAGAGTCTGCGCATCGCCCAGGCGTGCTTCGGCCTCGGCAAGTTCATCGACGGCCACCGCATCGCTAGCCACCAAGGTCGCGGCCTCTGTCTCGGCGTGCGCGGTGTGCTCGGCCTCGTCAGCCGCGTGATCCGTCGTCGCATCCTCTTGCGTCCGATCACCGGCATGCGCATCGACATCGGCCGGCGCGGTGGTCTGCAGATCGGTCGCGTCCCAGGCATCGGCGGCAAGCACCGGTTCGTCGGCAACCGTGTCCTGGGCGGTGGTCAGTTCGGCATCGGCATCGCTGTCGGCCTGCGGCGCGTCATCGAGCGAGGCATCGGCCGACATCGGCACCGCGTCGATCGCTTCACGCAGTTGCTGTTCGAGCTCGGCGGTGTCGCTGATCGTTTCGCGTGGCGCGGCGTCGTCCAGCGACAGCGCGGTGCTGTCGTCGGCTTCGGCGGTGGCCAGTTCGTCGACTGCAATTGGCGCGTCGTCCTGCGGCTGGGCGTCCAACGTCGCGTCGCCGGCGGCCTGTGCAGATACATCGCCGGTAGTCGCCAACGCATCCGCATCGACGTAGCGCGACAGGTCTTGCACACCCGTCAGTTCGATGCCGGCGGTGTCCTGCGCGGTATCCACCTCTTCCAGTTCGTCCAGGAATACCTGTGGCGGCCACTGCGCTTCCGGCAGCTCGTCCACCAGCCCGCGCAGGCGCTCGGTGAGCGGCGCGAACGACGGAATCAGCGGCGCATCGGCGCGCAGCGCGGTCACCGTGGTGGCAATCGCCGCCGCGGTGGCAGCCAGCGCTTCCACGCCCTCTGCAGACGGCGTGGCCGACGCGCCGAGCAGTCGCTTCACATAGCTTTCGGCCGGCGTGGTGACCAGGGTGATTTCCGGCACGTCGGTCATGGCGAACGCGCCGCTCATGGTGTGCACGGCACGCAATAGCTCTTCGGTTGCCAACTGCGGGCCGTGCTGGGCGGCCTGCAGCCAGCCATGCACGGTTTCCAGATGGGTGGCGACTTCCGCTTCCAAAATTTCGCGCAACACGCTGTCCACCGACGCGGGCGTGCCTTCGGTGATCGGCGTGGTGCCGGCGGGCAGCGCCGGGATCACCGGCGCCTCGGCCACGGCCTGCACGGCGGGCACGTAATAGGCTTCTTCGCCAGCGGCCACGCGCTCGGCCACGGCCTGGATGTCCGGCAGATCGGCGCTGATGCGGCCCTGATCGCGCAGTGCGGCATTGAACTGCGGCAGCACCGCGTAGGCCAGTTCGACCATCGCCACCACCGCCGGGCTGGCCGGCCGCGAGTTGTCGAGCACGCGGTTAAGCATGCTCTCGATCTTCCAGCTGAACTCGCCGAGTGTGCTGGCGCCCACCAGACGGCCACTGCCCTTCAGGGTGTGGAAGACACGGCGGATCGGGCGCAGGTTTTCCTGGCTGTGCGGGGCAGCGCGCCACACCGGCAGCAGCTGCCCCAAGTTGACCAGTTCCTCGTCGAATTCCTCCAGGAACACGTCGCGGATGTCGTCATCGATATCGCTGTCGCCGAAGCCGCCGAAAATACCGGCCTCTGCCGCGACCGGCGCAGGTGCATCTGCAACCGGCGTCGCTGCCGCATCGGCGGTTGCCGGCGTGGCGGGTGCGCCATCGACGTCGAACTGTTGGGCAGCGGCATCCAGCTGCGCCAGGAACGCGGCGGACGCATCGTCCAGCTCGAATTCGCTGACCGTGGCCTGCTGCACGCGCGGGCCCGCGGCCTCGGTGGTCGGTTCGGCCGGTTCCGGCGTCGGCTCAGGCGCCGATTCCACGAACGGGTTGTCGTCTTCCTGCGGGGGCGGCGGCGAGAACGCATCCTCGAGGCTGCCGGCACGCTGCGACTGCACCGGGGTGATGAACTCCAGCGGCGCAATGGTGTCTTCGCCCGGCAGGTCGATCTGCTCGATCTGCAGCGGAGCCTCCTCGGCCACCACCGGCACGACAGGCACGTCCTGTTCCAGCGCACTCAGATCGACGGTATAGCTGACCTGCGCGGCCTCGGCATCGCTGCCGTCCTGCTCGGCCGAGACCGGGTCGAACGCCGACAACGTCGGCGGTGCGCTCTGCTCGGTGGTGTCCAGCTGCCAGCTGCCCGACGCCTGCGCGCCGTCATCGGACAAGGCCACCGGGGTAATGGTGAAGGGCACGTGCGACTGGCCGGACACGGTTTCTTCCGCAGCCACCGGGTCGAACGAGAACACGCTGTCGGCTGCCGCAGCGCCGGTGTCCTGCACCGCGCTGTCGGCAAACGGCGCTTCATGCACGGTCTCGTTGGCCCATTCCAGCGACGCAGCGGGCGCGGCGTCGTTGGCGGCCGGGTTCGGCTCGCTGAGCTGCTGTGCGAACGGCACCACCGCAGGCTGCGGTTCGGCCGCGCCGGGTTGGTCGGCGCCCACCGGCAGTTCGGACGGCTGGCCCGACGGCAACGGCCAGTAACGCAGGGTTTCCAGGCTGTTGCGGGTGATGTCGAGGATTTCCTCGCGGCCGGGACGGCGCTCGCGCAGGGCTTCCAGGTAGTACTCCAGGCTGGCCATGGCATCGGCCAGGGTGTCCAGCTGGCGACCACTGGGGACGCGCTGCTTGCCGATCAGTTCCAGATCGACATAACGGCGCACGCCTTCCAGGTAATCGGCGGCCTGCGGCAATTCCAGAATCCGCAGCGCGCCGCCCACTTCGCCCAGCAGATGCGGCACGTCGGTGAGGCGGGCGTGGTCCCAGTTGGTCTCGATGAAGGCGACGAAGTGTTCGCGCGCGGCACCGAAGTTGGCAATCGCTTCCTGCGCCAGCACGTCGACCGTGCGACGCACTTCCGACGCGCTGGCACTGGTGCTGGCTTCATCGCCGGCTTCGCCGACGTCGGCACCGAGGCTGGCGACCTGATCGTCCAGCGAGGCATCCACGTACAGCAGCGCGCCGGCGATATCCAGCAGCACGCCTTCGTCCATCTGCACCTGGCCATCGACCACGCGGGCCAGCGCATCACGCTGCTGTACCACCACGTTGCGTGCAACACCCAGGCCCATCATGCCCAGCGTGTCGGCCACGCTGCCGAGTTCGTTGACCTGGGTCTGCAGCTCGGCGATGTCGCCGCCGGTGCGCAGATGCAGGTCCAGCGCGTCCTTGACGCGCAGCAGTTCTTCCTTGACCGCATTGCCGACGGTGTCGAGCAATTCGCGGTTACGTCCGCTCAGGCTGCCGCGGGCGTGATCCAGCTCGGCCTCGGTGGCAACACCGGCCTGCGGATCGAAGGCGAACAGCACGCTCTCGTTGAGACCCGGCTGGCCGCGCGTGGCACGGATCTCGTTGAGCAGCGGCAGCAGCACGATCGGAATGTCGCGGTGGCCGTTTTGCAGGCGCTCCAGGTAATCGGGCAGCAGCACGGTGCCGCGCATCAGCATCGCGCAGGCCTCGTCGCGGTCGCTGACCTCACCGGCCTGCACCGCGTTGGCGAGCAGTTCCAGTTCTTCGGCCACCATCGCCGGCGCGTACAGCTCGACCATCCGCAACGTGCCCTGCACCTGGTGCAGATAGCCCGCGCAGAACCGCATCCGACTGGTGTCGGACGGTTCTTCGGCGAAGTACTCGATCTCGTTGCGCGCCTGGCGCAACGTTTCATCCAGCTCCGGCTTGACCCAGCCCAGTGCGGCGTGGCTCATCGCATCGCGAAGCGCACTCATTGCAGCCCCCTGACAACGACCGCACGACCGCAATTGCGGCGCTTGGCCCATTCCTGCATCGACGTAACGCGACTACGCGCCATCTGCTGATCCTTTCCCGTTCCGCGTCGTGGTCACGCCGGCAGCTTGAAGTCGGCAACCGAACGGCGCAGATCGGCCGCCAGCTGGGCCAGATTGCCGATCGACGCGGCCGTCTTGCCTGCACCCTGCGAGGTCTGACTGGTGATCTGACGGATCACGCCCATGGTCTGTGTGATGTCCGCCGCCGCAGCGGACTGCTGGTGCGCGGCGATGGAGATGTTCTTGATCAAGTTGTTCAGTGCATTGGACACGCGCTCGATTTCGGTCAGCGCGGTGCCGGCGTCTTCAGCCAGGCGTGCACCGGACACCACTTCGGAGGTGGTCTGCTCCATCGAGCTGACCGCCTCGTTGGTATCGGCCTGAATGGTCTGGACCAGGCCTTCGATGCGTCGGGTCGCACTGGAGGTGCGTTCTGCCAGGCGTTGCACTTCGTCGGCCACGACCGCGAAACCGCGACCGGCCTCGCCTGCCGAGGCGGCCTGCACCGCGGCGTTGAGCGCCAGGATGTTGGTCTGCTCGGAAATGTCGTTGATCAGTTCCACGATCGAGCCGATTTCCTGCGAAGACTCGCCCAGGCGCTTGATGCGCTTGGAGGTTTCCTGGATCTGGTCGCGGATCTGGTCCATGCCCTGGATCGTCTCGCGCACCACGCCGGCACCCTCGGCGGCGATCACCACCGAGCGCTGCGCCACTTCGGCCGACTCGGTGGAGTTGCGCGACACCTGCTCAATACTGGCGGCGATTTCGCTGATGCGCTCGGAAGCGGTGGTGATCTGGTTGGCCTGCTGGCCGGCCGCATCGGCCAGCTGCATTGCAGTGGCCTGGGTTTCCTCGGTCGACACGGCCACCTTGGCCGAGGTGTCGTTGATCGTGGTCACCAGGTGGCGCAGCTCGTCCACGGCGTAGTTGATTGCGTCGGCGATGGCGCCGGTCATGTCCTCGGTCACCGAGGCCTTCACGGTCAGGTCGCCCTCACCGAGCGAGCTGATTTCGTCCAGCAACCGCATGATGGCCTGCTGGTTACGGCTGTTGAATTCCACCTGCGACTGGTAGCGCACGTCCTGCTCGCGCGAGCGCGCACGCACCGTACTCCACACGAATCCGATAATCGCCAGCAGCGCCAGCAAACCGGAGACCACGCCCAGCCAGAAGTTCGGGAACAGGCGCGTGTCACGCACCGAACCGAACGCGGAGAACGCATCGAACAGTTTCTTGCTGTCGTCGAGCATCTTGCTCGAGCCGGCGGTCAGCGCCGCGGCCGAGGATTGCGCGGCGAACAGATTGCGCGAGCTGGCCAGAATGGCGTCGACGTCCTTCTTCATCGTCGTCCACTGCGCCTGCGACTGCTCCAGTGCCGACAGCGCGGCCGGGTTACGCACCGCGGCAATGCCGAGTTCGTCGTTACCGGCGCGCAGGCCTTCGAGCATCTGCGTGAACACCACCGAGTCGCGTGCCAGCGCGTCGCCCGAGGACGCCGCATTGGCGCCACCAGCGCGCATTTCGGTCACCCGGCGCGCCATGGTGCCGGCGACCACGACCTGCTGCAGCGTGTTGTAGATCTGCGACGCGGGCGCGCCGCTGACGGTCATTGCGCGCACCACTTCGTTCAACTGCGCCTGCAGCTGCGGCACGCTGCCGGAGAAGCGGTCGGCATTGCCGGCCAGGCCGAGCACGGCCGGTTCGCTGGCGATCACCTGGTCGGCGTTCTTGCTCAGCGGCACCCAGGTCGACTTGAGTTGCGCCATCGCGCCAGAGACCGAGCCTTCCTGGCCGTAGCGGCCATCCAGTTCGCTCACCGTGCTGTCGATGCGGCCCTTGGTCTCCTTGAACGCGGCATAGGCCTTGGCGTCACCGGAGACCGCTTCGCGGCCCTGGTTGGCCAGCTGTTGCGAGAGCACCTGCAGGTCGGCCGCGCCGGTGCTGGCACCGGCCAGGCGGCTGCCTTGCCAGGTGGCGACGCCGGTATTGGCGCCGAACACGATCATCGACAACACCAGCAGGCCAAGCCAGAAGCTGGTGCTGACGCTGCCGAGCTTGTTGGTCTTGCGGGCGTCCGGGGCGGTACTCATGGTTCGACCTCGATCTGTATGACGTGGCGGGGTCGCGGCTTAGGCCGCGGCCTGCCGGAATTCAGGAGTGCGTGACAGCAACGCCAGGGAGAACACACCCCAGTCCTGCGTCTCGTTGCGGAAAGCACGATCGATGAAGTGGGCGTAGCGGCCTTGCGCCAACTCGCCCGGTTCGACCGCCTGCGCCTGTTCGAAGCTGCGCTGGCCGTACAGCTCATCGATGGTCAGCGCGACGTCGCCGCCGCTCTGACGCATGATCAGCACGCGTTGGCCTTCCTGCAGCACCGTGCGCCGGCCCTCCAGGAACTGCTTCAGATCGATCACCGGGAACAGGTTGCCGCGCAGGTTGCCCACGCCCAGCAGCCAGGGTTGCGCGCCCGGCACCGGCGTGACCGGCGGCATCGGCACGATTTCGGCGACTTCGCGGAAATCCGAGACCAGCCGGCGGGTGCCAACGCGATACCCCACGCCACGCCAGATATCGGCCGAGAACTGACGTTCGGGCAGCGGCGTGGCGTGCGCAAGGCTACGGCGCTCGTAGTCTTCGAGAATGTCGAATGGAGAACGCATCAACGCACCAGTTGTTTGATGCGCGCGATCAGATCGTCCTCGCGCGGCGGCTTGACGATGTAGTCGCTTGCACCCTGCCGCAATCCCCAGGCCTTGTCGGTTTCCATGCCCTTGGTGCTGACCAGCAGCACGGGGATGTCCTTGGTTGCCTGATCGCGCGCAAGTGCACGTGTGGCTTGGAAGCCGCTCATGCCGGGCAGCACCACATCCATCAGCACCAGATCGGGCGCCTGGCTGCGAATCAGCTCAAGTCCCTCTTCGGCATTGTCGGTGGCGACGACCGTATGGCCAGCTTTTTCCAGCCATTGACTGAAGACTGCCCGGTCGGTGGGCGAGTCCTCGATCAATATGATTCGAGCCATGTTGCCTTTCCCCCTGGTCAGGCGTTGACGTACGTACGGATCGCGCTCAGTAGTTCTTCACGGGTGAATGGCTTGGTCAGATATTGCTCGGAGCCGACGATGCGGCCGCGTGCCTTGTCAAACAGGCCATCCTTGGAAGACAACATGATCACCGGCGTCGACTTGAAGAGCTGGTTGCCCTTGATCAACGCGCACGTCTGGTACCCATCCAGGCGCGGCATCATGATGTCCACGAAAATGATCTGAGGTTGCTGGTCCGCAATTTTGGCCAGTGCCTCGAATCCGTCCGTCGCTGTCACCACTTCACAGCCTTCGCGCTTGAGCAGCGTTTCGGCAGTGCGGCGAATGGTCTTCGAATCATCGATAACCATCACCTTCAGTCCTGCGAGTTCCCCACCCGCAGCCATGTTTTCAGTCATGCAAATATCCCCGGGCGCGCGACGCTTCATCCCTTCCGACGTCGCTACGAAACTACATGTATATCCCAAGACCCGCATCGACTGTCAAGGGTGCGTTGCCGGGGCCCCGCCAGGCGGACGTTCCGACCGCAGCAGGGCGCCCTTGGACCGGGAAGTCGCGCATTCGCAACCCGCCGGGCGCGCCATCGCCCACCGCTTGAAGTTACCATCGGCAGCTTGTTCTAAAGGTTTAGCCCCATGTCGCTCGACGTCGTCGTGGTGATGGATCCCATCGCCTCCATCAAGATCGCCAAAGACACCACCTTCGCCATGTTGCTGGAAGCCCAGCGCCGTGGTCACCGCCTGCATTATGTGCGCCCCGGCGGACTCAGCCTGCATGAAGGACGCGCCGTGGCGCAGGTCGCGCCGCTGAGCGTGCGCGAGGACAAGGCCAGCTGGTTCACCCTGGGCGCGTTCACCGAGCTGGTGTTTGGTCCCGGCCAGGTGGTGCTGATGCGCAAGGACCCGCCGGTGGATGCCGAGTTCATCTACGACACCCAGGTACTGAGCGTCGCCCAGCGCGCCGGTGCCCAGGTGGTCAACGACCCGCAGGGCCTGCGCGACTACAACGAGAAGCTGGCCGCGCTGCTGTTCCCGCAGTGCTGCCCGCCGACCCTGGTCAGCCGCGACGCGGCCGCGCTGAAGGCGTTCGTGCTCGCACATGGCCAGGCGGTGCTCAAGCCGCTGGACGGCATGGGCGGGCGCTCGATCTTCCGCAGCGGCACCGGCGACCCCAATCTCAACGTGATCCTGGAAACGCTGACCGATGGCGGCCGCAAGCTGACCCTGGCGCAGCGCTTCATCCCCGACATCACTGCCGGCGACAAGCGCATCCTGCTGGTGGACGGCGAGCCGGTGGACTACTGCCTGGCGCGCATTCCGCAGGGCGACGAGTTCCGCGGCAACCTGGCCGCCGGCGGCCGTGGCGAAGGCCGCCCGCTGTCCGAGCGCGACCGCTGGATCGCCACGCAGGTGGGCCCGGAAATGAAACGCCGCGGCATGCGCTTCGTGGGCCTGGACGTGATCGGCGATTACCTCACCGAAGTCAACGTCACCAGCCCCACCTGCGTGCGTGAGCTGGATGCGCAGTTCGGGCTCAATATTGCCGGGCTGCTGTTCGATGCGATCGAGGCCGGCACCGCGCAATGAGCACGGCCGCGGCCTTGCCTGCACCGATGGACGAACGCCAGCGCCTGACCGCGACGCTGGTGATCTCGCTGCTGCTGCATGGCCTGCTGATCCTGTGCGTGGGCTTTGCGGTGAGCGAAGACGCACCGCTGGTGCCCACCCTGGATGTGATCTTCAGCCAGACCAGCACCCCGCTGACGCCCAAGCAGGCCGACTTCCTGGCCCAGGCCAATCAGCAGGGCGGCGGCAACCACGACACCGCGCAGCGCCCGCGCGACAGCCAACCGGGCGTGGTGCCGCAAGACCGCAACGGGCTGGCGCCGCAGGCGCAGCGCGCCACCACCGTGCAGGCGCCCTTGCCAACGCAGACGCGGGTGGTGTCCAGCCGCCGCGGCGAACAGGCCGTGCCGACCCCGCAACCCAATCCGCAGACCGACCCGCTCTCGCCTGCCGACGCGCAACGCGTGCAGCGCGATGCCGAGATGGCGCGGCTGGCGGCCGAGGTGCATCTGCGCTCGGAGCAGTACGCCAAGCGCCCCAACCGCAAGTTCGTCTCTGCCAGTACCCGCGAGTACGCCTACGCGAATTATCTGCGCGCGTGGGTGGACCGCGCCGAACGGGTCGGCAACCTCAATTACCCTGACGAAGCGCGCCGCCGCCGACTGGGCGGCAAGGTGGTGATCACCGTTGGCGTGCGCCGCGACGGCAGCGTGGAAAGCAGCCGTGTACTGGTCTCCAGCGGCGCCCCGGTGCTGGATGCGGCCGCCTTGCGGGTGGTGCAACTGGCACAGCCGTTTCCGCCGCTGCCGCGCAGCAAGGACGATGTCGACATCCTGCAGGTCACCCGCACTTGGTTGTTCCTGCCCGGCGGCGAATTGCACGACGACCGCTGAGCGTGCATACGCGCGGGGCTGCATGGGCACTGCCTGGGCACGCGCTGCTGGTGAATCGATAGCGTATTGAGAGGTGCCCACGTTGCGCGCAGGAGTGCAGCGCGCGTCGATGTGTGGCGACCGGACATAGCCAAATCAATCGCTGCGCACACGTAAAGATGCAGGACGCCGGGCGATCGATCGCATCGTTGGCTTACCAGCGCTTCGCAGCCGCGGTCAGAGCGCCTGCGCTGCTTCGTAGAGGCGATCGGCCAATGCGATGATCTCGGCGGCATCCTGCACCCGTTCACGCCAGGCCGCCGGAATGCCGTCGATACCGTAGAACGCGCCGGCCAGCTGCCCGCAGATCGCGGCGGTGGTGTCGGCGTCGTCACCGAGGTTGGCGGCGCGCAACACTGCATCGGCAAAGGTGTCTGTGGTGGCGAAGCACCACAACGCCGCCGACAACGCATCGACGACGTAGCCGGTGCCGCGGATCTGCGCACGTGCCACGGATGCATGCGCGCGCACCAAGAGCGCGCCAATTGCCGGCGTCACCAGCGATTGCGACGGCAACGCTGCTGGCTGCAACACCTCGTCGCGGCCGCTGCCGAGCAGCGCAGCACGCAGCTGGAACGCAAACAGGCGGCACGCATCCAGCGCCTCTGGCGCGGCATGGGTGGTGCGTGAGCTGTCTGCGGCGCGCTCGCCCAGCTGCTCGGGACGCTGCGCGTAAAACATCGCCACCGGGGCCAGACGCATCAGCGAGCCGTTGCCCGCCGCGCGCGGGTCGTCGCTTCCGCTAAATGCCGGGCCGCCATCCAGATAGCGCTCCAGCGCCTGGCGGACGGTGCCACCGATATCGAAACAGGTGCCGGTGCTGCTGAGATAACCGTGCTGGTACCAGTTGCAATAGCGGTTCATCTGATCGGCGGCGTCGAAGCCCTGCCGATACAGCAGGCTGTGCGCCAGGCACAGCGCCATGGAGGTGTCGTCGGTCCATTGCCCGGCGCGCAAGGCGAACGGCCCGCCACCGTGCATGTCAGTGATCGGGGTGAAGCTGCCGGGCGCGCAGAATTCCAGCGTGGTGCCAACTGCATCGCCCACCGCCAGTCCCAGCAGGCAACCGCGGAAACGCGCCTGTACCGTTGCACTATTCATCAACGTGGAACCGCCGCCGCCTTCGCTGCGCGTGCGGCCTGCTGTTCGACCAGGGTGAGCGCGACGTTGTCACGCAGATAGGCCGGCTCCACCCGCTCCGGCGCCACGCCTTCGCCGCGCAGCGCTGCAGGCAGCGCCAAGGTCAGCAGGTCCGCGGCATGTGGCAGCGCAGCCGCATCCACGCTGGACAGGCGGCCGGCGAAGCGTTGCTGCAGCGGCATCTCGCCGGCAGCCAGGCCGGTACCGACGCCGGCCCACTGCGGTGTGCTTTGCGGCAGCAGCACGGCTTCCGGCGCGCAGACCACTTCGGACCCGAGCGTCAGTAGCGCCTCGCCCTGACGCTCGAACAGCCCGGCATACACCTCGCCCATCCGCGCATCGATGCAAGCCAGCGCATGGCTCGCCTCGGCCGGTGCGCGCAGTGCCAAGACCTGCAGGGTGGAGATGGCGAGCACCGGCAGATCCAGTGCCAATGCAATGCCCTGCGCGATACCGATCGCCAGGCGCACGCCGGTGAAGGCACCGGGCCCGCGGCCCACTGCAATCGCATCCAGCTGGCGGCGGCTGATGCCGGCTTCGGCAAGCAGCTGCTCGGCCCAGGGCAGCGCCAGCTCGGCATGCCGGCGTGGCGCGAGTTCGAAGCGCTCACGTACGGCTCCATCGACATGCAGCGCGACGGAGCAGGCTTCGGTGGAGGTTTCGAATGCGAGGATTTTCATGGGCGAGAACCGTGAATCAGGGACCGGGAATCGGGGCCCGGAGAGACGCAAAGCTTAACTGATCGACCTGGGGCGCCCGAGTCGGGGCGTAAGCCGGGTCTTAGCGGGTTGGCGGCATGCGGCGGGGCGTCTGTGTCGATGGATGACGCCACGTGCTGCGTTGACGGGAGGCTCGCAGCAGCACTGATTAAGAGCGGCTTACAATACGCAGCGAGCAGCCGTCAGGTGGATGCGGACGGCGCGGAGGAACCGGAGTGTACGGGGGTACATGCCGATTCCGAGCACCGGCCGCGCCCGCCTGCCGGCTGCGCAGTCGTTTTGATAGCTGCTCTAAGATTTGCATCAGCGGCGACCGTGCGGCAGTGCCGCTGTCGGCAGCGCCTTTGGCACAGTTCGGCATGCGTACCTGCAGCAGTCTTCGCAGCGAATCCATCCGCGCGCAGCGACGCAATCGCGCCTGACAGCTGCTCAGTCGGGCAGCAACGTCGCAACCTCTGATCCGGCCTGGCCAGCCTCGGGCTCCGCACCGAAAAACGCACGCACATCATCGATCTCGCGGGTGCGCGAAAATGGCGGCAACGAATTCAGGAAGGTACGTCCGTAGCCCTTGTTCAACAGCCGCGGGTCGCATAACACCAGCACGCCGCGATCGGTTTCGCTGCGGATCAGCCGGCCCACGCCCTGCTTGAGCGCGATCACCGCCTGCGGCAATTGTTCATCGCGGAAGGGATTGCCGCCGTCGCGGCGGATCGCATCCAGGCGTGCCTCGAACACCGGGTCGTCAGGCGCGGCGAACGGCAGCTTGTCGATCACCACCACGCTCAACGCATCGCCAACTACGTCCACGCCCTCGCGGAAGCTGGCCGAACCGAGCAGCACGCCATTGCCCGAGGTGCGGAAACGCTGCAGCAAGGTCGCGCGCGGCGCCTCGCCCTGCACGAACAACGGCCACGGCCCATCGCGCAGGGCTTCGGCCGCTTCACGCAGGGCGCGGTGCGAGGCGAACAGCAAGAACGCACGGCCATTGGAGGCTTCCAGCACCGGATGCAATGCGGCGATCAGCGCCGTGCCGAAACCGCGCGCGGCCGGGTCCGGCAGATTTGGCGGCAGATAACACAGCGCCTGGCGCGCCCAATCGAACGGGCTGGGCTGCAGCAAGGTGATCGGGTCGTTCAAGCCCAGCCGCAAGGCGATGTGGTCGAACTCCCCGCCCACCGCCAGCGTGGCGGAAGTAAACACCCACGCCGCCTGCGATTTTTCGCGGTGCTCGCGCAACGGGCCGGACACATCCAGCGGCGTGCGCTGGCAACGAAAGCCGCGCGGGCTGAGCTCGTACCACAGCACGTCGTTGTCCACCGTTTCCGGCAGGTCCTGTTCGAAATCCGGCACCGGTACGTCTTCGCCCAACCAGCGCGACAGGCGATTGAGCGCCTCCTGCGCACGCGCCGTGCAGCCGTCAAACCCCGGCGAAGCTTCGCGCAACGGCAGCAACGCCTCGCCCAGCCGCGCCAGCGCGGACAGCACCGCATCGAAGCCCTCGCGCACCTGCGGCTTGGCCAGCGCGCGCCATTGCGTGCCGCGCGGCGGCAGGCCTTCCATGCCTGCGCGTAGCCCGCGCAGGGCGTCGTCCAGCGCCAGGATCGGCGCCTGCAGGCTGGCCTGCGCGCCGGCCACCAAGCGCGCCTCCACCATGCAATCGCGGGCCAGTTCCTGCCACGGCCGCATGCCGAAACTCTCGCCGAAGAAATTGGCCGCCAGTTCCGGAAGCTGATGCGCCTCGTCGATCACGAAGGCCTGCGCGCCCGGCAGGATTTCGCCAAACCCCTCCTGCTTGAGCGCCAGATCGGCCAGCAACAGATGGTGGTTGACCACCACCAGATCGGCCGCCTGGGCGCGCTGCCGGGCCTGCACCACGAAACATTCGGAATAGAACGGGCATTCCGTGCCCAGGCAGTTGTCGACGGTGGAGGTGACCATCGGCAGCAGCGGCGAGTCGTCCGGCAATGCATCCAGCTCGGCCATGTCGCCGAACTGGGTGCGCCCACTCCAGGCGACGATGCGCTGGAACTGGGTGACCTGCTCGGGGCTGGCAAACCGGGGTTCACCCCGCGCCTGCTGGGTGCGGTACTTGCACAGATAATTGGCGCGTCCCTTGAGCAGCGCACTGCGCAGACCGATGCCGAGCGCGGCGCGCACGCGCGGCAGATCGCGATGGAACAGCTGGTCCTGCAGCGCACGCGTGCCGGTGGAGACGATGGTCTTCAGCCCGGACAACAACGCCGGCACCAGATACGCATAGGTCTTGCCGGTGCCGGTACCGGCCTCGGCCAGCAGCACGTCGCGCTGTTCGAAGGCCTCGGCAATGGCGCCGGTCAGGCGCAACTGCGCGGCACGTGGCGCGAACGCGTCGAGCTGGCGCGCGAGCGCCCCGCCTTCGCTGAGCGCCTCGATGCTGGCAGTGGCAAGTTGGGACATGACGGACGACGACAGCGTGGGGAACGCAACAGCCTAACGCGTGTGCGCGGCCGCTGCCTTGGCGGGGCATGGCGGATCGCACGCGAGGCGGTGCTGTTGAAAGACGGGCCTGGGTGTGAAGGACGGGCCTGGGCGCGGATCCTGGTTCGGGCGGCGTGGCACCACGCGACTGCCGGCCTCAACGTGAGGCGCTAATCGTTGGCGGCCACGGGACGGCTTGGAGCTTGAATGCGCTACCCGGCTGCCGACGCCGCGCCTTGGGGCACGCCGTGGTCTCCAGGACCTTCCGGCCTACCGGCAAGGTTTCGGACCATCGGCATGACATGCCAGGAAGCCACGAGCGAACACGACACGCAACATGCCGTGGATCGCGCGCAACTCAAAGCTTCGAGCGCCCCCGCACGCAGGATGCACGCCTAACCGCCCTCACGCATCAACGCAGCACATGCAGCGGCGCGCGTTGCACCCCACTCTCAGGGCGGCTACCCGCCCTGCACCCCGATCAATACCGCTTCACGCCCGGCACCGTGCACCCGACGATCTGCGCCTTGGCCGAGGCCGCGTTTTCTTTTTCGCCACGCGCCAGGCGCGCCTGCTCGATGGTCGCCCAATGCCGGCGGCACAGCGGGCCGGTCTTGGAACCCAGTTCGATGGCCTGCTTGGCAAAGCGCTCGGAAGCATTCCAATCGCCCTGCAACACGGCCACTTCGGCGCGCTCCTGCAGAATTGCCGGGTCACCGGAGACCAGGCCCAATGCCTGATCGAGCGCGGCCGCCGCCGCGGCCAGGTCGCCGATCTGGCGCTTGGCCTTGGCGGTTTCGCGCAGATCGTCCACTTGCGGGTCGCGCAGCGGCTGCACCGACAGCTCGGTATCGTCGACGCCGGCTTCGCGTTCGATCAAGGCCAGCCGTTGCGCCGGGGTGGTGGTGTCCACCGGCGCCGGTGGTGGCGCGGGCGGCGCGCTGATGCAGGCGGTCAGGGTGGCAAGGACGCCAACAAGGGCAAGCAAACGGTGCAATCGGATCATGAGTCGTTCCTGTCAGTGCGCAGGTGGGGGCGAGGCAGGTGCGGCCGCGGGCGTTTCGGTCTTCTTGTCCAGACCGAAGAACCGGCGCCAGCCGCCGCCGCTGGATTGCTCGGCCGGTGCGCTGCCGTCGGCAGGCGCCCCTTCGATGGACGGTGCGTTGCCGGCGCACGACGCGTACGCCGGGGTGAAGCCGACCACGAACGGGAACTGGCGCGCGCCGGGACAGCCGGCGTCGGTGACGCCGGTGCCGCTGGCGTCCACCCACTGCCAATCCAGGCCCTTGCCGCTGACCTTCAACGGCGCGCTCGGCAGCCGCGCAAAGATGCTCGACCACACCCGCATCGAGCCGGTGGCGCCATACAGGCCGGTTTCGGCGTTCTGGTCGTTGCCCATCCAGATCACCGCCAGATGGTCGCCGGTGTAGCCGGCATACCAGCTGTCGCGGCCGTCGTTGGAGGTGCCGGTCTTGCCGGCCGGCGACAACCGCCCCAGGCCATCGCCGAGCAACTGGCGCGCGGTACCACCGCTGACCACCTGCTGCAGACCGATGCTGATCAGGTTGGCGGCGACCGAATCGCCTTCCTGCGCCGGTGCCGGGGTCTTGTCGTAGCGCTTGAGCAATTTGCCCTGCGGATCGAGCACGCCGCGCACCGCATGCAGCGGCTGGATCTCGCCACCGGCGGCCAGGAACTGGTACAGCTGCGCCATGCCGTACGGGCTCTGGTCGGTAGCGCCCAGGATCAACGAAGGATTGGTCTCGGCCTTGATTCCGGCCAGCACCTGGATCAACTGCGCCACGCGCTCCGGACCCACCTGCATGCCCACCCGCACCGTGGCCTGGTTGTACGAATGCGCCAGCGCATCGATCAGGCGCACCGTGCCATGGCTGCGGTTGTCCGAATTGCCGGGCGACCAGGTCTTGCCGCGCGCAAGCTGCACGGTCACCGGAGAATCGTCGACCCAGCTGGACAACGCCCAACGGTCCGGTGAGGCCAGTGCCAGCAAGTAGACGAAGGGCTTGAGCAGCGAGCCAACCTGGCGCTGCGCTTCCACGGCGCGGTTGAAACCGGGCTTGGCCACGTCGCGGCTGCCGACCACCGCCAGCACATCGCCGTTATGCACGTCGGTCAGCACCAGGCCGGCCTGCAACGGCGGGCGCTTCTTGTTGTCCAGCCGCTTGATGGTGCCGGTCACCGCACCTTCGGCATACGCCTGCGCAGACGGCGACATGCCGGTGAGCACGCTCATGCCGGCGCCCTGCAGCACGCCTTCCGGGTAGTCATGCGCCAGTTGCCGGCGCACCAGGTCCACGTAGGCCGGGAAGCGATTGGCGGCGACCAGGCCCGGCTCCTTGGGCACGCCGAGCGGCGCGGCCAGCGCGCGCTTGTACTCGGCCTCGTCGATGAGATTGTTCTCGCGCAGTTTGCCCAGCACGAAATTGCGCCGGTCCAGCGCGCGTGCGGGGCTGCGTCGCGGGTCGTAATACGACGGCCCCTTGACCAGGCCGATCAGCAGCGCAACCTGTTCGGTGGTCATCGAGCCCAGCTCGCGGCCGAACCACAGCTCCGCACCGGACGACACGCCGTGCACGGCCTGCCCGCCGCGCTGGCCCAGGTACACCTGGTTGAGATACGCCTCCAGGATGGTGCGCTTGTCGTAGCGCGCCTCCATGATCACCGCATACAAAATCTCGTTGAACTTACGGGTGACCGTCTGTTCCTTGCCGATGCCGAGCAGGCCGCTGCGCGCAAGCTGCTGGGTCAGCGTGCTGGCACCCTGGCGCACCTGGCCGCCGGAGCGCGCCATGATCCAGGCCGCGCGCACCATGCCGCTCAGGTCGATGCCGTGGTGGCTGTTGAAATCGCGATCTTCCACCGCCTGCAGGCCGGTGACCAGCAGCTCGGGCACTTCTTCCATGCGCACCAGGCGGCGCTCTTCCTGCTTCTGGCCGTACAGCGTGGCAATGCGTGCCGGATCCAGCCGCGCGCTCTTGAGCGTCTTGCGGTCGGCCGCATCGCGCACACTGGCTACCCGTCCAGCGGACAGCGCAACCTCGATCCGACGCGCCGGCACCTGCCCGTCCACGTCGATGTAGCCACGGCTGGCAATCACGAAGCGGCTGCCGTCCTGCTGATAGGTGCCCGCCAGCTTGCCGAGGCCGTCATCACGGTAGGACGCCGCGTCCAGCTCGGTCTTCAGCGTGGCTGCGTCCAGCGCCTTGCCCGGCACCAGCACCAGTGGCCGGCCGTACACACGCGTGGGGATCTGCCAGCGCAGTTCCCCGAAACGCTGGGTCACCTGCTTGTTCAGGTACATCGTGTACGGGATCAGGAAACCGAGCGCCAGCGCGAATGCCGCCAGGCCCCAGACGATCAGCCTGCGTTGCCAGCGGGAGCCTTGCTCGGTGGAGTCGTCCTCGAAATCGTCGGGAGCGTCGTGATCGTAGCGTCGGGGCACAGGGATGCGAGAATGTAGAGTCCGGCGAGTCTAGCGCAGCCCTGTCGTGGCTGCGGCGTGCCGGACCCTGTGGCTTAAGCTGGAGTTCCAACGGAATGTCGATGTCCTTGGCCGATGCACGCTATCTGTTCAATCGCGTGCTTGGCCTGATCCACCGCAGCGTCGCCAGCATGCGGACGCGCGGATGGCGCGCCACCTGGCAGCGCATCCGCGTGCACACGCAGGCGCCGCCGGTCGCGCTCGGCACGCCGCTGTGGTTGCCCGAGGCTGCGCCATTTACGGCATTTGCGGTGCCGCACAGCGCCACGCCGCAGGTGACGGTGGTGATCCCGGTGTACAACCAGATCGCGCACACACTCGCCTGCCTGCGTGCACTGGCCGCGCATCCACCGGCACTGGGCATCGAGATCGTGGTGGTGGACGACGGCAGCAGCGACGCCACCGCTGCCAATCTGCCGCACGTGCAGGGCCTGCACTACCACCAGCGCGCACGCAACGGCGGCTTCATCGCTGCCTGCAACGACGGCATTGGGCTGGCACGCGGCGACTACGTGGTGCTGCTCAACAACGACACCGTGCCGCAGCCGGGCTGGCTGGACTGGTTGATCGGCACCTTTACCGCGCATCCATCCGCCGGCCTGGTAGGCGCACAGCTGGTGTATCCGGATGGGCGCTTGCAGGAATCCGGCGGCGTGGTGTTCGGCGATGGCAGCGCATGGAGCTACGGGCGTTTTGAGTCGGCCGAAGATCCGCGCTACGCCTACGTGCGGCAGATGGACTATTGCTCCGGCGCGGCGATCGCGCTGCCGCGTGCGCTGCTGCAGACCTTGGGTGGGCTGGATCGGCGCTACATGCCGGCGTATTACGAAGACACCGACCTGGCCTTCGCGGTGCGTGCCGCAAGGCACAGCGTGCTGGTGCAGCCGGCAAGCGTGGTGGTGCATGACGAAGGCACCAGCAACGGCACCGACACCCGCACCGGCGTCAAGGCGTATCAGGTGCGCAACCGCAGCGTGTTCGCCGAAAAATGGCAGCAGGTGCTGCAGGCGCAGTTGCCGGTTGGCAGCGTCCCCGACCCCGCCAGCCTGCACCGCCACCAACGCCAGGTCCTCATCCTGGACGAATGCGTGCCGCAACCGGACCGTGACTCCGGTTCGTTGCGGCAGTTCAACCTGATCCGCCTGCTGTGCGCCGAAGGCGCACACGTGGTGTTCGTGCCCACCCGTCGGGAACATGCCGGCCGCCATACGCAGGCCTTGCAGCAACTCGGCGTGGAAGTCTGGTATGCGCCGTTCCTGGACGGCATCGGCACCTGGCTGCGCACGCATGGCGCACGTTTCAGCGCGGTGCTGCTGGTGCGCCACCACGTCGCCCATGCCTGCCTGCCACTGCTCAAGCGTTACGCGCCGCAGGCACGCACCTTGTTCGATACGGTGGATCTGCACTATCTGCGCGAGCGCCGTGGCGCCGAGCTAGCCGGCGACGCCAACCTGCTGCGCAGCGCCGAACGTACCCGCCTGCGCGAGCTGGAGATCATGGCGGCCACCGACGTAACCGTGCTGGTGTCGGCGGCCGAGCAGGCGCAGCTGCACGCGGATGCACCGCAGATCCGCACCGCCCTGCTCTCCAATTTGCACGAGGTTGCCGGCAGCGGCCAGCCGTTCGCGCAACGGCGCGATCTGGTGTTTGTCGGCGGCTTCCGGCATCCACCGAACGTGGATGCGGTGCAGTGGTTCATCAGTGCGATTTTTCCGCTGGTGCGCGCGCAGTTGCCGGACGTGGTGTTCCACTGCATCGGCGCCGACGTGCCCGCCGCGCTGCAGTTACTGGCCGATGAAACGCCGGGCGTGCAGTTGCATGGGTATGTGCCGGATCTGGTGCCGTACATGGACACGCTGCGTATTGCAGTGGCGCCGCTGCGCTTCGGTGCCGGCGTCAAGGGCAAGATCAACCTGAGCATGGCGCACGGCCAGCCAGTGGTGGGCACCACCTGCGCGGTGGAAGGCATGCACCTGCACGATGGCGAGGACGTGTGCGTGGCAGATGAGGCAGATGCGTTCGCCGCCGCCATCGTGCGCCTGTATCAGGACGCCGCGCTCTGGCAACGCCTGGCCGACAACGGCCTGCGCAACGTGGCGCAGCATTTTTCGCTGGATGCCGCACGCGCGACGGTGCGGACCTTGTTTATCGCTGAGTGAGGCGAGGTGGGCGTGCATGCGCCGTCTGGTGTACTGCATGGGCTCTCACAGACACCGCCTCAACCGATCATTCGCTCAGCGCTCTTCACTCACCGCTTTGACGCGCCGGCTGAAGTCCGCCAACTCCGGCAACGAGGGATCCAACTGACGCGCCTCGTTCTGCGCGCGGCGCGCAAAGGCGGCGTCTTCCTGGCCCAGCCGCTCGCTGCCCACCGCCACCCAGCGCTGCGCCAAACGCCGGCGCGCGCTCGCCAGAGCGTCGCCGGTGGGCATCAGCGCCTGCCAGGCATCCAGACAGCCGCGCGCGGCGCGTAGCCGGTTGTTGCGTAACTCGTCCTCGAAACAGTGCTGGCTGGCCGGCGCCACGCGTGCGGCAGCCTGCAGCACGCGCGGGTCGCGGGGTGCCAGCGCTTGTGCGGCGCGCACGGCGTCGTAGGCGCTGGCGCCAGGCGGCGTCATCCATTGCTGTTGCGCTTCGGCTGCGGCGACGCGTTGCAGCAGGCTGCGCAGGCGGCGTTCGCGCGCCCCCCGCGACAACCCGGATTCCGGCCCGCGCTGCGCATCGCGCGCACGCACAATCGCCTGCTCGGCCGCGGCGATGGATGGGCCAGAGGGAACCAGATCGCGCGCCTGCTGCAGCGACTGTGTTGCCGCATCGAACTGAAAATCCGCGGCCTGCCGGGTGGCCTGCGCGGCATATTCGGCAGCAACCCGCTCCACCCCGCGTTGCGCCTGCACATCGCCCGGCTCGGCAGCCAGCACGGCAGTGAAGTCGCGCACCGCAGGCGCCAGCCGGCCGCGCCGCAACAGCGTGTCGGCGCGCTGCCGGCGCTGATCCATCAGCCGGTGGTACTGGCCCTCGGTCGAAGGAACATCGGCATGCCCGGCGTCGTAGCGCTTGGCCGCGGCCAGCAAGGCGGCCGCCTCGGCGAGTGCATCGCGTGCCAGCGCGTGGCGGGCCTGTGCCAGCAGGTCGGTCAGCGCATCTTCGCGGCCTTCCAGGGCATCTGTGCGGTCCGGGGCCAGGGAGAGCACCCGCTGATACAACGGCAGTGCACTGTCGGGCGTGCCGTCCAGGCGGCCCTGCTGTTGCGCGGCGACGGCCTGGGCCACCAGCGCATCCAGGCCGGCCCGGCGCGCCTGCAGTTGCCGCAGGCGCAGCTCGACCGGCGCAATCTGCGCCTGCGGCAATTCCAGCGCGCGTGCCAGCGCAACCCCGCGCTGGGCCGCCGGCACATCGCCCGCAGCCAGTGCCGCACGCGCCTGCACCACCGCGGCCGCACCGGTGCGGGCCAGGCCCTGCCGCGCTTCGCTACGGTCGCCGTCCAGTGCCAGTGCCGCGGCAAAGAATTCGCGCGCCCCGCTGCCATCGGCAGCACTCAATTGACCACGTGCCAGCGCCGCGTCGCCGCGCTGCAGGAGTTGCTGGATGCGGCTGTCCGGCCACAGCAGATCGGCCAGCGGGCGCCGGAACACGATGACACTCAGCAACAGGCACGCGGCGAGCACCAGCGCCACGCGCCACAGCGCACGGCTGCGCAGCGGCGCCCAGAGGCGCGGCGATCTGGCCCAGCGCGGAAGCGGGAACATGCGGTGGCGTCCGTCCTTGGCGCGACCTGACGGGGACGCGTTCACCACGCAATGGTAGCCGCCCCGGCTGCGAAGACTGCGTGCGCTCAGCCCAGCCGGCGCACCTCGTTCACCCCGGGCAAGGCGTCCAGCTTGCCCAGCAGCGCCGAGAGCTGCTCGTAATCGCTCACTTTCAGGCGCAGCCGCAGTTGCGCGCGGCCACTGTCGCGCACGTTATCGCTGTTGATTTCCAGCACATGCGCGTCTTCCTGCGCGATCAGGTTGGTGATGTCCTTGAGCAGCCAGCGCCGGTCCACCGCCCGCACCTGCACGTCCACCTCGTAACCGCTCCCGGCCTGGCCCCACTCCACCGGCAGCACCCGCTGCGGGTGCGCGGCAGCCAGACGCGACAGCGCCACGCAGTCGGCCCGATGCACGGTGATGCCGCGGCCACGCGTGAGATACCCGGCAATCGGCTCACCCGCCACCGGGTGGCAGCAGCGCGCCAGTTGCACCAACAGATTGCCGACGCCCTGCACGGTAAATTTGGATTTGCCCAGCCCGTCGCGGCGCGCGGTCGGGCGCGGCGGCGCCGGGACGGCCGGCTGCGAGGCCGCACGTTCGGCTTCCAGCAGCGCGCGGCTGACCTGGTTGGGCCCGGTATCGCCCAGCGCCACCTGGATGTACAGGTCGTCGATGCTGTCGGCGTGGAACTTGCGCGTGGCCACGCTGAGGTCGGCATGCTGCAGCCCCAAGCGCTTGAGCTCGCGATCAAGCACGTCCTTGCCGGCCTGCACGTTGCGGGCGCGGTCGAGCTTGTGAAACCAGGCGCGTACCTTGTCGCGCGAGCGCCCGCTGGCCAGGAACCCGTTGGAGGCCAGCAGCCAATCGCGGCGCGGGTCGGCTTCCTTGGCGGTCATGATTTCCACGCGGTCGCCGCTGCGCAGCCGGTAGGTCAGCGGCACGATGCGGTTGTTCACGCGTGCGCCGCGGCAGCGGTGCCCCACCATCGTGTGCACGTGGTAAGCGAAATCCAGCGGCGTGGCCCCTTGCGGCAGGTCGATCACCTCGCCCTTGGGCGTGAGCGCATAGACGCGGTCTTCGATCAGCTCCGCATCCAGCGCGCCAGCCAGTTCGCCGTGTTCGCCGTCCTGCACCTGCTCCAGCAGCTGCCGCATCCACAGGATCTTGCGATCGAACGCCTTTTCCGCGCCCTTGCCGCCTTCCTTGTACTTCCAGTGCGCAGCCACGCCGAGTTCGGCCTGGGCGTGCATCTCGTGGGTGCGGATCTGGATCTCGATGGTGCGCCCCTCCGGGCCCACCACCGCGGTATGCAGCGAGCGGTAATCGTTGGCCTTGGGCCGGGCGATGTAGTCGTCGAACTCGCTCGGCACCGGCGCCCATAGCGCGTGCACCGCACCCAGCGCGGCATAGCAGGCGGCCACGTCGTCCACCATCACCCGCACCGCGCGCACATCGTAGAGCTGGTCGAAGGAGAGCCGCTTTTTCTGCATCTTCCGCCAGATGCTGTAGATGTGCTTCGGCCGCCCGCTGACATCCGCGCGCAGGCCCTGCTGTGCCAACGCCGCCGAGAGCGTGCGCTTGACCGCCTCGATGTAGCGCTCGCGCGCGACCCGGGTTTCGTCCACATCGCGGGCGATGCGCCGGTAGGTATCCGGTTCCAGGTGCCGGAACGCCAGATCCTCCAGCTCCCACTTGACCTGCCAGATGCCCAGCCGGTTGGCCAACGGTGCGTGGATGTCGCGGGTGAGCTGGGCCAGCGCGCGGCGTTCTTCCTCGCTCTGCCGGTCGGCCACGCGCATGCGCGCCAGCTGGCGGGCCAGCAGGATCGGCACCACACGCAGGTCGTGGATGATGGACAACAGCAGGCGGCGCAGGCCCTCGCTGTTACGCCCCGCCTCGCGCCCGGCATGCAGCGCCCAGACGTGGTCGGCGGCATCCAGGCCATCCAGCAGCCCCTCCACCACGCCGCGCCGTTCCGCCGGCTGCCATGGCAGCGTGGCAACACCCGGGCGTAGCGCCGGAATATCGAACAACAACGCGGCCACCAGGGTCGCTTCGTCGGCCGCCAGGTGCGCCAGGGCGTCCAGCGTATCGGTGAGCAAGGCCCACGGCACGCTGTCTGCCTGCGCCGTTTCGGAGGCAGCCCAGGCCTGTGCCAACGCATCGCGCAAGGCGGGCGCGATCGACGCGAGGGCGGGACGCTGCAGCACGGCATGCAGGCGGTCGGGGGCGGAGCTGGTCACAACGGTGGACACGAAGGCGGCAGGGACAGGGGGGGCTGACAGCTACGGTAACGTGCGCGTCACCATCTCCACAACGCGTGTTTCCTGCGCCCTCACGCCCATGCGTACCCGCCGCGCTTACGCACGGTTCACCCGGCAACGCCTTGATTGGCAACCTATCGCGGCGCCAGGCCGGTGCAAAGCGCGACGTGGCCCAAGCTTTTTACATGCTCTTTACAACTGGCCCAAACCGCGTGCCTATGCTCCCTGCACGTCGTCGCGGCGCAATCTGCGCCGGCGTTACTCCAACCAACTGCGAGGTAGCCGATGAAGACCTGGAAGAAGCCTGTTGTACGTGAAGTCAATTGTGGCGCCGAGATCAACTGCTACGTTTCCGGCGAGTTCTGAGCGACCCTGCCGCCCTCCTTTCGATGCATGACCGGCTGTTGCCGGCAGACAGGTAACAGTTCTCCATGCGCATCATCGTTTTGGGATCGGCGGCCGGCGGTGGGCACCCGCAGTGGAATTGCCACACACCCGCGAGTCAGCGGGCGTGGCAGCAAGCGGACGGTGCCCAACGTCGTACCCAGGCCAGTATCACCGTCAGTGCCGACGGCCAGCGCTGGGTTCTGATCAACGCCTCTCCCGATTTTCGCCAACAGATTCTCGCCACGCCCGCGCTTTGGCCGCAACACGGCCTGCGCCATTCACCGATCGAATCGGTGCTGCTGACCAGTGGTGAGATCGACCATATTGCCGGCCTGCTCTCCATGCGCGAAAGCCAACGCTTTTCGTTGCATGCCAGCAGCCGCGTGCTTGACCTGCTTGCGCAGAACCCGATTTTCGATGCCCTCAACCCGCAGTACGTGGACCGGCATCCGTTCGCGTTGAATACCCCGCTGACCCTGTGCGACCTGCAGCTGACGCCGTTCTCGGTTCCCGGCAAGGTGCCGTTGTTTATGGAATCGCGCAGCGGCGGCGACCTGGCCGGCTCCAACGAAGAGACGCTTGGGCTGACCATCGACGATGGCCGCCACCGCGTGCACTACATTCCCGGCTGCGCGGCCATGACCGATGACCTGCGCGCGCGCCTGCATGGCGCCGAGCTGGTGTTCTTCGACGGCACGCTGTGGCGCGACGATGAAATGGTGCAACTGGGCGTGAGCCAGAAAACAGCCCAGCGCATGGGCCACATGAGCATCGATGGAACTGACGGCACCCTGGCCGCGTTCGCGCAGCTGCAGGTGGCGCGCAAGGTTTTTATCCACATCAACACCACCAACCCCGTCCTCGACGCCCACTCGCCGGAGCATGCCGCCGTGCGCGCGGCCGGCTGGGATGTGGCGCACGACGGTCTGGAGATTTCCCTGTGACTGCCCTGCTCTCGCCCGACCAGCTGGAAGCGGATCTGCGCGCGATCGGCGCGCGCCTGTATCACGACCAGCATCCTTTCCATGCACTGCTGCACCACGGCAAGCTCGATCGCGGCCAGGTGCAGGCATGGGCGTTGAATCGTTTTGAATACCAGCGCTGCATTCCGCTGAAAGACGCGGCGATCCTGGCGCGGATGGAAGACCCCGCACTGCGCCGCATCTGGCGCCAGCGCATTCTCGACCACGATGGCAACAGCCCCAGCGATGGCGGCATCGCACGTTGGCTGCACCTCACCGACGCGCTGGGCCTGCCACGCGAGCTGGTCGAATCGGGCCGTGCCCTGCTGCCGGGCACGCGCTTCGCAGTACAGGCCTATCTGCATTTCGTGCGCGAAAAGAGCCTGCTGGAAGCGATCGCCTCTTCGCTCACCGAATTGTTTGCGCCCAACATCATCGGCCAGCGCGTGGCCGGCATGCTGCAGCACTACGACTTTGTCTCGCCAGAAGCGTTGGCGTATTTCGAGCACCGCCTGACCGAAGCGCCGCGCGATTCGGATTTTGCGCTGGACTACGTCAAGCAGCACGCCGACACCATCGAAAAACAGCAGCTGGTGAAAGCCGCGCTACATTTCAAATGCTCGGTGCTGTGGGCCCAGCTCGACGCACTGCACGTGGCCTACGTCAGCCCCGGCGTTGTCTGGCCAGATGCGTTCGTGCCGGAGCGCGACAGCAACCGGGCCGCCGCGTGAGCACCATCAGCCGCGACAGCTGCCCTGCGCTGCGTGCAGGCGTACGCCTGCAGCACGACCGCGCGCGCGACCAGTGGGTATTGCTGGCGCCCGAACGCGTGGTGGAGCTGGATGACATCGCACTGGTGGTGGCCCAGCGTTACGACGGGACGCAGTCGCTGGCGCAGATCGCGCAGACGCTGGCCGCCGAATTCGATGCCGATGCGAGCGAGATCGAGACCGACGTGATCGAACTCACCACCACCTTGCACCAGAAGCGCTTGCTGCGGTTATGAGCACTGTGCCGCCACCGCTGTCGGTACTGCTGGAGCTGACGCATCGCTGCCCGCTCGCCTGCCCGTATTGCTCCAATCCCATCGCGCTGGCGGCATTGCGCGAGGAAATGGACACCGCCGGCTGGCGCTCGCTGCTGGAACAGGCCGCCGAAATGGGCGTGCTGCAGGCGCATTTTTCCGGCGGCGAGCCGATGCTGCGCAAGGACCTGCCCGAACTGGTGGCGCATGCACGCGCGCTGGGCCTGTACAGCAACCTGATCACCTCCGGCGTGGCCGGCGGCGAGCCGATGCTCGACCAATTGCAGGCCGCCGGCCTGGAACATGTGCAGCTCAGCGTGCAGGACGTGGACCCGGCCGGCGCCGACCACATTGCCGGCTACCGCAACAGCCTGTCCAAGAAACGCGCCTTCGCCGCCGCCGTGCGCGCGCGCGGCCTGCCGCTGACGCTCAACGCGGTGATCCACCGGCACAACGCCGAGCGCGTGCCCGGCATGATCGCGCTGGCGCTGGAATGGGGTGCCGAGCGCATTGAAGTGGCGCATACGCAGTACTACGGCTGGGGCCTGCGCAACCGTGCCGCCTTGATGCCGAGCCGCGAGCAGCTGGCCGTGACCATCGTGGCGGTGGAGACCGCGCGGCGCAGCCTTGGCGACCAGTTGGCCATCGACTTCGTCACCCCCGATTACTACGCACGCCAGCCCAAACCCTGCATGGGTGGCTGGGCGCAGCGCTTCGTCAATATCTCGCCGCGTGGCGACGTGCTGCCGTGCCATGCGGCCGAAACCATCGACGGCCTGCAGTTCGACAACCTGCGCGATCGCTCGCTGGCCGATATCTGGAATCACGGCGAGGCCTTTGCGCGGTTTCGCGGCACCGCGTGGATGCCCGAGGTCTGCCAGGGTTGCCCGAAGCGGGAGATCGACTGGGGCGGTTGCCGCTGCCAGGCACTGGCACTGGCCGGCGATGCCGCCACCCTGGACCCGGTCTGCGAACGCTCCCCGGCCCATGCCGGGATCCGCGCCACCGCCGAACGCGAGGCCGCATCGCCGGCACCGGACTTCATCTATCGCCGGCCGGAGCGTCCTGCCGCCGTTGCCGCCGAGGCCGCAATCAGCGACACCGAATGAGCCGCTGGCGGCACGCGGCCGAGCGTCTACACTAGCGGCCTCTCTCTCCGGGTTGCCTCCATGTCGTTCGCGCGCCGCGTTCCCCTCCTGGTTTGCCTGACCCTCGTCTTACACGCCACGCCAGTCCTGGCGCAGCGCGCCGTGCAGGGCGATCTGCAGTCGCAGATGAGCGCCGAACAGTTCAAGGCCGCCGGCCTGGACAAGCTCGATGCCCGCGAACTCGCCGTGCTCAACGACTGGCTGCAGGGCAAGGTGGCCAAGGAAGCGGCGGTGGTGGTGGAGCAGGCCAAGGAAGCCGGCCGCCAGGAAGTGATCGTGAAAAATCGCGGCTTCTCCGATTTCGGCATCAAGGACCCGATTGAAAGCACCGTGGTCGGTGAATTCAGGGGCTTCTCCAAGGGCCGCACCTACACCCTCGCCAATGGGCAGGAGTGGGAGCAGACCGACAGCGTGACCTTGCCCGGCGTGCGCAAGGATTCGCCCAAGACCAAGATCAAGCCCGGCCTGATCGGCGTGTGGTACATGCAGATCGAGGGCTACAACACCCAGGCCAAGGTGCGCCGGGTCAAGTAAGCATCTGCGAGATGGGTGCCGGCGGCGGAGGAATCGTTGCCGATCACCCGGCGGGAGCACACCGCTTCCGAGCCCGCGCGCTCAGCGGTGTCGCCCGCTGGCGCGCTGCACACGCCATGGTCTGAAACTCATGCACGCCGCAGATGCGTGTGTGCTGCAGCGGGTTCGCACGGCTTTCCATCGCCGAGCAGCGCTGTGACATGCTTGCCGTCTTGCTCACTGCAGACCCGCTAGCCCCGCATCCTGCGCCTGGAGATATGCAATGACGTCCTTCGCTCGTCGCAGCGTTCTGCTCCTTGCCCTGCTCGCTGCGTTGCGGCCTGTGCATCGCCCGCAACGCAGCGCTGCGCCACCGATCCCGCTGTTGGCTTTGGCGAGGCGTTGGTGTGTTACCACAATGCGGTAGAGGCGCAGCCGCTGAGCTACCGGCTTACTGCCACCAGCACCGTGGCCGGAGTCGAACGCCGCGACTATCTGCTGACCTCGCAGGACTGGTCGCCGGAAGGCCTGGTCCAGCCGGCCAGCTGGCAGCACGACGTTGCGCTCTATGTGCCGCCCGATGCCCTGCCCACGCGTGCGCTGCTGATCTCCAGCAATGGCACGCGCCAGCCCGTCGATGGTGGCCCGGCGCAGCCATCCAGTGAACTGGCCCCCGAGGCGATCGCGGCCCTGGCGCAGCGCACGCGCACGCGCACCGTGGTGATCGTGCTGAGCGACCTCCCCAGCCAGGCGCTGACGTATCGCGATGACGGCACCGCACGCCGCGAAGACGACAGCGTTGCGCACACCTGGTCGCTGTTTATGAAAGCGCCGGCGCAGCGCAAGACCTTGCCGCTGAATGTTCCGATGGCCGCGGCCATCGCGCGCACCATGAGCCTGGCCGAACGCGAACTGGCGCCGCTGCGGATTCACCGTTTCATCCTGGCCGGCGCGTCCAAGCGCGGCTGGGCCAGCTGGCATGCGGCCATCGCCGACCAGCGCGTGGAGGCCGTGGTGCCCTTCGTGATCGACATCCTGAACATGCCGGCCGTGCTCACGCACATGGCCAAGGTCTATGGCGGGAACTGGCCGGTGGCGTTCAACGCCTACGCCAAGGAAGGCATGACCACCCAGCTCACCACGCCTGCGTTTGCGCAGCTGGTCCAGATCCAGGACCCCCTGCAGTACCTGCACACGCGCTACCGCAAGCGGCTGTCCGTGCCCAAGGACATCGTCAATGCCAGTGGCGATGACTTCTTCGTGCCAGACAACACGCAATTTTTCTACGACGCACTGCCCGGCGCCAAAGCGCTGCGCGTGGTGCCCAATGCATCGCACGGTGGCATCCGCGCATCGGTGGTGGATACGCTGGTGCCGTTCGTCAACCGGCTGCAGCAGCAGCGCCCGTTGCCGGACTTGCGCGGCAGCCTGCGTGGCGGCGCAACACCTGCTATCCGCGTGCGTTCCAGCGAGCGCCCGGTGCAGGTGAAGGTATGGAGCGCAAGCAATCCGCAGGCGCGTGACTTCCGCTTTGCCTGCGGCATCCGTTACACCGCCACGGCGGTGAGTTGGAAGCGCGGTGCGGTGACGGTTCCTGTGCAGGTTCCTGAGGCCGGCTGGCGCGCCTATTTTGTGGAAGCCACCTACGCAGACGGTTTTGTCGCCACCAGCCAGACCTATGTGCTGGGCAAGCAGGACTACCCGACCCAGGCGCCGCCCTCGGACAACGCCGCCTGCCGCACCTTGCCTGCGGTCGCGCCGCCGCCCGCCACCTGAGCACCCCGGCAGGACGTGGTCGCCACAGCAGGACAGGAATCTGGCCTGGGCATCCCTCATGGCCGCCTCCGACGGTCGCGACAGACGCCGGAAGTGCGTGCCACGCGGCAGGCACAACGATGTCATGCACGCCCGGTGAATCCCTGCAAACGGTTGGTATGGCTTCGACCGTTTGCGCAATGAACTCCGCACAAAGCCCATCACGGAGCTGTTTTTGCGCTTGAGCCTGTCAACAAGATCGATCCAACCCGACTGGACCATTGACAGCGTTGTCATCAGCTCCTAAACAAGCCGCTACGCGCTGACGGCATCGGCCGATCCAGGCGTCCCAGAGGACTGACCGTGGCTGCGACCTCGCACTCTGCTTGCGCTTCTGCTCTGCCCGTTGTCCCCGCTCCCACCACGTTTCTGGCTGCCGATGTCGGCGGCACGCATGTGCGTATCGGCCGGGTCTCGCATGGCGCGGGTGCGCCGATCGAGCTCTCGCAGTACCGCACCTACCGCTGCGCCGACCATGCCAGCCTGGACGTGATCCTGGCTGATTTCCTGCGCGATAGCCGCGCCGTCGATGCAGTGGTGATCGCCAGCGCCGGTGTCGCACTGGACGACGGCCGCTTCATCAGCAACAACCTGCCCTGGACCATCGCGCCGCGTCAGTTGCGCGACACGCTCGGCGTGCGTGCGGTGCATCTGGTCAACGACTTCGAAGCGGTGGCGTATGCCGCGCCGCAGATGGAACAGCGTGCGGTGGTGCAACTAAGCGGCCCCACGCCGCGGCATGCGCAGCCCGGTGGCCCGATCCTGGTGGTCGGCCCGGGCACCGGGCTGGGCGCTGCGGTGTGGATCAACGGACCGCACCAGCCGACCGTGCTCGCCACCGAAGCCGGCCAGGTGGCACTGGCCAGCAATGACCCCGACACCGCGCAGGTGCTGCGCATCCTGGCGCGCGACGCATCCTATCTGCCGATCGAGCATGTGCTCTCCGGCCCCGGGTTGCGCAACCTGTATCTGGCCCTGTGCGAACTGCACGCGGCCACGCCCATCCACCCGTTGCCCGCCGACATCACCCACGCCGCGCTCCACAGCGACGATGCACTGGCGCGGCGGTGCCTGCAGCTGTTCTGCGCGCTGCTCGGCAGCGCGGTCGGCGACATGGCGCTGGCGTACGGCGCCTCCGGCGGCGTGTATCTGGCCGGCGGCATCCTGCCGAGCATCGGCCAGTTTCTGGCTGCGAGTGATTTCCGCGAACGCTTCCTCGCCAAGGGCCGCATGCGCCCGGTGCTGGAGCGCATTCCGGTCAAGTTGGTCGAACACGGGCAACTCGGCGTGCTCGGCGCGGCCAGCTGGTATCTGCAACACCACACCGAGGTGTCGTAAGCGCCCCACCACTCGCGTCTCCCGACCGCGAGCGGCGTGTACCCCCCGTGCATCCGGCGAGCGCAGGCCCGCCGTCCATCCCTGTTGCGTGATCAGGAGAGACATCATGAAATACCGCACTTCGCTGCTGTCCAGCGCCATTGGCATGTCGCTGGTGTTAGCCGCCCAGGCACAGCAGACGGCCGACCCACGGGCCACCGAACTGGATGCCGTGCAGGTGGTTGGCATCCGCGCCAGCCTTGAAAAATCGCTGGACACCAAGCGTAACAACACCGGCATTTCCGAAGCGATCACCGCCGAGGACATCGGCAAGTTCCCCAGCACCAACGTGGCCGAAGCGCTGTCGCAGATTCCCGGCGTCACCCTGGACCGTCGCTTTGGCCAGGGCGAGCGCGTCAGCATCGACGGCACCGACCCCAGCCTCAATCTCTCCTTTCTCGACGGCCACCCGGTGGCGCAGGCAATCTGGCTCTACGGCGAACAGCCCAGCCGCGGTTTCGATTACACCTTGCTGGCACCGCAGATCCTGGGGCGTGCGGAAATCATCAAGTCCTCCGAAGCACGCCTGACCGAAGGCAGCCTGGGCGGCACGGTGCTCATGCACACGCGCCAGCCGCTCGACCTGAAGGCCAACGAGGTGGCCGCTTCCATCGGCTATAGCTACAGCGACCAGGCCAGCCAGGGCAAACCGAATGCCGCGCTGCTGTACAGCTGGAAAAATCCGGCAGAAACCTTCGGCGTCACTGTCTCCGCGCAGCACTATGAAGAACGCGTGGACCGGCGCGGCATGGAAGTGTTCGGCTATGCACCGGCCAGCACCTTCGCCAATGCAGCCGGCGGCGTGCCGGCCGATGCGGACGTGCCCAACTCGATCAACGCCGCGTGGTTCCAGCAGGACCGCGAACGCGACAGCGCCGTGGTCAACCTGCAGCTCAAGCCCAGCGATGCGCTGGAGTTCAATCTCAGCGGCCTGTACATCAACGAAAACTTCGACAACTACAACCAGTCGATGTACAGCTTTCTCACCTGGAATGCAGGCACCGTTGGCGCGGTGGACCAGCTGGGCGGCGTGCGCAATGGCGTGGTCACCAGCGGCCATTCCAGCGCCAACGCCGACCCCTTGGGCGGCACGGTGATCTACGACAACAACGTGCGCGAATCGGAAGTGACCACCAAAGGGCTGGACCTGCGCGGCGCCTTCCGCGGCGAGGGTTGGGGCCTCAACGGGCAGGTGGGCCAGAGCAAGTCCGAAAACAACGATCTCTCGCAGTATTTCATCGAGCCGTTCTACAACGGCGGCTTCAGCTGGGATACGCGCCGCGGCATCCGCTTCGATGACCCGGCCGCTGCACGCGACCCGGCCAACTGGGGCTCGGCCGGCGGCTGGTTCGGCAACAACGGCATCTTCTCCACCGAGAGCAAGGACACCTATGGCCAGCTGGATTTCAACCTGCAATTCGATGGCGTGTTCAATCAGCTGCTGCTGGGCGTGCGCCACGGCAAACACGACGAACGCTTCGAGCTCAACGTCTATGGTGGCGTCACGCCCGGCACGCTGGCCGATGTGGGCACGATCGGCCTGACCGACCTGCAAGGTTTCTACCCGGACCACGGGCAGCATGTGCAGGCCGGCCGCGGCAATGTGCTCAACTGGATCCGCAACAGCCCGGTGGATTACAGCGCGCCGGATCCGGCCAGCTATCTCAATAACAGCTGGGCGCTGGAGCAGACCAACAACGCCGCCTACGCACAGGTGAACTTCTCCAGCGGCGGCCTGCGTGGCAACCTCGGTGTGCGCTATGTGGACTCCAAGACCGAAGGCAGCGGGTTCGTCTATAGCGGCACCCCGTCGTTGGCCAACGCCGACAGCCTGTGGCAAACGCGCACGCGCAAGGAAGACTTCCTGCTGCCATCGCTCACGCTGTCGTATGACACCAGCGACGACTGGGTGTTCCGCTTTGCCGCGGCCAAGGTGATCGCCTGGGCGCCGTACAACCAGATGGTCAACAACACCTTCCTCAACGACACCACACTGACCGGCAGCGGTGGCAACGCGGAGCTATCGCCGTACGAATCGTGGAACTTCAATCTGTCGGCGGAGTATTACTTCGCGCCGCAGTCGGTGGTGGCTTGGTCGGTGTTCTACAAGAAGATCGACAACTACATCGACACCAGCGTCAGCGTGGAGCGGCAATACAACGCCCTGCGCGACACCGCGCCGCAAAGCTGGGCGCAGCTGATCGGCAGCAACGGCTGCACCGCTGACGGCTATTGCGACTACAGCATCCAGCGGCCACGCAACGCTGGCGATGGCAAGGTCAAGGGGTTCAACCTTTCTTTCCAGCAGCCGTTCGGCGACAGCGGCTTCGGTCTGACTGCCAATTACACCTATGCCAATGGCGAAAACAACACCGGCGACCCGTTGCCCTACCAGTCGCGCAACAGCGTGGCGTTTTCGCCGTACTACGAAAAAGGCCCGCTCAACGCCCGCCTGACCTACAACTGGCGTGACAGCTACCTGGCCGGCGGTTACGTGGCCGGCGCCGCGCCCGCCAGCGTGGACGACTACGCCGAACTCGGCGCCAGCGTGGGCTATGCGTTCAGCCCGAACTGGTCGCTGCAGATCGACGCGCAAAATCTGCTGGACGAGGAATACCTGCAGTATCTCGGCGACAAGGAGCATCTGGCCGGGCGCTACAAGAGTGGCCGCCGTTACATGGCGACCCTGCACCTGAAGTTTTGACCTACCGCATGCCAGGGCGCCGGGAGCAATGCAGCAGCTCCTGGCGCCGTGGTGTTAGCGGGTCAGTACGACCTGCACGGCGCTGCGGTGTCGAAGCTGCGCTCTGCGGTTGAGGCCTGCGGAGTGGGCAGCGGCACACGCAATAGCGCGCATCACACGCCAAACATCCGCAGACTCACGCGCACGAAACCAGACGGCAAGGCGACGCCTCGCAGGCAGCGGCAACCCGCCGCCATCTGCCAGCGCGCGCCTTACCCTCGCAAGGCCGCCACGCGTTGCGACAACTTTTTCGCCGAGACGCCGGATTTGGCGCCCAGCTCCTGCGCAAATACCGACACCCGCAGTTCTTCCAGATCCCAGCGCAGCGCCTGCCAATCCGGGTGCTGTTGCAGCCCACGCGTCGCGGCGTCGTTGAGTGCATCCACGAACGGCTTGAGCTCGAGCATGCGTGCCTGGTCGCGCGCGGGGTCGCGCTTGGCGCGTTCGGTGCGCAGGATCATCGCCTTGAGATAGCGCGGATAATTGGCCAGCGCATCGGCCGGCGTGTCGCGCAGGAACCCGGCGTGCACCAACGCGCGCAGCTGCTGTTCCATGTCATCCAGATTGCCACGCGCCCAGCCCATCAACGGTGCTTCCAGTAAAGGCTTGAGTTCGGCCACCGCGCCGAGAATGCTCTCTGCCAGCGTCAACCGTGCCATTGCTTCGCCAAACAGCCGCTTGACCGCATCCTCGCGGCGCTGTGCGAACGCGGCAGGGTCGCGAATCGCGCCCAGCCCCTCGGCCAGCACCGCATTGAGCGCCGCATCGACCAGATCGCCGCGCAGGCGCTCCTGCGATTCGATCGCGGCATACAACAACCCCGTCTTGGGCGACACCGGCAGCTGCTTGCGCGCCTGCTTGATCTTGTCGGCCAAGGCAATTTCCAGCAGCCGGCGCACACCACGCGGATGCGCACGCAGCGCTTCGTTGCGGTCGGCAAAGATCCGTAGCGCGGCATCCTCGCCCTGATCCACCAAGGCCGGATAGGCGGGCACGCCCGCTTCGCCGGCCACCTGTTCGGGGATCGGCGTGGCCGGGAAATCGCGCAGCCCTTCCGCTGCCAGCGCGCGTCCGGCACGCGCGGCAAAGGCCTGCCCGGCACGCTCGCCAAAGCGCGCACGTAATCCCTCCAGATCGCGCGACTCGGCGAGCACCCTGCCGTCCTCGTCGCGCAGCCGCAGGTTCATCAGCAAGTGCGTGTCCAGCGCTTCTTCGTCGAAATCCAGCGCCGCCACCGGCGCACCGGTGGCCTTGCTCAAAAAGCGCGCCAGCTCGCCGCGCATATCGTCCGCCGATGGCGTGCTGAAGGCCTCGTAGAACGCGCGGCCGTAATCCGGAGCCGGCACGTAATTGCGGCGCTGCGCCTTGGGCAGGCTGCGGATCAGTGCCGACGCCTTGTCGGCCACAAATCCGGGTGCCAGCCACGACAAGCGCGACGGATCCAGCGCATTGAGCAAATGCAACGGCACCTCGAGCGTCACGCCATCGTCGATGGCACCCGGCTCGAAGCGGTACTGCAACGGCAACCGCGCATCGCCCAGCGCGAAATACTTCGGGAACCGGTCCGCCTCGCTGCCTTCGCCGGGCAGCAGATCGTTCAACGACCAATGCAGGCTGCGGCGCTTGTCGGCAGGCAAGGTCTTCCACCACGCATCCAGGCCGCTGGCCGAATGCAGTTCGGCCGGAATGCGATCCAGATACCAGCGCGCCTGCCAGTCTTCGTCGGCCACGATGCCGGCGCGGCGCAGCTTGGCTTCCTCTTCGCGCGCCTGTTCCAGCACCTTGAGGTTATCGGCGACAAACGCCGCACGCGTGTTGATTTCGCCCGGCACCAGGCCCTGCCGCACGAACAGGTCGTGCGAGGTGGCCGGGTCGATCTTGCCGAAGTGCACCGGCTTCTTCGGCGCCAGCACCAGGCCGAACAGACTGATCTGCTCGGAGGCCACCACCTGCCCTTGCGCACGCGACCAGTGCGGGTCGAAATGCTTGCGTGCCAGCAGGTGCGGCAACTCGGCAATCGCCCAGTCCGGCTCGATCGCCGCATTGGTCATGCCCCACACTTTCTGGGTGTCGAGCAAGGTCGCCGCAAGAATCCACGGTGGCGGCTTGCGGGCCAACGCGGAGCCCGGAAACGGCACGAAACGGCGCTGCCGCGCAGCCAGGAAATCGCCTTTTTCAGTGCGGTGGCCAATCTGCGTCGGCAGGCCCGCCAGCAGTGCGCGGTGCAAGGCCTGGTAGGCGGCAGCACGTTCGCGCTCGGTCGTGCGCACCGCCGCGTCGGTGGCATCGGCAGGTGGGCTCTTTGCAGCCGCCGCCTTCCCCTGTGCGGGCGGCGCCGCCGGATCCGGCTTGCCTTCGCGCGCCAGCCGCGCGGCACGGTGCAGCTGCCCACGGGTGGCGCGGTGCGCCTGCCCATCCTCGCGCACCGGCGCGCTGGCACCGGCCAGCAGCGGCGCCAGCATCGCGCCGGCCGGCTCTTCGCTCCAGCCCAGCTCTTCGCACAGCAAGCGCAACTGGCGGTGCAGTTCGCGCCACTCGCGCATGCGCAGGAAGCCGAGAAAATGCCGGCCGCACCAATCGCGCAACTTGGACTGGGTGAGGTCTTCGTGCACCTGCCGATAGGCGTCCCACAGGCGCAGGATGCCGACGAACTCCGAGCGCGCATCGGCAAACAGCGCATGCGCGTTATCGGCGGCCTCGCGCGCTTCCGGCGGGCGCTCGCGCGGATCCTGGATACCCAGGAACGCGGCGATGATGATCATCTCGCGCAGGCAACCGTGCTGTTGCGCGGCCACCAGCATGCGCGCCAGTTTGACGTCCACCGGCAGGCGCGCCATCTGCCGGCCGATCGCCGTCAGCCGCCGCTCCGCATCGATCGCACCGAGCTCCAGCAGCTGCTGCCAGCCATCGGCCACGGCGCGTTCGTCCGGCGCTTCCAGGAACGGAAACTCCTCGATGCGCCCCAGCCCCAACTGCAGCATGCGCAGGATCACGCCCGACAACGACGCGCGCCGGATCTCCGGGTCGGTGAAGGCCGGGCGTGCGGCGAAATCCGCCTCCGCGTACAGCCGGTAGCAGATGCCCTCGGCGATACGCCCGCAGCGGCCCATGCGCTGGTTGGCGCTGGCCTGCGAAATCGGCTCGATATGCAGACGGTCCAGCTTCTGCCGCGGGCTGTAGCGCTTGACGCGCGCATAGCCCGGATCCACCACGTAGCGGATGCGCGGCACCGTCAGCGAGGTTTCGGCCACGTTGGTGGCCAGCACCAGGCGCCGGCGCGGGCCCGGGTTGAACACGCGGTCCTGGTCGGCCGCCGACAGCCGCGCGTACAGCGGCACCACTTCGGTCTCGCGGTATTTGCGCCGCTCCAGCGACTGGTGCGCATCGCGAATCTCGCGCTCGCCCGGCAGGAACATCAGCACATCGCCACGCGGGTCGATGCGGGTGATTTCGTCGATCGCCGCCACGATGGCGTCGTTGACGGTGCGTTCGCCATCGCGCCCTCCATCGCCGGTGTCGCCGTCGCCAGACTCGCCTTCGAGCGGGCGGTAGCGCACCTCCACCGGGAAGGTGCGGCCTTCCACGTTGATCACCGGCGCGTCATCGAAATGCCGCGAGAACCGTTCGGTGTCGATGGTGGCCGAAGTGACGATCAACTTGAGGTCGGGACGCTTGCGCAGCAGCTGCTTGAGATAACCCAGCAGGAAGTCGATGTTGAGGCTGCGCTCGTGCGCTTCGTCCACGATGATGGTGTCGTAGGCGGACAACCACCGGTCGCTGGCGATCTCCGCCAGCAAAATGCCGTCGGTCATGAACTTGATGCGCGAGTCCTCACCCACGCGATCGGTGAAGCGCACCTGGAACCCCACCGTGGTGCCCAACGGGGTGTTGAGTTCTTCAGCCACGCGCGCGGCCACCGCGCGCGCAGCGATACGCCGCGGCTGCGTGCAGCCGATCATGCCGGCCGCACCCCGCCCGGCTGCCAGGCACAGCTTGGGCAACTGGGTGGTCTTGCCCGAACCGGTCTCACCGGCAATCACCACCACCGGATGGTCGCGGATGAGCGCGATGATGCGATCGGCTTCGCGCGCGATCGGCAGTTGCGTATCCAGCGTGATCGCCGGCTGCTGCGCGGCACGCGCCTGCCGTTGCGCCTGCGAGGCGGCCAGCGCCTGTTCGAAGGCCTGGCGCAGCTGCGGGTTGCCGGGCTTGCCTTGCCAGCGCGACCATAGGCCCAGCAAACGGCCACGATCGCGGCTCATGGCAGCATCCACGGCGCCGCGGCGCTCACGCAACGTGGTGGCGAGGTCAGTGTCGATAGCGCTCATCGATGGAAAAATGTGAAAGATTGAATGACAAGTGATCCTTTAGCCTGTCTATTGTGACGCCATATCAGTTCCTAAGGAGGACCATCCATGTCCAAGAAGAAGAACGCAGCAAACAAACCCGCGGCTCCCACTGACGCGTTGCCGGTCGCCGCTCCCTCGGCGCCACACATCGATATCGGGATCAAGGATGCCGATCGCAAGCAGATCTCCGACGGCCTGGCCCGCTACATGGCCGACGCGTTCACGCTGTACCTGAAGACCCACAACTTCCATTGGAACGTCACCGGGTCGATGTTCAACTCGCTGCACACCATGTTCGAAACCCAGTACACCGAGCAGTGGGGCGCGCTGGACGAAGTGGCCGAGCGCATCCGCGCCCTGGGCTACAACGCACCGGGTTCGTACCGCGAGTTCGTGGCGCTGACCTCGATCCCGGAAGAGCCGGGCCTGAGCGATAGCGCCGACTGGCGCGAGATGGTGCGCCAGCTGGTCAGCGGCAACGAAGCGGTCTGCCGCACCGCCCGCAAGGTGCTGGGCACCGCCGACGACGCCGGCGACGACCCGACCGTGGACCTGCTGACCCAGCGTCTGCAGACCCACGAAAAGTACGCCTGGATGCTGCGCTCGCTGCTGCAGTAAACCCTTCACGCGTAGCCTCCACGGGTTTGTCCAAGGTTTCGCCAAAGGCGCAACCTTGGGCCCTGCTCAACCTTGCGCCCCTGCTCATTCGCCTACCACCGGTAAGCAATGCTGGACACTAAGCCCCTCTCCCGCCGGGAGAGGGGTTGGGGTGAGGGTACGGGGGGTTAGGGTGAGGGTACAGAGCGAAGCCCTGGTCTTCGCACCCGCACCCGCTGCCTGACATCTCTTGCGCCACGCGGCCAGCGCTCAGTTGCATCCGCAGACGTCTTCGTCTACCGCATCCACCACGTCGCGGCGATCCCCGACACACCACTGCGCAACACCGCCCGCATGACACCGGCCCGGGCTTGACCCGCGCGGTATCCTAGGCGGATGTCTTCCCCCGCACACGAACTGCTCAGCCGCGTCTTCGGTTACGACGACTTCCGCGGCCCCCAGCAAGCCATTGTCGAACACGTCGCCGCCGGCAACGACGCGCTGGTCCTGATGCCCACCGGCGGCGGCAAGTCGCTGTGCTACCAGGTCCCGGCGCTGTTGCGCGACGGCATCGGCATCGTGGTGTCGCCGCTGATCGCCCTGATGCAGGACCAGGTGGAAGCCCTGCGCCAGCTCGGGGTGCGCGCCGAATTCCTCAACTCCACCCTGGATGCGGAAAACACCCAGCGGGTGGAACGCGCCCTGCTCTCGGGCGATCTGGACCTGCTGTACGTGGCGCCGGAACGGCTGCTCACCCCGCGCTTCCTGTCGCTGCTGGAACGTAGCCGCATCGCCTTGTTCGCCATCGACGAAGCGCACTGCGTGTCGCAATGGGGCCACGACTTCCGCCCGGAGTACCGCCAGCTCACCGTACTGCACGAGCGTTGGCCACACATTCCGCGGATGGCATTGACGGCCACCGCCGACCCGCCCACCCAACGCGAGATCGCCGAGCGCCTGGACCTGGTGGAGGCGCGCCACTTCGTCAGCTCGTTCGACCGCCCCAACATCCGCTACACCGTGGTGCAGAAGGACAACGCGCGCAAGCAGCTGCAGGAGTTCCTGGGCCGCCACCGCGGCTCGGCCGGCATCGTCTATGCGATGTCGCGGCGCAAGGTGGAAGAAACCGCGCAACAGCTGTGTGCGCAAGGCTTCAATGCCCTGCCCTACCACGCCGGCCTGCCGGCGGAAGTGCGCGCGGAGAACCAGCGCCGCTTCCTGCGCGAGGACGGCATCATCATGGCCGCCACGATCGCCTTCGGCATGGGCATCGACAAGCCAGACGTGCGGTTCGTAGCGCACGTGGACCTGCCCAAATCGATGGAAGGCTATTACCAGGAAACCGGGCGTGCGGGCCGCGATGGCGAGCCCGCCGAGGCATGGCTCTGCTATGGCCTGGGCGATGTGGTGCTGCTCAAACAGATGATCGAACAGGGCGAGGCTGCCGAAGAGCGCAAGCGCCTGGAACGCGCCAAGCTCGATCACCTGCTCGGCTACTGCGAGTCCATGCAGTGCCGCCGCCAGGTGCTGCTGGCCGGCTTCGGCGAAACCTATCCCAAGCCCTGCGGCAACTGCGACAACTGCCTGACCCCGGCCGCCGCCTGGGACGCCACCGTGGCCTCGCAGAAGGCGCTGAGCTGCGTGTATCGCAGCGGGCAGCGCTTCGGTGTGGGCCATCTGATCGACATCCTGCGCGGCAGCGAGAACGAGCGCATCAAGCAGCTCGGCCATGACCAGCTGAGCACCTACGGCATCGGCCGCGACATGGACGAGCGTACCTGGCGCGGAGTGTTCCGCCAGCTGGTGGCCGCCAGCCTGCTGGAAGTCGACAGCGAAGGCCATGGCGGCCTGCGCCTCACCGATGCCAGCCGCCAGGTGCTCAAAGGCGAGCGCCAGGTGATGATGCGGCGCGAAAACCCGGCTGCCGGGCGAGAGCGCGACCGCGGCGCGCAGCGCACCGGGCTGCCGGTGCAGCCGCAGGATCTGGGGCTGTTCAACGCCTTGCGCGGCCTGCGCGCGGAGCTGGCCAAGGAGCAGAACGTGCCGGCGTTCGTGATCTTCCACGACAGCACACTGCGCAATATCGCCGAACAACGGCCAACCAGCATCGACGCCCTCTCGCGTGTGGGCGGCATCGGCGGCGGCAAACTGGCCCGTTATGGAGCGCAACTGATCGAGATCGTGCGCGAACAGGGCTGATGCGCCAGGTCTGTGTCGGCCCGGTGCCGCGGCCGACACAACAATCCGCGAAAGCGACAGCGCGCATTCAATCTGCCGTTGCTAGTTTCAGCGGAGCGATCTGGCGAGCGCCGCCAGTCCCTCCTGTAGAGTCCAACCGATGAAACGCAGCCTGCTTCTTTTGGCCACCCTGCTCGCCACCGGCAGTGCGCTCGCCCAGACCGGCGACAGCGGCACCGACGCGGTGACGCCCCATTCGCTGGACTTGAGCATTCCCAAGGAGCCGGTGCAGTACCGCTCCGATCCGGAATACAGCACCGATCCGCCGGGCACCTTTTATGGCGACAAGACGGGCCCACAGCCGGCGTTGGCGCGTCCTTCCGTTGCCTCCATCGCCGCCGAGCGGGCCGAACAGTGTCAGGGCAAGTTGCACGGTGCGGTCGAGACCGGCATGGGCTATTCGAACCGTGGCGGCAACAGCAACTGGCAGGCCGTCAATCTGAATTCGTGCAAGACCTATTACGACGATGACGGCAAGGCGCATCAGATCGGCGTCAGCATCAGCGTTGGCCGCGGCGAAGGCCCCATTTTCGGCCCGCGCTACGCACCTGGCGGTTACGGCCCTGGCCCATTCGGTTGGTAACACTACAGCTCGGCCTGCATTGACAAGGGGTTCACCCCTGCTTTGCGGAAAATGTGGCTTGCCTCACGAGATGTGCTCATGTCACAGAACAAGGAACGACCGGTTGTCTTCGTCGTCGAAGATGGCGATGGAACACGTCAACTCAGTTGCCTTGTGCTGGAGAGCTATGGCTTCACCTGCCGCAGTGCCGGTTCGGTTGAAGAAGCATTGGCGTTGATCGAAAGCGACCCGCGCGTCGATGTGCTGTTTTCCGACATCCATTTCCCGGGCGGCCTCACAGGCGTGGACCTCGCGCTGAAAGCAGCGCATGCGCCGTACAACCTGCCGATCCTGCTGACCTCCGGCTTGGCCGTGGAATATGTGGAAGAGATCCTGCCCGACGGCGTGGCTTTCCTCGAAAAGCCGTACACGCCCGAGCAGTTGTTGAACGCGATCCGCAGCGTCATGGCCAAGCACCGCGTGCCGTCCACACCGATGGCGTAAGCCCGGCGCAGCAGGCGTTTTGCGGCCGAGACCGCTGTCAGGAACGCCCTGACAGCCCGTCAGTTCGCCCCTGATTTTCGTGACGCACATCTCACTTGATACTGCAGCTGCCGGACGCGAGGCCTGTTGGCCGCTCAACTCGCGGGGCGCGGAGCACGCCCTCGCCGGATCATGATGGTCACTGCCTTAGGCAGAATATGCCTATCCGCGTGACTTTTTGTCTGATGTTGCCCGGAAATGGTTGCGCTCGCTGCCAGACGGTAGTGAAAGATACCGAGTTGCACGACCTACGTCGCTAGCTGCATGGCGTCAGTAGTGAGCACGTCTGCGATCCCGCGCAAGATCGACCGAATGCGGTCCAGGTTTCATACCCTCACTGATCAGCACATCAGCAAATCCCCTGGCCTGTAGCCACACCAGACCAAGGCATGCGCATCGCGCTTGCTATTGATGCTTTCTCAAGTTCACTGATCAAACTCGCCGCAGCAGCTGATTCTGTAGCCGTGCTGTGCGCCTGACGCCGCGTTCAACATTCCAGTCCTCAGTGAACCACGGCTACGACCGGCGCATTTTGAATGCATTGCTGAGTACGCTTGCTGTATCCACCTTGGTGGCGTACATCGCGGCAGCGGCTTTCCCTGGTTGCACTGCATCCAAAGTCCTTGATCGTCCTTGCGCCGTTCTGTCCATCGGCGTCTATCCATGAGCGCCTGCCGACCGGTTGCACGCACCTGGTTCGAGCCTGCGACCAAGCCGGAGGAACGCTTGACACGCATGCGATGAGCTTTGCCATCAATCTTTCGATCAACGTCGCCTGACGTCGATGCGTGCGTCGTGGCAACGCCAAACGCGCAGTCGAACGCACTAGGAGAAAGGCCAGCAGCGCTGCGACCGCATGCATGCATCCGCGATTGCGTGTCCATTTCACGCTATCACCCAAGGCGCTCGCTAGGCTAAACCCAATGCAGCGCTTGGCTGTTGAATTTCAGGAGATCCACATGGGCGATAACTCATTTCTGTCACCGGCCTTCGTCATCCTGGTGGTTGGCATCATCGCCGTGGTCGTGTGGCTGGTGACCCGCGCCAAGAAGAAGCGCAACAAGAAGTGATTCACACGCGGCAACTGCGGCGGAGCACGTCGGCGCGCTGAAAGGCGCGTCTCTACTCTAGCTTTGGGGGAGTTCGAAGTACCTCGCGGATCGGCAGTCTGTTCGCGGCATGTGCAATGGCGGACATCGCCTAGCGCGACGAAAGCTTGCTTACTCTCGCGCCTCGATCAGCCTGCCGATTACTGCAGCGGCTCACATCACGATCAGCCCTCGCCCATCTGCAGAGGCAGAGGCAGGCGCATCGTGATGCCCTCAGCGCAGCACATCAGGCAACGCTCGGAATTCCAACCGCTTTTTTATCACCGCACGAGTTATCGGGCGACAGACGCCACAAGATCAGAAGCGCTCGCCGGTGGGCAGGTAACGCCATTCGCCTGGCGCGAGTTTGCCCAACGAAATCCGGCCAACACGCAGGCGACGGATGGTGACCACATCCAGCCCTACCTCGTTGCACATGTAGCGTAGTTGCCCCGGCTGTACGTGCTTGATGGCAAAGCGCAGACGCTCTTCGTTCTGCCAGCTCACCTTGCAGGCCGGCAGGCTCCGTTGCTGATACACCAGGCCGCTTGCCAGCCGCGCCATGCCGTACGGGCGCAGTTCGCCGCGCACTTCCACCAGATACTCCTGCTCGATCGTGGCCGCATCGGCAGTGAGCCTGCGCAAGATCCGGCCATCCTGGCTGAGCACAAGCAGCCCGCTGGCCTCGTCGTCCAGCGGCATCGGCGCGCTCAGGCGCAGGAAGTGGCGCTTCAGCACGCGGATCTCGGTCTGATCCAGGCTGCTGCGGCTTTGCGACGTGGCCAGCGCCACGGCGGCCTCGCAGCTCATGCCAGCCGGCTTGTTCAGCAGCAAGGTGGCGGGCTCGGCCTGCCCAAGCACCGCGTCGGCCGCCAGGCTCACCTGCTGGCCGGTGATTGGCGCCTGCGGCTCTTCCACCACCACGCCGTCCACACTGACCCATCCCCCTTCGATGTATTGCTGCGCCTCGCCGCGCGAACAGCCGAACACGGCAGCCACGTGCTTGTCGAGACGGATCGGATCGGACATCGGTCGTGCTCTACGTCAGGGCCGGGCAGTGTACGTGGTCGCTGCCGCGGGTACGACGCCTGAAGCCTGCGCCAAGGTGTGGCTCGCTCATCCGCATAGCGGCGCCAGCCAAGGTCTGGCAAGCGTCGTGCTTCTGCCATGCCGCACAAAGTGGGACACTTGCCACTCACACAGGAGACCACAGATGTTCATCACGTTCGGCACCACCCGGGTTCGCCTCAACCATATCTCCGTCATCAGCGATCCGTTCAATGCCGGGGAGAACTTTGGTTCGTATTGCCACACGGTCCGCATCGGCCTGATCTCTGGCGAAGATGTCGTGGCACGCTTCAACACCGAGGCAGGCGCCGAGCAGTTGCACGCAGACGTGCTCGCCGCACTGGAAGCCTGATCACGGCCAACGTGTGCGCCCTCGCCGGCTGCGCCTGCATGTGGCGCAGCGGTGATGGTCCGCAAATAGCTTAGCTCACCGCTGCGGCGTGGCGCTTTTCAAGCTCGATAGCGGCAGTTACGCGACACAAGCGCCCGCAACACCGGGCCGGTAGCGCGGTTGACAAAAGGCACGTAAGTCCAGAATCCCGCTATAGGGATCACATCGCCGGGGCGCGGCTGCGATGTCTGAAAACGCCAACAAGAAAGGGCGTACCAACAGGCGCTCTGTTCGTATGTGCCAGCCGCAGTGGAACGCGTTTTTTCGGTCACGCATACATCGCTGGCACACGCCTGTTTGCACACAGAAACCAGTTAAAAACAAGCACCGAACGAGGCGCGGGAGTGCTTGCGCAGATGGCGCCAGCTGGGTACGCTGCCGCGGTCGAAAGAGAGCAGGCCGGATGGTAGCCCGGCCGCCGCTAGACAGGCGGCATCTTAGCCATCAGGTACCCACGACATCCGCAGCCGGCGTTGCCGGTAACGCAGATGTGTGGGTGGGAGTGACACATCCCGCATGGCGCATCTGCTCGACCAAGGATCCCCGTGATGATCGTCACTGCTCCCGCTCACTCCTTCCGGATGCGCTCCGTGCGCGCTAGTGCCAACACCGGCCGTTCTGCGTCGTCCATGCGCGATCCAGGCGTGCATGCCGACGCCGACTGCACGCATCTGCATTGACACCGCGTGTGGGTGGACGCGCTGCAAATCTGGCAACGCGATGTCCGGCTGGCCGATGCGCGCATGTGCATGCTCGCGGTGTGGCGGTCTGCACCACATTGGGAATGGGAGGCGATCGACCCTGCGCACGATCGCCATCTGGCCGGTGGTTGTAGCGCAACCCAAGCCGACGCACTGGCATGTGCAGAAGACTGGATGCATGCCGCGCAGAGATGATGGCTGCGCGCGTTGCATGCTGTTTCCCATCGCGCCCGCCGCCTGCGACCGCTGCGTTGTATGCCACCACTGCACAACGAGAGTGGCGCGCACCTCACAGGATCACCTCGACGCAGTGCTGGCTAACTAGCCAGCAGCAGAGCTGCAGAGCGCGCCCGGAATCTAGGTCGAATACAACCCAGGAACATACCGCTCCATCAACGACTGCGGAAACAACGGCGGCGTAAACCCGTAGCGTGCGTACAGGCCATGCGCATCACTGGTGGCCAGGCTGAAGCGGCGTAGCCCCTGCAGATCGGGATGCGCCATGACCGCATCCATCAGCGCCTTGCTGTAGCCGCGGCCGCGGTGCTCCGGCAGCACGAACACATCGCCCAGGTACGCAAAGGTCGCATAGTCGGAAATCACCCTGGCGAACGCGACTTGCCGGCCACCGACAAACCCGCCGAAGCACAACGAATGATCGATCGCGCGCTGCACGAGGGCGATGGGGGTGTCCTTGGCCCAATCGGTGTCTTGTGACAGCGTGCGATGGATCAAGCCGATATCGAGCAGGGAGTTGTCGGTGCTGACGTGCAAGTGCGGCATGTGAAGTGTCCTGACAAAGGGCGTGGAGCGACGAACAAGCGACGTGCGCATCCGCAGTTGCGTGCGGCCGGTGAGCAGAATCCGGCACGGCCAGCTTGCCCACTCAGGCTGCTTCAAACCATCCGCACCAACCGACGACCGCGCACTTGCTTGCGTTCGCCGCGCTTAACCCGAGGTCGTATGCTGCGGCAGCAGAAGCGCTACGCACAACACCAGCATGAACACGGCGATGCAGCCATCCAGTACGCGCCAGGCGCGCGGGTTACGGAACACCGGTTGCAGCAGCCGCGCGCCATAGCCCAGCGCGCAGAACCAGGTGATGCTGGCAAGGCAGGCGCCGAGTGCAAATGCCCAGCGCAGGACGCCGGCATGGCGTGCGGAGAGGCTGCCCAGCAGCACCATGGTGTCCAGATACACGTGCGGGTTGAGGAAGGTGAAAGCCAGGCAGGTCAGCGCCGCCTGCTGCCAGCGCTGATCCTCGCGTTCGGCCGGTGCCAGTGCGCCCTGCCCGCGCCAGGCGCGCTGGGCGGCCATCGCCCCGTACGCCGCCAGGAACGCCGCACCCGCATAGCGGAACACCTGCAGGATCTGCGGACAGTGCTGCACCACCGCGCCAATGCCGGCGACGCCGGCCAGGATCAAGGTGATGTCACCGAAGGCGCAGATGGCCACGACCAGGCCGACATGCCGCCGCTGCAGCCCCTGGCGCAGGACGAAGGCGTTTTGCGCCCCGATGGCGATGATGAGCCCGGCGCTGGCAATGAAGCCGGAAAGTGCTGCGTTGAAGACCATGGCGCGGTGTCTGTTGGTTGCGTGCGGCAAGACTGCCGCCGCCCCTAGGATTAGGAAACCTAAATATTCTGTATTCTCCAAAGGAAATCTAATTCGGCGAACTCGCATGGAGTTGTTGCACCCACAACTGGCCGCGTTCGCTGCCGTGCTTGATGAAGGCAGCTTCGAGTCGGCTGCACGCAGGCTGTCGGTGACCTCGTCGGCGATTTCGCAGCGGATCAAGGCACTGGAAGACCGGCTCGGCCAGGTTCTGGTGTTGCGCACAACGCCCTGCCGCGCGACCCCGGCCGGCCAGCGTCTGCTCCGCAGGCTGCGGCCGATGCAGGTGCTGCAAGCCGAGGCCATGGCCGATTTCCTGCCTGACACAGGGGCTGGCGGCACGCCGCGCACGCTGTCCATCGCCGTCAACGACGATTCCTTGCAGACCTGGGTGCTGGCTGCATTGGCCGAGTTGCACCAGGCGCACGGCTTGTTGTTCGACGTGCATGTCGATGACCAGGACCACACCCTGGAGCTGCTGCGCGCCGGCACGGTATTGGGTGCGGTCACCGCCGAACGCCGGCCACTGCAAGGCTGCAATGTGCAGCCACTGGGCACCATGCGCTACCACGCCATCGCGTCGCCGGATGTGGTGGCCCGCTACTTCAGCAGCGGCCTGGACGCCGCCGGGTTGAGCCGCGCACCGATGATGGTGTTCAACCGCAAGGACACGCTGCAGGCACGCTTTGCGCGACGCATCACGCGCATGCAGTTGTCGCCGCCGATCCACTACCTGCCCACATCCACCGGCTTCGTGGATGCCGCCGCGCGTGGGCTGGGCTGGTGCCTGGCGCCGGAGGCGATGGTGTTGCCGGCAGTAGAGCGCAAGACGCTGCTCATCATCGACCCGACGCGCTGGCTGGATGTGCCACTGTACTGGCAGCATGCCGCGGTGCGCTCGACCACCTTGCAGCGCCTGGGCGATAGCTTGCGAACCGCAGCGGCGGCGAGCTTGCGCGTTGGCAAGCAGGGACCCGCTCACTGAGCGCTGCTCGAAGCGCTTCGCGTGTCGCGTTCCAGGCTCCGCGCGGCCCACGCCCGCGCGGCCAACGCACGCTCACTCCTCGCCAGTCCCCCGCTCGCCCATCAGCTCGCGCTCGCGTTTTTCCAGCTCTTCGGCATACCGCTTGCGCACGAAGCCCTCCGATAACACCCCCAGCACGGTGCGCTGCTGATCGATCACCGCCAGCTCATCGGCCTGGGTGGCATCGAAGACCTTCATCACCGCCACGATATCGGTGTCTGCCAGCAATGCGGCGTCGCGGTGCTGTGCGTAGTCGCTCACCGGCGCATCCTCGCGCACGCGATCGCCATACAGGATGGCCAATGGCACCACGCCGGCGTATCGCCCCAAGGCGTCTTCCAGCACCACCCGCTGCGTGGAGCCCAGTGGAAAGCGCCGACGGAATTCGCTGACGCTGGTGTCGTCGCGGGTGTGGTTGGCATCCTTGCGCATCATCTTGCCGGCCGACAGGTGGCGCACCCAACCCACATCGCGCGCGCTACGGATGTTCTCGCCACGCAGGTGCAGACGCCAGGTAGAGAACGAATAACCGAACACCTGACGCACCACCGTGTTGGCCACCAGCACCGCCGCCATCACGGCGCTGGCCAGCACGAAATCGTGTGTGCCCTCCAGGATCAGCATCGCCATGGTCATCGGCGCGCCCACAATCGCCGCCGCAAGCGCCGCCATGCCCACCAGCGAGGCACTCGTGGTATCCACCACTGCCGCACCCATCAGCAGATTGGTGCCCACCGCAAACAAGGCGCCCACCAACGAGCCCATGAACAGCGACGCAAAAAACAGGCCGCCGCGGAACCCGAATCCCAGCGAGATGCCCGAGGCCAGGCACTTCAATACCAGCAAGGTCAGCAGAAACTGCAGCGTGGTGGTGCTGGTCAGATCCAGATGCAAGGCGCCGTGGCCGGAGGACAGCACCTGCGGCGAATACGCGGCCAGGGGAATCAGCAACAGCCCACCGATCACCGGCCGGCCCCAGAGCGGCAGATTGATCCGCCCGACGCCGCGCTCGATGCCGGCAACCAGCCGCATCACCGCAATGCCGATCACCGCACAGGCCAGGCCCAAGGCGATATAGATCGCGTAGTCGCGCGGCTGCAATTGGTAGGCCACCGCCGCCGGCAGTGCGTATGGCGTGGCACCCAAGGCGTTGGCCATGAACGCGCCGGCCAGCGCGGCTGCCGCCACCGGCGCCAGCGCCGATGGCGTATAGGCACCGATCACGATCTCGAATGCGTAGAACGCGCCGGCCAGCGGAGCACCAAACGCGGCGGCGATCGCGCCCGCCGAGCCTGCGCCGACCAGCGTGCGCATGTCTGTACGACGCACGCGCAGGACCCGTCCCAGCTGCGAGCCCGCACCGGAGCCCATTTGCGTGTAGGTCGCCTCCAGGCCCACCGATGCACCGAACCCGTTCGAGAGCAAGGTCTGCACCGCGACGATCAGGTTGTCGCGCATCGACATGCGCCCGCCGTGCAGCGCATTGGCTTCCACCGCGTCCACCAATGGCCGTTGACGGCGGCGCGCCAGCAATGCGACCAGGCCCACCAGCAGGCCGCCCAGCGGCAACACCAACAATTGCTGCACGCCGATGCCGTCCGCCGTACTGAGCCGCTCGCCGGGCGCCAACCCGTACAGCCACGTTTGCAACGTGTGGGCCAGACCTGCCTGTAGCACGGTCAGCACTGCGGCGATCAAGCCCACCACGGCAGCCAGGCTGATGAACCACAGATCGTTGGCGCGAAACTGCCGGCGCAGCCAGCCCAGCAGCAGATCGAGCGGGACCCGTACACGCTGTAGGGACCGGGAAACGCGGAGGCGTAGCGATTGCATGAGGGCAGATGCACGTCCTGCCCGGCAGAGCAGGATCACGCGCGCAGTGAGGATGCGTCATTGTGCAACATCGCTGCGGACGCCAACGTTGAAGCCCTGGGTATTTCATCTCGCGGCGCCCACTTCACCGGCCGCCGCGGCGCGCTCCTGAGAACAACAGACGCTCCTGCTGGTCAGCGCCACAGACAGACAACGCGCAGCCAACGCATGAGTCCTCAGGCGCACGCACTGCGGCAAAACGATAGCGCCTGTCACATTGCAGCAGTCACCGGCCAGCGCTGAAACGCAGTGCGTGCGCCGGTACGTGCCTGCCGGCTAAACCAGTGTCAGCGCAGGCCATGCCGCTTCGTACGATGGCCATGTGCTTCGCCGTGCCGACTCTTCGCGGCGGTATGCAGGCACATAGTGCGCGCTCTCAACGCGCTGAGCGTTGATCGATGAACACCCCCTCCTGAGTCCGCTGCAGCCTGCTTGCACGCCGGACGCGCGCACCCGGCATCACCTTGATCAGCGCACTGACCAGCCCCTACTTCCGGCCCGCCCTGGGCCCTTGAAACAAGGTCACTCCCATGTTTCCACGCCAACACCGCACAGCGCTCCACATCCTTGCCATCGCCGTTGCCGGCGCCTTGTTGCCCGGCATGGCGTTCGCTGCGCCTGCACGCGGCACGCTATTGAACAGCAACTTCCTGAGCAGTTACCCACGCGATGTGATCGCCGTGCTGGTCAAAGACGACCAGCCGCTTGAACAGCCCAAATGCAATGTGCGGCTGGCCGAATTCACCTATGCCACCGTTGGTGTCAACGGCGAGCCGACCACGGCCTCCGCCGCGATGTTGGTACCGGGAGGCCCGCAATGTCAGGGGCCCTATCCCCTGCTCGGCTGGGGCGACGGCACGCAGACGCTGCGGCGCGATGAGATGGCCAAGGACATCCGCGATGCCAAGGGCAATGACCCGCTGGTCACGCACCTGGCCAGTCAGGGCTATGTGGTCGTCAGCACCGATTACCTCGGGCTCGGCAAGTCCAGCTATCCCTTCCATCCTTATTTGCAAAGCGCGACCGAAGCCAACGCGATGATCGATGCGCTGCGCGCGGCCCGCACCGTCCCGGACCGGTTGAACACGCCGTTGTCGGGCAAGGTGATGTTGTCGGGTTACTCGGTCGGCGGGCACGCGGCGATGGCCAGCCAACGCGAAATCGAAGCGCATCTGTCGAAGGAATTCAATCTGGTCGCCAGCGCACCGATTGCCGGCCCGTACGCGCTCGAACAGACCTTTGTCGATAGCTGGAGCGGGCGTAATGCGGTCGGCGAAAGCACCTTCGGCCTGGTGCTGGCGAGCTACGCCATCGTCGGCATGCAGCACGCGTATCAAAACATCTATACCGCGCCATCGCAGGTGTTCCGCGCGCCTTGGGCTGCCACCGTCGAATCCCAGTTCCCCGGCACCAAGAGCCTGCTGGACCTGTTTGTCGATTTGCCGGAGATCGGCAAGGTCAAACAGTACTTCCAGGCCGATTTCTACCGCGACTTTGCCAGCAACCCGAACAATCCCTTCCGCAAGGATTTGGCCCGCAACGACCTGCTGGACTGGCGCCCGCGGACCAAGACGCTGCTGTGCGGCTCGTCCAATGACGCCACCGTGCCGCTGAAGAATGCAACCACTGCCATCGCCGCCTTCAAGCAGCGCGGCAGCACCCAGGTGTCACTGGTGGACCTGGGCACCGGCAAGGCCAGCGACAATAGTGCCGGTGAGCATCTGGCCATCAAGGACAGCTGCATCGTGGCGGTGCGCCAGCAACTGTTGGACAAGCAGCGCTGATCAATCCTGCGCAAGGACCCCCCGGAACGCCGCGATCTTCGGGCGTTCCGGGGAGTTTTGCAGTGCAGGGTGATCGCATGGACGACATAGTCGCTTCAGCGATTCGGGCGCAGTGCGTGCCAACGCTAGGCGCGATCAGGCTTTCTGCAACAGCGCCAATGCGTCCTGCAGGTCGCGGAAACGAAAGGGCTTCTGCACCCCGTGCCGGTGACGGAACTTCTCCGGAATCCCGCTGGAGGCATAGCCGGTCACGAAGATATACGGCACGCCGCGCGCATCCAGTTCTTCGGCAATCGGGAAAGACATCGTGCCGCCCAGATTGACGTCCAGCACCGCCATATCCAGATTGCCCTGTTTCACCGCCTCAAGCGCGGTGCTGACATCGCCCACGGTCCCGGCCACTTCATAGCCCAGTTCGGCCAGGCAATCTTCGAGCAACATGGCCACCAGCGACTCGTCTTCTACCACCAGTACGCGCGCACTCATGCTGCCAGCTCCGCGGTCGCAGCCGGCAACGCCAACGACACGCGGTAGGACACACCCGCCGTATCGAAGACCCAGGACACATCACCATTGAGATCGTGCTTCAGGCCCCGCTCCAGCAATCGCGAGCCGAAGCCCTTGCGTTGCGGCGGCTGCACTTCCGGGCCACCGCTTTCCTGCCACAACAACTCCAGGCGATTCTCGCCCTCGCGCATGGTGCACTCCCAGGCAATCCGTACGCGCCCTTCCGCGGACGACAGCGCACCGTGCTTCACCGCATTGGTGCACAACTCATGCAAGGCCATCGCCAGCGCCAGTGCGCGGCGCGGGTCCAGCCGGCAGGAACTGCCATGCAGTTCGAACCGCTGCCCCTGGTGTGACTCGCACAGCTCCACCGCATCGCGTGTGAGTTCGGCGATATCGGCGCTCACCCAATTCTCGCGGGTCAAGGTGTTATGCGCACTGGAGAGCGCCATGAGGCGCGCGTCGATCTTTTCATTGGCATCGTCCAGGCTTTCGGCGTTCTTCAGCGACTGCCGCGCCAGGGACTGCACCATCACCAGGGAATTTTTCACCCGGTGATTGAGCTCATTGATCAGCAGCTGCAGATGCTGCTCATGCTGCTTGCGTTCGGTGACGTCACGAGTGGCACCGGCAATGGCCTCAACGCGGCCATCGGGCCCGAACACCGGCGTAAAAATGTAGTCATACACCCGCACGCCCTTGCTGATGTGCGGGAACGGCACTTCGCCACGCAATGGCTGGCCGGTGGCAATGACGCGCTCGATTTCCTCATCGTGCATCGCCGCGTGCCACGGCTCGTAGCCGATCTCCAGACAGGTCTTGCCGGACGCCTGCTCCCACTCCATGCCCCACATCGCCAACAGCGCCTCATTGGCATAGATGAAACGGTGCTGGGTATCGAACACGTAAAGGAGATCGGGAGTGGCCTGCAAAAGCGCTTTGTAGATGCGCGATTTCGCGGCGTCTTCTTGCTGCTCGGCTATCACGTCATCTGGCCCCGGAATTGGCGTGCACGATAGCAGGCTGATGTGAAAGCCTCATCATGAACCACGCCCGGCAGGCGGACTGATCCATTGCGCACGCCAGGCGCACCATTGGCATCGAATCGCGTGCCATGACCTCGACCTACTGGCGACGTGCGAGCAATCGCGCGTCACTTCGATAGGGATCTGACCGGCTTGCATCACTTCCCGCGATGCAGCGCTTTTTTTACTATTGGGAATCGATCGGAACAACCAACCGCCGGAGCGAATGCGATTTTCCAGACCAGTGACCAAATTGCGTAACGTCCGGCCAACGCGGTAATGGGCGAGGCCGATCGACATGACCCTCTCAAGAGAAATCCCCGAAAAACTCAATAAATTCCGACAGGGCGTCATTCCTTCAGTACTGGCTTTAACGGCTGCCTTCTTTCTCTATCAAAATGAAATACATTCGCCGCATCGATATTCAAGCGACACTGGAAATGCACCAATCGCTCCTGCGCATTCCTTCCTCACGCTACGCAGGAATTGGACCCAATGGCTGTGCCAGATCCAGGATCAGGAAAGTTTCTACAGGGTCAGCTTTGTGTCACCCGAGCAGTGCGCGCAGATTTATGGCGAGGCCGTCGACACGCCTGAAGAATGAATCGAACGCGTTCAATTCTCAGCATCCTGAGATAGGCAATCAACCATTCGCCGCAGCATGCTGAATAACGCACATCGGTAATACGCAAGACGCTGCAAGCGTCATGGGATCGTCTTATCCGCGCCGTAGCCTGCGCGACGACAACGCTCCACCAGCCGCATAACTCCATTTCCTATCAAAGCGACCCTTATGAACATGCACGAGCCCCTGCGTCGAAAATCGATTCAAAAGACCATTATTTCTTCCGCGATTTTTCTCTTATTTGCGGGAACCAATTTGGCCGTCGCAAAGCCTTTGAACTTCGTCTATCAAACGACCCAGATCACCTCCTTCACCGCTGGCGGGCCCGGCCGGACCGATATCTTTAATCAGCAATGGGCTGATGGCGCAGCGCAATGCCGCGATGCGTTTCCGCAAACCACCGCCGTGCGGCTGGGCCGGGTCAACGCACGTGCAATCAATGCCAGGACCTACGCCGTCACGGGCAAATGGATCTGCAAAGGCTGATCACATCGCCACCTGACACTGGCCCCGGGCAAGACCGGGGCAGCAGCTTTGGCCGGCGTCACCGACTGACGGCATCCAGCGCTCACCGCAGACCGCCGTGCTACGCGCGCGGCATCATGGCGGCAGCCGTGACAGCCGCGACGACTATTGCCCCAGGTGATGCATGTCGGACACGAGCTGCCATCTTGGCCACTCGTAGACGCCTCGAAACGCAGGCCCGCTCCCTGCAACGACCGACCGGGGCCGCGGAGTGCCAGCCAGAACGGCTCGTACAGACAAACAAAAGGCGCCAAAGGCGCCTTTTTGCTGACTGGATTGAATGGTGGGCCGTGATGGATTCGAACCATCGACCAAAAGATTAAAAGTCTTCTGCTCTACCGACTGAGCTAACGGCCCACTGCCCGACTGTGCGCCGGGGTGCGCATTCTACCCTACACCGGCGTCAAGACGAAATCGCGTAATGCGTCGGGTCCGGCACGCCGGCGTCGGCAAAGCCGGCTGCGCGCAGACGACAGGCATCGCAATGGCCGCAGGCACGTCCGTCGGCGTCGGCGCTGTAGCACGACACGGTGAGGCCGAAGTCCACGCCCAGGCGAACGCCCTCACGCACGATGTCGGCCTTGCTGAGGAACTGCAGCGGCGCATGCACGCGCAGGCCCGCGCCTTCCACGCCGGCCTTGGTGGCCAGATTCGCCAGCACCTCGAAGGCACGCACGAACTCTGGCCGGCAGTCCGGGTAGCCGGAATAGTCGACCGCATTGACGCCGCAGAACAGGTCGTTGGCGCCGACCACTTCGGCCCAACCCAGGGCAAGCGACAACATGATGGTGTTGCGCGCCGGCACGTAGGTGACCGGGATTCCCGCGCCTCCCGCCTCCGGCACGTCGATGTCAGCGGTCAGCGCCGAGCCGCCGATGCTGCGCAGGTCGACGTCCACCACCTTGTGCGCCACCACGCCCTGCGCGGCGGCGACGCGCGCCGCCGCGTCCAGCTCGGAGGTATGGCGCTGCCCATAGCGCACGCTCAACGCATGCACCGCGAAGCCCTGCTCTTGCGCAAGCGCGATGACGGCGGCGGAGTCCATGCCCCCGGACAATAGAACAACGGCTTTTTTCATAACGGATCAGACAGTGGACAACAGAAGCGGAAAGGCTAGCAGGGTCGGTCGGTGAGGCGGTAGCGCAGCGCATAAGGCAGAAGACTTTTCATCTTCTGCGCCTGACGCACCGGCGCAAGCAACACACCACACACCGCGGCGCTCACCTCAACTCAATCCGCGCCTCCACATGCACAGCAGCGGTACGGCCGGCGTTTCAGCGGCCCGGTTCGTCGTCCCAGAGGATCTTGTGCAGCTGCATCTGGAAACGCACCGGCAGCCGGTCGGCGACGATCCAGTCGGCCAACTCCCGCGCACTTACCTGCCCCTTGCTGGGCGAAAACCACACCGTGCACCGGCGATCCAGCGCCTGCGTGGCGACCACATCGCGCGACCATTCGTAGTCGGCGCGACTGCAGATGACGAACTTGATCTGGTCGCGCGCGGTCAGCAACGGCAGGTTGTCCCAGCGGTTGCGGTGCTCTTCGCCCGAGGCAGGGGTCTTGATGTCCACCACGCGCGAGACGCGCGCATCCACAGCGGACACATCCAGCGCACCGGAGGTTTCCAGCGAGACATCGAAGCCGGCGTCGCAGAGTTTGTGCAGCAGCGCCAGGCAGCGCTTCTGTGCCAGCGGTTCACCGCCGGTGACGCAGACGTGGCGCACGCCGTGGCTGGCGACTTCGGCCACGATCGCGTCGATGTCATGCCATTCGCCACCATGGAAGGCGTAGGCGGTATCGCAGTAGGTGCAGCGCAACGGGCAGCCGGTCAGGCGTACGAACACCGTCGGCCAGCCGGCCGCTTCGGCCTCGCCTTGCAAGGAAAGGAAAATCTCGGTGATCTTCAATCGCGGCAACGGCGACTGGACGATCTCGCTGGGGACGGCGGCGGCGTTCATGGGCAAAGTATGCGCCGCGCCCGAAGGCGGCAGCGCGAAACGGCTCAGCGCAGTTGCTGACCGAGGCGGATGGACTGCAGACGCTCCTGGGCAACGCGTGCCGCGTCGGAGCCTGGGTACTGCGTAGCGACCTGTTGCAGGGTCTGCTGCGCTTCGGTGTTCTTGCCTTCGCCATACTGCGACAGGCCGAGCTTCAGCAGGCCGCCAGCGGCCTTGTCATGCGTGGGGTAGCGGCTCACGAGATCGCGAAACTGCGCCTCGGCCAGCTGGAAATTTCGGGTGGCGTAATAACTCTCACCCAGCCAATACAGTGCATTGGGGGTGTAGACGCCATTGGGATATAGCTCGAGAAAGCTGAGGAACAGCTGCGACGCATCGTCGTACTTGCCGTTCTTCAATGCATCGAAGGCCACGTTGTAGGCAGTGCGCTCTTCGTTGCTGATGGCCAGCGTGCCAGGGTCGCCGTGGACAGTGGGCGGCTTCTCGGAAGTCGCCGCCGCTGCAGGCCGCGCGGCCGGTGCCGGGGCTGGGGTGACGCTGCCGGTGGCCGATGGCAGTGGCGGAACCGCACCACCCGCACCTTCCAGCCGATTCAGGCGCCCGTCCAGATCCAGATACTGGTCTTTGGACTGTTGCTTGAGTTGCTCGTTGTCATGCTGCAGCTGTTCCACCGTTGCCCGCAACGCCTGCAGGTCCGAACGCGCCTGCTGTAGCTGATTGAGGAGATCGTTGTTGGCCTGACTATTGGCCTGCTGCTGCTCGAGCACGGCGACACGGTCAGCGAGACTGGCCCGCTGCGCGTATGCCGGCGCGGCGACCACAAGGGCCGCCGCGACGAACAGGGATGTCACTCGAAAGCGCATCGCTTCTTACTGAGCCGTGTACACGATCTCGACGCGGCGGTTCTGCGACCAGCAGCTTTCGCTGGTTTCGGTGCAGACCGGACGCTCTTCGCCGTAGCTGACAACGGTCAGCTGGCTGGCCGAACCACCGGCAGCCTGCAGAGCCGACGACACGGCGTTGCCGCGACGCTCGCCCAGACCCATGTTGTATTCACGCGAACCGCGCTCGTCAGCATTGCCCTGCAGGGTGATGCGCGAGGACGGACGGTCACGCAGGTACTTGGCGTGGCACGCCATGATGGCCTGGAATTCCGGCTTCAGGGAGTCCTGATCCAGATCGAAGTAGACAACGCGCTGGCGCAGGCAAGCATCGGTATCCAGGTCGCCCGGGCCGTACAGGCCAGAGGTGGACGGACCGGTCGGAGCGGTGGAACCGGCGGTGGTGTCAGTTGCGGGAGGCGGAGTTTCCTTCACCTTCTTGGAGCAACCGGCCAGCACTGCAACGGACAACAGGGAGACAAGCAAGACGCGAGTGGACTTGTTCATGGGATACCTATGGAGGCTCTGGGCCAATGAGTGGTTTAACGCAGCGAAATATTAACATTAATGCGCGGTTCGGTAAGGCCCCCATGCGGGTTCTCTTACATCACCGTCGGCCAGAACCAGGCGCTGGCGGACCCGTGCGTCGGCGGACACGGCGTACAGGACGCCCCGGCCACCCTCACGTGCGGCGTACAACACCATGCTGGCATTCGGCGCGAAGCTCGGGGATTCGTCCAGCGAACCCGGCGACAACGTGCTCCAGCTGGGCGAACCCAGGCTGCGATCCATCATGGCGATGCGATAGGTATTGCCGCTGCCCTGTGCCACGGCGACCTTCTTGCCGTCGAACGAAACACTGGCGGTAGCGTTGTAGTTGCCCTGGAAGGTCACGCGGTTGGCGCTGCCGCCACTGGCTGCGACCTGATAGATCTGCGGGCGGCCACCACGGTCGGAGGTGAAATAGATGCTGCCGCCGTCCGGTGCCCAAGTCGGCTCGGTGTCGATGCCGAAGTGGTTGGTCAGCTGGGTCAGCTGCTTGCTACCCAGGTCCATCACGTAGATTTCCGGGTTGCCGCTGCGCGACAGGGCCAGCGCCAGGCGACGGCCGTCCGGCGAGAACGAGGGGGCGCCGTTGATGCCACGGAAGCTGGAAACCAGTTCGCGTGCACCGCTGGCGATGTCCTGCAGGTAGATCGAGGAATTGCCGCGCTCGAAGCTCACATAGGCCAGCTTCTTGCCGTCCGGGCTCCAGTTCGGCGACAGCAACGGCTCGGCCGAACGCACGATGGTCTGCGGGTTGTAGCCATCGGAGTCGGCCACCATCAGCGCATAGCGCATCGAGCCGCCGCTGCCGCTGGCGGTCACGTAAGCGATACGGGTCCAGAACGCGCCACGCACGCCGGTGACTTTTTCATAGATGGCGTCGGCCATCTGGTGCGAGACATCGCGCATCGCATTGGCGCGTGCGGTCATTGCCAGGCCCAGCAGGCGCTCGCCCTTGGCCACGTCGAACAGCTCGTATTCGACGCGATAGGCGCCCTCACCGGCGTCCATCACGCGGCCGACCACGATGTAGTTCTGCTTGAGCGTGCGCCAGGTCTGGAACTGCACCTCGGTGCCGCGCGTCGGCTTTTCAATGATCTGCGCGGCCGGCAGGGTGCGGAACTGACCGGAACGGTCCAGGTCGGCACTGACCACGGCGGAAACGTCGGTCTGCGGCGCGGTACCGGAGCCCTGGTACGGCATGGGAACGACAGTGATCGGCGTGGCCGAGGCGCTGCCGCCGACAATATCAATAGTGAGCCCTTGCTGTTGCGCGAGCGCGCTCAGCGGCAGCAACAGGGCGGTCAAGGCAGCTAACCAACGCAGCGGTTTCTTCATGGACGGCTCGGATCGGGCAGGAAAAGTGGGCAAGGGATACCAATCAGCGAGTGAACATACTCGCAATCATGAACGAGACAACGTGAAAATGAAGCGAGTGGTGCCGGGACTGCGCAAAACCGTTGCAGGCGCTGATGCTGCCCGGCGTGGGACCTTGCAGCGGCCAACGCGTCCGGGCACATGCGCCTGCGTGCTGCGCAACTCCCGGCGCGGGATTCGCGCGTACAGCGCCACAGAGCCAGGCGCGCGGCACGCACCTCCCGCTTACTGATCCTGCGCGGTGAACACAAAGGTCAGATTGCGCTGAAACACCGATTCGAACCCGCGGTACGGCAATGGCTGGGCGCTCAGCACGGCGGCCTCGATCGACCGCTGGCCTGCCTCGTCGTACGGGCAGCCCGGCGCGACCTTGGCCTCCATCACCTGGCCGCCGGGGAGCTGGCGGATGTTGATGGTGCACTTCTGGCCCGGCGGGACCGACGGCGGACGCACCCACTGCGCCAGCACCTTCTGCTGGATCGCCGCGGCGTACTTGGCCGACAGGTCGGTGTTGGTGCCGCCCTGCCCTGCCGTGGGCTGGGCAGTTGCGGCAGCGGCCGAAGACGCTTGCTGCGCACGTGCCGCAGCCACCTGGCGCAGCTTCTGCTCAGCCAGCTTGGCTTCCTTGTCGGCCTGCTCGCGCTGGCGGCGGATGTCGGCGATCTTCTTTTCGCGTTCGGCCTGTGCGGCCTGCTGCGCGGCGGTCTGCTTCTTCTTTGCGTCTTCCTCTTCCTGTTGCTTGGCCAGGCGCAGCTTCTGCTCGGCTTCTTCCTGGCGCTTGCGTTCGGTGAGGTCGATCTGCTCCTGCCGGCGCTTGGCTTCCTGCTCCTGCTTGGCCTTTTCTTCGGAAATGGCCAATGCATCGACCTTGTCCTGATCCACCTTGTCGGGCTGGGCGACGCGCTCTTGCGCCTGCGCCTGCTGCTGCGTCGGCGCATTCTGCGGGCGTAGCTCGGCAATCGGCTGCGGCGGCGGCACGCTGCCTTCCGGCGCAGGCTCGGGCAAGGGGGCCGGCGGCGGAGGTGGTGCGATCGGGGTCGCGTTCAATGCCTGGCGGGCAACGCGGGCTTCGGCAGCCGACACATCCAGCGAGGCTTCCATGCTCGGGTCGCCAGCGGCTGGCTCTACCGAACGTTCGGGCGACCACAGCCAGCCGGCGATGAACACCAGCGCCACCAGAATGTGCACGGCCAAAGCCAGCATGACCGGGCGGGCCCAGCCATCCTCGCGCGCTGTCTGTTGGGGGAAAGCGTCAGCGTGCATCACTGCCTGCAGCGCCGCCGGAGTCGGAGATCAGGCCGACCTTCTCGACCTTGGCCTGCTTTAGGACGTCGATGGCATCCATGATCTTCTGGTACGGCGCGGCGCGGTCGCCGGCCACCACCACGCGGGCCTCTTTGTCCTGCGCCACGATCGCGGCCAGCTGCGCCTGCAACCCGGCCACGTCCATCGCCTGCGGCTTGCCCTTGGGCAACTGCAGCGCCAGCTGGCCGTCGGCGGCCACCACCACCACGATCGGATCCTGCTTGCTCTCCAGCGCCTTGGCGCGCGAACTCGGCAGGGTCACGTCGGTGCTCAGCGTGAGCAGCGGCGCGGTGACCATGAAGATGATCAGCAGCACCAGCATCACGTCGATGTACGGCACGACGTTGATCTCGGATTTGAGCTTGTGCTTCTTGCGGCGGGAAATACCGGACATCATCGCGGAACGTTCCTAAGGGATGCCCCGCACCTGCAGGTGCGGGTGTTTGCGAGGGACTCGCCTGTCTGCGGGCGCCTGCCAGCAGCGCGCATTATTCGTCCGCGCCGGCCTGGCGCTGCAGGATCGAGCTGAACTCGTCGGCGAAGGTCTCGTAGCGCACCGACAGCCGTTCCACGCGGGTGGTGAAGCGGTTGTAGGCCCACACCGCCGGAATCGCCACGAACAGGCCGATGGCGGTGGCGAACAAGGCTTCGGAAATACCCGGTGCCACCGCAGCAATACCGGCCTGCTCGCCGCTGCTGACCATGTCGTGCATGGTCACCATGATGCCGAACACGGTGCCGACCAGGCCCACGTACGGCGCGGTGGAGCCGATGTTGGCCAGCAATTCGAGATTGCGCTCAAGCTGGTCCACTTCCCGCGTAAAGGCGGTGCGCATGGCGCGCTGCGCGCCTTCCAGCTGCACGCGTGCATCCAGACGGCGGCGGTCGCGCAGCCGCGAGAACTCGCGGAAGCCACTTTCGAACATCGACTCCAGACCACCGACGGTGCGGTTGCGATCGGTTGCCGAGGCGTAGAGCTTGGCCAGGTCCGCACCGGACCAGAAGCGGTTTTCGAACTCGTCCGCCTCACGGTTGGCCTGCTTGAAGGCACGCGCCTTGCGGAAAATGATGACCCAGCTGATGAACGAGCCGATCAGCAGCAACAGCACGATGATCTTCACCGGGATGCTGGCCCGCAGGATCAACTCGGCATAGTTGATGCTGCTGTTGTGCGCCACGCTGGCGGTCTGCGCCGCAGCGGCGGTGACTTCCTGCGGCAGTGCTTCCACTACCGTGTCCTGCAGGGCCAGGAGCAATGCGATCGACATCCGTTGGTTCCTTAGTAATCGGATTCTGTGGTTTCTAGAGCTTTCAACGCGTCAAACAGCGCATCGTCCATGCCGCGTGGGCGGAAGTCGCTGCCACCGAGTGCGGCAATGCGCACCTCGGCGGTCAGCAGAACTTCGCCCTCGCGCCTGACCGACTGCGCAAATATCAGGCTGGCCCGCTTGCACCGGGTGAGCACCGCCGAGACCGACAGTGCGTCATCCAGCCGAGCCGGCTTGAGGAAATCCAGTTGCATGGAGCGGACTGCGAACACCAGATCGTGCTGCTGGCGCAGGCGTTCCTGCCCAAAGCCCAGTGCCCGCATCCATTCCGTGCGCGCCCGTTCCATGAAAGCAACATAGCGCGCGTGGTAGACCACGCCCCCGGCGTCCGTATCTTCCCAGTACACGCGTGTCGGCCAACTGAATACAGGCGGGGATTGGGGAATCGGGAGTCGGGAATCGGCGGTCATGGGCACGGATTGTTGGTCGAGACGACCCGGGCGAGCGACGAACGGATCGACATCAGAACAGGTCTCCGGGTTCGCCGATAGCGGGCGCACGGTCGCGCGGCGGTTTCAGCCCAAGGTGCAGATAGGCTTTCGGCGTGACCATGCGGCCGCGCGCGGTGCGGATCAGGAAGCCCTGCTGGATCAGATAGGGCTCGATCACGTCTTCCAGCGTGCCGCGCTCCTCGGACAACGATGCGGCCAGCGACTCCACGCCCACCGGCCCGCCGTCGAAGTGATCGACGATGGTGCGCAACATGCGGCGGTCGAGCTCGTCAAAGCCCTCCGGATCCACCTTCAACATCTGCATGGCGGCCTGCGCCACCGCCAGGTCGATGTGGCCGGCGGCCTTGACCTGGGCGAAATCGCGCACCCGCCGCAGCAGCCGGTTGGCAATCCGCGGCGTACCACGCGCGCGGCGCGCGATCTCGGCGGCACCATCGGGCGTGCAGTCGATGCCCAGAATCGCCGCCGAGCGAATCACGATACGGGTCAGCTCCTGCGGCGAGTAGAACTCCAGGCGCTGCACGATGCCGAAGCGGTCGCGCAACGGCGCGGTCAGCAGGCCGGCGCGGGTGGTCGCGCCAATCAGCGTAAACGGCGGCAGGTCGATCTTGATCGAACGCGCGGCCGGGCCGTCGCCGATCATGATGTCGATCTGGAAGTCTTCCATCGCCGGATACAGCACTTCTTCCACCACCGGCGAAAGGCGATGGATCTCGTCGATGAACAACACATCGTGCGGCTGCAGATTGGTCAGCAGCGCGGCCAGGTCACCGGCCTTTTCGATCACCGGGCCGGAGGTGACGCGCAGGCTCACGCCCAGTTCGTTGGCGATGACGTGGCTGAGCGTGGTCTTGCCCAGGCCGGGCGGCCCGAAGATGAGCACGTGATCCATCGCCTCGCCGCGCGCCTTGGCCGCCTGGATGTAGATCTCCATCTGGTCGCGCACCGGTTGCTGGCCGAGGTAATCGGCCAGGCGCTTGGGGCGGATGCTCGCATCGGCGGCCTCGTCCTCACGGGTGGCGCTGCTGGCGATGGTGCGCTGTTCAGTCATCCCGCCATCTTCTCATGCCGCGCGCAGCCGGCGCAGCATCTAGAAATCAAGGTCGGCCTGCCGCAGCGTGCTGAAAAACGCCTCGAAGCTCGGCGCGCGCCAAGTCGGATGCAGTCCTTCCCAGCGTTCGAAGTAGACCACCTCGGGCGCGTAGTGCGGCCCGCGGCCCCGATAGTCCAGGCACAGCAGGCAGTCGACGTTGTGGCTCGACAGCACCAGGACCTGGTCCAGAGCGGCATGCAGATATGCCGCTGAGCTGAAATCCTGTGGGTCTTCGAACGCGGCGGCGAAGTCCAGCACGCTGCCGATCTGGGCCAGCGGCGATAAGTAGCGGTCGACCAGCACGCACTCCCAATCCACGTAGCGGTCCGAAGGGAAACGGGTGCGTGGCGCCCAGCACCAGCCGGTATCACCGCCGTCCTGGACGCCGTACAGACGCTTGAACAATGCCGGCAAGCGCACGCCCAGCCGCGCTTCGGCCGCTGCCAGGGCCTTGGTGTCCGCCACCGCTGGGGTGTCGTTCCAGTGCCCGGGACCGCTCCAGAACGTCTCCAGCGCAGGCGGCTGCGGCTGCCACTGCACGCGCTCGTTGTCGTCGTATTTCGCCTGCAACGCGGGCGACCAGTACACGACATCGACCAGCTGCGCGAGCAGATGCTCCACCCCATCGAACACGATCAACCGCTGCCCGCTGCCCGCATCGACGTAGACCAAGGTCGGCTCGGTGTCGGGCGCTGCGTAGTCCAGGCAGAGCGCCCGGCTGGGCGCGCGGGCATCGGCGGCGATGGCGATCAACCAGCGGTCATCGCCACTGGCGGCCAGGCCGGCGTAGGCATCGTCACGGTAGTCCTCGCGGGCGCGCACCTGCGCGAACGAAAACAGCGCTTCCGCACCCAATAGGCGCGCTCGCGGAATCAGCCATTCGGCAGCAAGCCAATTGTCCGGTTGTTGCAGCGACTGACCACGCGCCATCTGCACCGCGCCACCGTCGTAGCGTGCATAGAGATGCCGCAACCAGTCCGGCAGGCGGACACCGAGCCGCGCCTGCGCCGCGGCGATGGACGCATCGGTGGCCGGAGATCGTCCAAGGTTCAGTGCCTCGTCCCAGAAGGTGTCCAGGGTCGGCGCGCGACCGTAGACCTTCCATTCCAGGCCGGCCACGCTCAGATCTCCACTTGCGCGCCGAGTTCCACCAGCCGGTTGCCGGGAATGCGGAAGAAGCCGGTGGCCGGGGCGGCGTTGCGATGCATCAGCGCGAACAATTTGTCGCGCCAGATCGGCATGCCGCGGTTGGCGCTGGCCACGATGGTCTCGCGACTGGCGAAGAAGGTGGTGTCCATCGGGTCGAAATGGATGCCGCCCTGGTCGCAGGAGCGCATCAGTGCCAGCGGCACGTCGGGCGTTTCCATGAAGCCGAAGCGCACGTACACGCGGTAGAACTCGTCGCCGATCGATTCGATCTGCAGGCGTTTGTCGGCCGGTGCGTACGGGATCGGCAAGGTGTCGACGTTGAGGAAGATGTTGCGCTCGTGCAGCACCTTGTTGTGCTTGAGGTTGTGCATCAGCGCATGCGGCACCACCATCGGGTCGGCGGTGAGAAACACCGCCATGCCGGGCACGCGCGCTGGCGGCGCAAGCATCAGGCCGGGCAGAAAGCTGTCGATGCGGATGCCGTCCTTGCGGATTTCCTCGCGCAGCAGCGCGCGGCCGCGGCGCCAGGTGCGCATCAGGGTAAACACCACGATGCCCAGCGCCAGCGGGAACCAGGCGCCCTGCAGCAGCTTGGCACCATTGGCGATCACGAACGCCAGTTCGATGATGAAGAACACCACGCACAGCGGCAGCACCCAGTTGCGCCAGCGCGGCCACAGCGAGCGGGCCACCAGGGCCAGCAGCAGCGTGTCGATCAGCATGGTCATCGAGACCGAGATGCCGTAGGCCACCGCCAGGTTGGTGGAGCTGCGGAAGATCAGCACCAGCGCAATCACCATCACCATCAACAGCCAGTTGATGCCGGGCACGTAAATCTGCCCGATGGTGTCGCGCGAGGTGTGCTTGATCAGCATGCGCGGGATGTAGCCCAGCTGCATGGCCTGGCGGGCCACCGAGTACGCACCGGTGATCACCGCCTGCGAGGCGATCACCGCCGCCAGCGTGGCGAGGATGATCATCGGGTACAGCGCCCAGCTCGGCACCGCTTCGAAGAACGGGTTCTTCAGCGCGGCCGGGTGGTTCAGCACCAGCGCGCCCTGCCCCAGGTAGTTGAGCAACAGCATCGGCAGGACGAAGAAATACCAGCCGTGGCGGATCGGGCGCGCACCGAAATGGCCCATGTCGGCATACAGCGCTTCGCCGCCGGTCACCGCCAGCACCACCGCGCCGAGGATGAAGACCCCGTGCCAGCCATGCTCCATGAAGAAACGGATCGCCCACCACGGGTTGAAGGCCTTGAGCACTTCGGGTGCGTCGACGATGTTCCAGATGCCGATCGCGCCCAGCGACAGGAACCACAGGCAGGTGATCGGGCCGAACACCTTGCCCACTTTTTCGGTACCGAAGCGCTGCACCATGAACACCACCAGCAGCACTACCACGGTGATCGGCACGATGAAGGGATGCAGGCTGGGCGCGGCGATCTCCAGGCCTTCGACCGCACCCATCACCGAGATGGCCGGGGTGATCACGCCATCGCCGAAGAACAGCGAGGCGCCGAAGATGCCCAGGATGCCCACCACATACGCCGAGCGCGAGCCCTGCTTGAGGGTGCGCTGGGTCAGCGCCATCAGCGCCATGATGCCGCCCTCGCCCTCGTTGTCGGCGCGCATGATGATGGTGACGTACTTGAGCGTCACCGTGATCATCAGCGCCCAGAACGCCAGCGACAGCACGCCCAGGACGGTGTCGTGATCGCTGGTCAACCCGTAGTGCGGCGAGAACGCCTCCTTGAGGGTGTACAGCGGACTGGTGCCGATATCGCCGAAGACGACGCCGATCGCGCCGATGACCAGGGCCATGTGGCCATTGGCGGGCGCATGGCCGGAGCCGGCTGCGGGAGTGGGGGTGTGGGACATGAGGTGAGGAGTTTTCGCCAGACAGCGTGAAGAAGAGGAAGACGGCGCGCTACCGGGGCACCGCCCCGGCCTTGCGGGCAAACGCCAGGTGAGGCTGGGCACTGCGCTCGGGATGCGCAGTGTACGGGCCCAACCCGCCGATGCCGAGCATTGGCCGCGCCCGCTTGGCGGCGGCGCGGTGGTTTTGGACCGCCGCGCCTAGCGCAGCGCGGCCTGGAGGGCTTTGCGGATGACGGTGGCGACCTCGTCGCCTTCGGCCCCGGCCTCGCGTGCCATGCGCGCGGCCTCGGCGGGCTTGTAGCCCAGCTGCTGCAACGCCACGGTGGCCTCGGACACCGCATCCGGGCCCAGCTGGCCGGTGATCGGCGCACCGCTGCTGAAGTCGGCCGCGCGGTCGCGCAGCTCCACCACCATGCGCTCGGCGGTCTTCTTGCCGATGCCGGGGATGCGGGTCAGCGCGGTGATGTCGCCACTGGTGATCAGCCGCGCGAACTCGTCCACGGTGACCCCGGACAGCACCGCCAGCGCGATCTTGGCGCCGATGCCGGTGACCTTCTGCACGTCGCGGAACAGCCGGCGCTCGCCCTCACGCAGAAAGCCGTACAGCGAGACGCTGTCTTCCTTCTGCGCGTAATGGGTGAACAGGATGACGTCGCGGCCGACATCGGGCAGGTCGTAGAAGGTGCTCATCGGCGCCTCCAGTTCATAGCCCACCCCGCCCACGTCGATCACCAGCCACGGCGGCTGCTTGTAGGCCAGGATCCCGCGCAGACGGCCGATCATTGGGCACCGCCTGCGGGGCGCCGGGAATCGGGAATCGGGAATGGGGAATCGTCAGAGCTGACTCCGCGTGTGCCGTTGCGATTCCCGATTCCCGATTCCCGATTCCCGATTCTCATCTTTTCCGGCTCCACGCCTGTTGGGTATTGACGCCCAGGCGCTGCGCGGTGGCGCGCACGTGGGCGTGGGTGATGGCGACCGCCAGCGCGTCGGCGGCGTCGGCCTGCAGCTTGCCTTTGAGATTGAGCATGATCCCGACCATGTGCTGCACCTGGACCTTGTCCGCGCCGCCCTTGCCGACCAGCGCGAGCTTGATCTCGGTGGCAGCGTACTCGTGCACCGGCAGGTCGCGCAGCACCACCGCGCAGATCGCCGCCCCGCGCGCGTGGCCGAGCTTGAGCGCCGAATCGGCACTCTTGCCCATGAACACCTTCTCGATCGCCACTTCCTGCGGCTGGTAGGTCTCGATCAGCTCGCCCAGCCCGTGCAGCAGGCGCTTCAGGCGCTGGGCGAAGTCGCCCTCGCCCAGCAGCACCAGCGGCGCATGGAACACATGCCGGCTGCGACCGCTCTCGTCGACGTCGATGATGCCGATGCCGGTGCGCTGCGAACCGGGATCGATGCCGAGGATGCGGGTCATCTGTGGGCCGGGAGTGGGGAATCGGGAATCGGGAATGGGTAGAGCGGCCTGCTGCAGTCTCGGACGCTGCCGAGCAATGCAGGGTGCAGCTGTTTCGATTCCCGATTCTCCATTCCCGATTCCCGATTCCCGGCGCTTACGCGCCGAGACTGGCCTGGTCGACGTTCGAATACACGTCCTGCACGTCGTCCAGGTCTTCGAGCATGTCCAGCAGCTTGCGCACCTGCACGGCGGTGTCGCCGTCGACGGCGATGTCGTTTTCGGCGCGGAAGGTGATCTCGGCGTGGGCCGGTTCAAAGCCGGCGGTGGCGAGGGCCTGCTTGACCTGGGCGAAGGTGTCCGGGGCGGTCAGCACGTCGATGGCGCCGTCTTCCGGGTACACCACCACGTCGTCGGCGCCGGCCTCGATGGCGGCCTCGGTGACGGCGTCCTCATCGGCACCGGCCGCAAAGCTGAGCACGCCCAGGCGCTTGAACATAAAGGCGACCGAGCCGTCGGTGCCCATGTTGCCGCCGCACTTGCTGAAGGCATGGCGCACGTCGGCCACCGCGCGCACGCGGTTGTCGGTGAGGCAATCCACGATCACCGCCACGCCGCCAGGGGCGTAGCCCTCGTAGCGCACTTCTTCGTATTCCACGCCTTCCAGCTCGCCGGTCGCCTTCTTGATGGCGCGCTCGATTACGTCCTTGGACATGTTCGACGACAGACCCTTGTCCATGGCGGTGCGCAGGCGCGGGTTGTTGGACGGGTCGCCGCCGCCGGCGCGCGCCGCCACACTGATCTCACGGATGATCTTGGTGAAGATCTTGCCGCGTTTGGCGTCGGACGCGTTCTTGCGGCCTTCGATGGAGGGGCCTCTACCCATGAGTGTTTCCAGACTGGCTTGGATGACAGGGCGCGGATTTTACCTGATTGCCCGCCCGCACCGGGGTGAGGCCGTTCAGTGCACAAAACGGCCATCGCGCAGGAACGCCAGCACCTGCCGCGCGGCGGCGGGCGAGCGCAGCAGGCCGCTATGGCTGGCCTGTACCACGCAATGGTCGTGCAGGCCGGGCAGACGGGTTTCGTCCAGCCCCACCGTGCCGTCCGAGCCGGCCTGCAGCGGCGCCAGCCAGTGGCCCAGGCCGCGTGGCACGCAACCGGCAATCTGGCCCACCTGGGCAGCGCCATCCCAGTGCGTAAACCCGCGCTGCAGTAGCGCCGCACTGCGCCCCATCGCCCAGTGGCCGCCACGCCGCGCCAGCCCACGTGCAGCCGCGCTGCCGCACAACGGCGAGCCCAGGCAGACCACGCGTTGCACCGGCAGCTCCGGCGCCTGCTGCAAGGCTTGCAAGGCCATCAACCCGCCCAGGCTGTGGCAGACCAGTAACGGTGCGCGTGTGGCGCGCAGGCGGGCGATCAGCTGGGGCACCGCCTGCGCCGGGCCGCCGCGCACGCTGGCATAGCCGAACAGCGCCGGCGTCATGCCGGCCGTGCGCAGACGCCTTGCCAGCGGCAGCAACCAGTGCGCGGTGTTCCAGATGCCATGCACGAGCAACACATCGGCGGAGGCAGCCTCGGGATGCCCGCTCTGTGTCTGCTGGTCGTCGCCGCCGCTCATGGATGAACGCTCCAGACGGATGGCCCCGCGCGAATTACCGCGGGAGCCACACATGGACCACCGCAGCCCGCATTCAATGTGCTGGCGCGCACGACCACGCCGCGCGCAGCCACCGAGCCCGGCACTACGGTTCCGCGACCACCGGCGCGCGGCGCAGGATGTATTCGCGATCCAGGATGCGGCCGACCGGGAATTCGTACTCGCCGACCTTTTCGAAGCCGTAGCGAGCATAGAAACGCTGCGCGCCGAAGTTCTCCGACCACACGCCGATCCAGAGCGTGCCGGGCCCGTCGCGTTCCAGCCATTGCAGCGCGGTCTCGAACAACCGGCTGCCCCAGCCGGTGTTCTGGTAGTCCTTCAGCAAGTAGAGCCGCTTGAGCTCCCCATCGCCCGGTTGCACATCTGCGTGCGGCAGCCCGCAGGGGCCGGCCGCGGCATGGCCAACCAGCAGGCCATCCATTTCCAGCAGCCAGATCGCGTAGTCGGGGTGCGCCAGCACGATGCGTGCGCGCTCGACCGCATAGGTTTCTTCCAGGAAACCGCGCAGGTCCTCTTCGGGATACAGATGGCCGAAGGTTTCGGTAAACGTCCGCGCGGCCAGGAGCGACAGCGCTTCGGCATCGTCGGGCGTGGCGCGGCGGATGCGGGTCATGCAAGCGTCTCGTGCAGGGTGACGTTGCAGCTTCTCGCATGCGGCGGCGCTCCCGCAAGCCTGGGTCGGGACGGTGGCCTGCGGGATCAGCGCGGTGCATGCCAGGGCCGTGAGCCCTGCATGACGCAGGGATCTGCTTGCACCGGCGCGGTGGTCCTCAACGACAGCATGTCGGAGCGGCAACTGATGCACTCCGAACAAGCACCGGGCGGATGACGCTTGCCGATGAAGACCGGCCCGATGAGCAGCCACGCCCTACTGACGGAGGCAACTCACGCAAAGCCGTCAACGCCGACTGATTGACCAGGCACGGCCATGCCCACTGCATGACCGTGCACTGCGGCAGGTCAGGCCTGCTTGGGCCGCACCTGCACGTGCACTTCGGCCAGCTGCTCGGCCGCGATCGGCGACGGGGCGTCGGTCATCAGGTCCTGCGCGCCGGTGGTCTTGGGGAACGGGATCACGTCGCGGATGGACTCGGTGCCGGCCATCAGCGCGGCGATGCGGTCGATGCCGAACGCGATGCCGCCATGCGGCGGCGCGCCGTAGTTCAGCGCATCCAGCAGGAAGCCGAACTTGGCGCGCGCTTCTTCGGCGCCGATGCCGAGCAGCTCGAACACTGCGCTCTGCATATCCGGGCGGTGGATACGGATCGAGCCGCCGCCGATTTCATTGCCGTTGAGCACCATGTCATAGCCACGCGACACCGCGGTGCGGGCGTTGGCACGCAGGTCGGCGATGTCGTCCACAGCCGGCGCGGTGAAGGGGTGATGCAAGGCCACGTAGCGCTGCGCCTCCTCGTCCCATTCGAACATCGGGAAGTCGGTGACCCATAACGGCGCCCAGCCGGCGGCAACCAGGCCAAAGTCCTTGCCGGCCTTCAGGCGCAGCGCGCCCATGAAGTCGGACACCTTGTTGTAGCTGCCGGCACCGAAGAACACGATGTCGCCATTGGCCGCACCCACGTGCGCCAGCAGCGCTGCAAAGGCCTCTTCGCCGAAGAATTTGGCGATCGGCGAGCTCACCTCACCGGTCTCCGACAGCTTGATGTAGGCCAGGCCCTTGGCGCCGTACTTGGCGGCGTGTGCGGCGTAGTCGTCGATCTGCTTGCGGCTCAGCGTGGCACCACCGGGGATGCGCAGCGCAGCCACGCGGCCGTCGGCATCGTTGGCGGCGGCGGTGAACACCGGGAATTCGCTGGTCTTGACCAGCTCGGCCACGTCGACCAGCTCCAGCGCGATGCGCAGGTCCGGCTTGTCCGAGCCATAGCGACGCATCGCCTCGGCCCAGGTCATGCGCGGGAACTGCGCGGCCAGCTCCACGTCGACCACTTCCTTGAAGATGGCGCGGATCATGTCTTCCACGAAATCCTGCACGTCGCGCTCGCGCACGAAGGCAAATTCCATATCGAGCTGGGTGAATTCCAGCTGGCGATCGGCACGCAGCGCTTCGTCGCGGAAGCAGCGCGCGATCTGGTAGTAGCGGTCGAAGCCGGCCACCATCAGGATCTGCTTGAACAGCTGCGGACTCTGCGGCAACGCATAGAACTCGCCCGGATGCATGCGCGCCGGCACCAGGAAGTCGCGTGCGCCTTCCGGGGTGGCCTTGGTCAGGATCGGGGTTTCGATGTCCTGGAAATCGCGTGCATCCAGATGCCGGCGCAGCGCCTGCACCAGCTTGATGCGGGTGCGCTGCATGCGCTGCATTTCCGGGCGACGCAGATCCAGATAGCGGTACTTCAGGCGCGTGTCTTCGCCCGGGTTCTCGTGCGCATGGAACGGCAGCGGCGCAGCCTTGTTGAGGATGGTGATGCGGGTGGCGATCACTTCCACCTTGCCGGTGCGGATCTTGTCGTTGACCGCGTGACGCGCACGCACCACGCCTTCGACCTGCAACACGTCTTCGTAGCCCAGGCTGGCGGCCACCTTGAACACCTCGGCGGAGTTGGCGTCGCCTTCGGCGGGCTCCACGGTCACCTGCACGATGCCTTCGTGGTCGCGCAGGTCGATGAAACACACCCCACCCAGATTGCGGGCCACGTCGGTCCAGCCGGCGAGAGTGACGGTTTGGCCGATCAAGGTCTCATCGACCAGGCCGCAAAAGTGGGTACGCATCGAAAGCTCCGCTGAAAACCCGGCACAGGACGGCGCCGGAGAGCCCGATATTCTGGGGCCGGCGGGCGGCGGGAGCAAATGCGGAGGCGGTCACGGTCGCTTAAGTGAGCGCCCGGCTGAATAGGCACCACGCCTCTCTCGTATACCCAAGGACGCCACGATGCTGCGCACCGCCCTGCTGATCTCCGGCTTTTGCCTCATCACCGTGACCGGCGCACTGGGCAGCCGCCCGGCCGCCGCGCAGGACCGCGGCTGGAATGGCCCCAGCATCACCTGTGCCAGCAACGACAACCGCCGCCGCGAATGCGATACGCCGTTCCGCGGCCGCGCGGTGCTGGTGGAGAACATCTCCGGCACCCGCTGCATCGAGGGCCGTAACTGGGGCAGCGACCGCGGCCGGGTCTGGGTGGACAACGGCTGCCGGGGGCGCTTCGTCGAAGGCCGCAGCGGGAATGGCGGCGGATGGGGCGGCGATGGTGGCCCAGGCGGGGTTGCCGGCACGGTGCGCTGCGAGAGCAACGACAAGCGTCAGAAGATCTGCGACACCGGCTGGCGCCGCGCCATCCTGGTGCGCCAGCTGTCCAACACGCCCTGCGTGGAAGGCCGCAACTGGCGGCAGGACGGTGGCCGGATCTGGGTGGACGACGGCTGCCGGGGCGAGTTTGCGCAGGCACGCGGCGGCGGCTGGGACCGTGGTGACGGCGGCTACGGTGGCCGCGACGACCGCCCGCGCAACGACTACACCATCACCTGCAGCAGCGACGACCGCCGCCTGCGCACCTGCGGCTGGGATGGCCGGTATGGCCGGCCGGTGCTGACCCGCCAGCTGTCCGATACCCGCTGCGAAGAAGGCCACAGCTGGGGTTACGACCCGCGTCGCGCCACCGTGTGGGTCAACGACGGCTGCCGAGCGCGCTTTGAGGCGCGCTGAGGCCTGCGTCGGAATCTGAGCGGTAAGTGTCTTTGCGCCTGCGCATTCCAGCGCGGGTTGGCGTCGCTGCGGCTTGATCCGCAGCGGCGCCGGAACGGCACTGCTTCAACGCCGACGACGTGGCGATACGGCGTGGTTCGATTGCCGGTGCGCTGGCTTGGAGCCGCTATCAAAACGACTACGCAGCCGCCCGACGGGCGCGGCCGGTGCTCGAAATCGGCATGTCCCTACGTAGACTCCGGTTCCCACGCGCCGTGCGCACCCACCTGACGACTGCTCGCTACGTTTTGTTAGCCGTTCTTAGCCGCCCCAGGGTGCCGGCGGCAGCGCCACCGGCCGGGTAAGGTCGAATTCCACCCGGAACAGGCGCCCGTCCGGGCGGCTCAGTTCGTAGACCACGCTTCGCCCCGGGTGGACCTCCATGGCCCAGGTGTTGTGCAGGGACGCCGCCGCGCCTTGCCGCTGGAACAGCGCGCGCGAGTCGGCATCGAGCGGGAATTCCTGGCGCGTGGCAGCGCCGGCGGTGACAGTGTCGCCGCCGTAATTGGTCAGTGCGTCCGCGCTGCCGTCGGCATGGCGATGCGCGTGCTTGAGGCGCAGCCCGGTGGCAGTGCGCGTCAGCACCCAGGTACGCGCGTGGTCGTTGCCGACATGAAACGGCAAGCGCAGTTCGCGGGTGGGCGCATCGCAGCCGCGCACATGCATCACCAGCGCTTGCCCCGCAAATGGGCTGGGCGCCTTGGACGCTGGCGTGTCGATCAGCACGCGCCCGGCAAAGGCCTGCCCGCAGTAGGCGGCAAGCGCGGCCAGAAACTGGTCGGCTGGCGCGATGGTAGTTGCCGATGCTGGCGGCGGCGGTGTGGCGCAGCCGGCCAGGCCGGCGACCAGCGCCACCAGACACAGACCGGCGCGGATGCGACCAGGCCACCGCCGCGCCAGAGAGGTCACGCCGGGTCGGACGCGGGCTTGCTGGCCGGCTTGCTCTCGCTGGCCGCGGCCGGCTTCGCATCGCCACCGCTGCTGCTACTGCTACTTTCGGTGAGGTTCTTCTTTTTCTCGCCGGCGGATTTGAAATCGGTCTCGTACCAGCCGCTGCCCGAGAGGCGGAACGACGGCGCGGTGACCTGACGCTTGATGGCGTTGGCGCTGCAGGCGGGGCAGCTTTCCGGCACCGGGTCGGACATTTTCAGCAGCCGATCGAATTGATGGTCGCAGGCGGTGCACTGGAAGGCGTAGATAGGCATGGTGAGTCAGCGGAAAGAGAACGCGAGGGCGCAGATTCTAGACCGCCGCGGACCGCTGCGCGCGTGAGCCGGCGCTGCGGGCATCTCGTGGACGGCCCGGCGCAGATGTGGTCACCGACGCGCATGGCAGCAGCGTTACCGGCTGGTCGTGACTTGGGGCCGCGTGCATCGTCACCTGGGCTGGACTGCGGGAGACGGATGGCGGCGTGACGGAATCTCCGTACCGCAGGCAGCGGCGCTTTGCGTGCTTGGGCCGTGTTTGGCCGCAGCAGGACCGAGTGATCGGCAGACGGATTCGTCTGTCCGCAGTCGCTCGACGGAGCGGAGTACCTGAGAGCGTTCTGGCGAGGCCCTGCGAACGCCGACGTGCGCGCCAGGCATTACACGCTGCAGCGCCCTGCCGCTGCGACTGTTTGCCACTGCAGTGAAAGGTCAGCGCCCGAATTCGCCTGTGCACCTCGCCCGATGCAAAAGACAAGCCAGAAGCGTTCTACCTAGTTCCCCACGAACGCCAATATGCGCGGCCTGCATCGCACTTTGCAGTCATCGCTCGCTACGGCTGTCGCTGCGGCAGCGCCCGCCATACCTCGCCTCCGCTGCTCCTCATCTACACCGCACAATGCCAGGTACCGCAGTGCGCATGCAGGGACCAGCACAGCGATGCACCACATCCGCGCAGCGCAATAGCCGCACATGACGCGCAACGCGTTTCCATCCAGCTATCCACTTACGCAGCGGATCACCACCAAAAAACGCACCGTGCAGGTGTACAAACACCGCAAAAACAGCGCGCGACAGCCATCACACAGCCCCAGGTGAAACAGGCCACTGCCGTCGAGCTGGTACACTTGGGCACGTGACCGACGCGCCTTTTCCCCCACGAGGGCCGCATTCGTGTTGCGGCTGACTGCGCTGTTGCTTGGCGTGGCCTTGTTGCTGACCGGCAGCGGGCTGCTGGGCACCTTGCTTGCCGTACGCGGTGGCCAAGCCGGCTTCGATGCGCGTGCATTGGGGTTGATCATGTCCGGCTACTTTGCCGGCTTCTTTCTGGGCACCTTCTTCGCACCGCCGCTGATCCGCCGGATCGGGCATATCCGCGCGTTTGCGTTTTATGCCGCGTTGGCCGCAATCGCGGTGTTGCTGCACCCGATCTGGCTCGATCCGTGGGGCTGGGGCCTGTTGCGCCTGGTCACCGGTGCCGCGCTGGTGGGCCTGTACACGGTGATCGAAAGTTGGCTAAACGCCGAGCCGGACGCGCGCCGCCGCAGCCGGGTGTTTTCGGTCTATATGGCGATCAACCTGTCGGCATTGGCGCTGGGCCAGGTACTGCTCAGTGCGGGCGATGCCACGGCGCCGGCGATGTTTACGCTCACTGCCATCCTGATCTGCGCGGCGGTGATGCCGGTGGTGACCACGCGGCTGATTCCGCCCGAGGTGCCGCACGTGTCGCGGCTGCGGCTGGTCACGCTGTATGCGCTGGCGCCGGTGGCGACCATCGGCGCCGGCCTGTCCGGGTTGGCGATGGGCGCGTTCTGGGGGCTGCTGCCGGTGTATGCCGACCGCATCGGGCTGGATGCCGACGGCGTGGCGATGTTCATGCTCACCGCCATCGTGGGCGGCGCGGTGTTGCAGTGGCCGATCGGGCGCATCAGCGATGGCCACGACCGCCGCATTGGCCTGGTCACGGTGAGCGTGTTGGCCGCCGGCATCGCCATCGCCGCTGCGCTGCCGATTGTGCAGGCGCAGACGCAGGTGCTGTTCCTGCTGTTCTTCGTGTATGGCGGGCTGGCGTTCTCGCTGTATCCGTTCGCGGTGGCGCACATGCTCGATTACCTGCCGCGCGAGGATTTGTTGTCCGGCTGCAGCAGCCTGCTGCTGGTGCATGGCGTGGGCGCGGCGATTGGCCCGGCGCTGGCCGGCGGGGCCATGCAGAAATTCGGCCCGGCGGCGTTGCCTGCGTACTTCGCGGTGATGCTGCTGGCCCTGGCCGGCTTCACGCTGGCGCGCCTGTTGCGCTTCCAGCGCCTGCGCACCCATCCCATTGCGTTCCGCCCGATGTTGCGGACCACGCCATCGGCGCTGGAGCTGATGCCGGAAACCGATTCACCCTCCCCTCCTCACAAGGAAACACATTGACTGATCAAACCAGACTCCCGAACACCTCATCCCTGACCCACCCCCGCCCGGATCCTGCCGTGATCCTGGCCACCGACCTGGATGGCACCTTCCTGGCCGGCTCTGCAGAACACCGTCACCAGCTGTATCGCCTGGTCGACCAGCATCCCGAAATCCGCCTGATCTTCATTACCGGGCGCGGACTCGAAGCGGTGATGCCCTTGCTCACCGACCCCACCATTCCGCGGCCCGACTATGTGGTGTGCGACGTGGGTGCCACCGTGGTGGACGGCCACACGCTGCAACCGCTGCAGCCCCTGCAATCGATGATCGACGCGCACTGGCCCGGCGAGCAGGTGGTGGCGCAGGCGATGCGCGCATTCCCGCAATTGCAGCGCCAGGACGTGCCGCAGGAGCGCCGCTGCTCGTATTTCTGCGATCCGCACACGTTGGCGCCGCTACGTGCGCAGATCGAGCAGACCGCACGCGCGCTCGGCTGCGACGTGCTGTATTCGGCCGACCGCTATCTGGACATCCTGCCGCCCGATACCGACAAGGGCCGCACCCTGGGCGCGTTGGCACGCCAGCTGGAGCTGCCGCGCGAGCGCATCCTGGTGGCCGGTGACACGCTCAACGATCTCTCCATGTATCTGGCCGGCTTCCGCGGCGTCTGCGTGGGCGATTCGGAAACGGCCTTGACGCAGGCCACTGCGCAACTGGAGGCGACCTATCACGCCAGTGCGCCCGGGTGCGGCGGCATCCTGGAGGCGATTGCGCACTTCGGCCTGCTTGCCGACGACGACCCGCATGTGCCGGCGGTGCAGGCCCCGCGCAAGGGCGGCGCCGAGCTGGTGATGGTCTATCACCGCCTGCCGTATGACGAAGTGGTCGAGCATGGCGAGCTGGTGCGCCGCGCGCCGCGCTCGCCCAACGGCATCATTCCCTCGCTGCTGAGCTTCTTTGAAGGAGGCCAACGCGGCTCGTGGGTGGCCTGGAGCGTGGACGACCCCAAGCGCGGGCCGTTCCAGACCCACACCGAGGTGGATGCGCAGCGCTACCCCACCCTCACTGCTGCACGCGTGCCGCTGAGCAAGAGCGAGGTGGACATCTTCTACAAGCGGTTTTCCAAGGAAGCGTTCTGGCCGATGCTGCACGTGTTCTGGGAACGCGCGCGCTTCCGCGAGGACGACTGGCAGGTATTTCTTGCGGTCAACCGCAAGTTTGCGCACGCCACCTCGGCCGAGGCCGCGCACGGCGCAACGGTATGGATCCATGACTACAACCTGTGGATGGTGCCGGCGTACCTGCGCGAGCTGCGCCCGGATCTGAAGATCGCCTTCTTCCATCACACCTACTTCCCCTCGGCCGACGTGTTCAACGTGGTGCCATGGCGCCGCGAGATCATCGGTAGCCTGATGTGCTGCGATTACGTGGGCTTCCATATCCCGCGCCAGGTGGAGAACTTCGTGGACGTGGTGCGCGGCGTGATGCCGGTGGAACGGCTGGCGCAGGAAAGCTGCGCGCCACGGTTTCTCACCTACGGCTGCGCGGTGGGCCTGGACACCATGACCACCTGCCTGCGTGTGGCCGATCGCGACGTGGCGCTGGGCGCGCATCCAGTGGGCACCGACCTGCGCCGCATTCGCGCGGCGCTGAGCAAGCCGGACGTGCGCAACGACATCTTCAAGCTGCGCCGCGAGATCGGTGCGCGCAAGCTGGTGTTGTCGGTGGAGCGGCTGGATTACACCAAGGGCACGCTGGCGAAACTGGAGGCGTTCGAGCGCCTGCTCGACAGCCAGCCGCAGCTGCTGGGCAAGGTCACCTTGCTGATGGTGTGCGTGCCGGCGGCGCGCGAGATGACCATCTACCGCACCTTGCAGACGCAGATCGAGCAGGCGGTGGGCCGCATCAACGGGCGGTTCTCGCGACTGGACTGGACGCCGGTGCGCTTCTTCGCACAGGCGCTGCCGTTCGAGCAGGTAGTGGCGCATTACGCCGCGGCGCAGGTGATGTGGATCACGCCGCTGCGCGATGGCCTGAATCTGGTGGCCAAGGAGTTCGTGGCGGTGCAAGGCATCGAAGGCGGCAGCGGCGTGCTGGTGCTGAGCGAATTTGCCGGCGCGGCTGCAGAACTCAAAGGCGCGGTGCTGACCAACCCGCACGACCCGGCCGATCTGGCGGCCGGCCTGTTGCAGGCACTGGCGATGCCCGATGACGAGGCGGCCGGGCGCCTGCGGCAGCTGTACGACAGCGTGGAGTACTACAACATCGACCACTGGGGGCGCGACTTCCTGGACGCGGTGGCACGTAGCCGTGGCGCGCATGCCCGTGTGCCCTTGGCGGCGGCCAGCACGGTGGCAGAGCCGGTCGTCTAGGCACACGCCGACACGCGCGCTGCAACACGCGCAGTCACACAGCAACGCCCGGGTCCTCCGGGCGTTGCTGTGTGGAGACAAGCGTGACGCTGGCCCACCGGCAGCGCGGTCATGATCACGCAATGCAAGCGCGGCAGGCTGGGGTTCTCCCCCCTGCCCGTGGATTGCAATGGATTCGACGCCCTCCTCGCGCGTGCGCCACCCGGCCACGCTGGCCCTGCTGCTGGTTCCGCTCGCCCTGCCCGCCTACGCCCAGCAAGCACCCGACGGCGCCGCGTCGACACCGGCAGCGGCCGAACCAGACGGCGGCGCGCAGGTGTCCACGCTGGATCAGGTGCAGGTGGTGGGCCAGGCGATGACGTATTCCAAGACCACGGTAAGCAAGGAAATGCTGGACCGCCAGTTCGTGCTGGGCAGCGTCAACGATGCGCTCAACGAGCTGCCCGGCGTGGTGGTGACCGAAGCCGATGCGTTCGGCTCCTCGGACTGGGGCACGCAGATCAGCATGCGCGGCTTCGTCAGCAACCGCGATACGCAGCAGATCGGCACCACCATCGACGGCGTGCCCAACGGCGGCTCGGCCTACGGCGGCGGCTCCAAGGCGAACCGTTTCATCGACATGCCGGATCTGGAAACCGTGGAAGTGAGCCAGGGCACTGCCGATATCGCCTCGCGCTCCAACGAAGCGCTGGGCGGCACCTTGAACTACCTCACCGGCGAGCCGCTCGAAGAACAGCGCGTGCGCGTGATCGGCGGCATTGGCGACAACCAGGCGCGCAAGTATTACGCGCGTTACGACACCGGCCTGCTCGGCGGCAACACACGTGCATGGATCAGCGGCTCATCGGCGCGCAACGACGACTGGATCGACGGCAGCGGCCACACCCGCCGCGATCATCTGGCCGGCAAGTTCGTCAGCAGCTTGGACAAGTGGACCTTGAGCGGCTATCTGTCCTACGACGATGCCGACGAATCCGAATACACCAGCGTGACGCCCGAGCAGTTCGCGCGCGATCCCGAACACGACCTGCTGACCGGCACGCTCACCGGCATTCCGTATCTGGACCAGAACTACCGCTCCGGTTCCCGCGCATTGCGCGAGAACACCTTCGGCTATCTGCGCGGCGCCTTTGATGGCGGCAACGGCTTCAAGACCACGCTCACCGGCTACGCGCATCGCATGCAAGGCCGCGGCGACTGGATTCCGCCGTACCTGGTGGACGTCACCAACGACGGCGCGGGCGCGCCGGAATCGGAGGCGCGCGGCGGCAACACGGTGTATGCCGGCAGCGACCTGGGCAAGCTGTATTACCTCACCCCGGGTGGCGCGGCGGCGACGCAGCTGGCCGGTTGCGCCGGCAGCGATGCGCTCCCGGCCGAATCCAACCCGGCCTGCTATCCGGCAGGTTCGGTACCGGTGCAGTCGTACCGCCATAGCCACTACGACAATCACCGCGCCGGTGCCATGGCCGATGTGGAATGGCGCCACGACCTGGGCCCGATCGACAACACCGTACGCGCCGGCGCCTGGCTGGAGCGCTACGACCGCAGCGTCACCCGCGACTGGCATCGCCTGCTCAATGTCGGCACCAACATCAGCTTCGACCATCAGCCGTACTGGGTGCAGTTCAAGGACAACTACCAGACCGACGAACAGATGTATTACGTCGAAGATGTGATGCGGTACGGCGCGTTTGCCTGGCGCGTGGGCGTCAAGCAGTTCTTCGTCGACCAGACCCGCGACCGCCGCATCGGCGATGCGCAGCATGTGGAATCGGACGCGCATTCGGACCCACTGCTCTCGGCCGGCCTGACCTGGACCACGCCGGTGCAAGGGCTGGAAGCCTTCGCCGGCTATTCGCAGAACTTCGCGGCGATTCCGTCCGGCGTGCTGGGCGAGACCGACCCGGTCGCGCTCAGCCGCGTGCAACCGGAAACCGCCGACAACATCGAACTGGGCCTGCGCATCAGCCGCTGGCCGTTGACCGGCAGCATCACGCTGTACGACATCCGCTTCGACAACCGCATCGTCTACGTGCCGGCCAACTTCGTCAGCGGCATCGACTACCTGGGCGAAACCGATGGCGTGTACGAAAACTTCGGCGGCGTGCATGCGCGCGGTGTGGAAGCGGCCCTGGGCTACGGCTGGGACAATGGCTGGCGCCTCAACGGTGCCTACACCTACAACAAGGCCGATTACCTTGGCAGTGGCGATGCCGCGCGCGATGCTGCGCTGGAGATCACGCCCGGTGCGCAGGTCATCGGCCAACCGCGCAACACGCTGGTGGTGTCGGCCGATTGGCGCGGCGATGCCTGGCGTTTCGGCGTCTCCGGCCGCTATCTGGGCAAGCGCTATCTGGATGCCGCCAACCGCGCCGCGCTCAATGGCGTGACCACCTTCGATGCCAATCTCGGCCTGGAACTGTCGCAACTTTCCGCGCAGCTCAAGGGCATGCAGGTGGCGCTCAATGTCAGCAACCTCACCGACAAGCGCTACCTGGAAGGCGTGGATGGCAGCGACAGCGCGTTCATTGCCGCGCCGCGCACGCTGGGGCTGACCTTGACGCTGGATCTTTGAGGTCGAAGCACTGCGCTGGAATAGATGCCGGGCGCGTCGTGCGTTCGCGCCTGGTAGTGTTCCGTAGATGCGGGTTGATGGCGGGATCGTCACTCAGCCGGTGTCACGGACTAACGGCGTCACCCGTGACTGCATGCATGGGTGGCAACTTTGCGGATTACGGAAGGCTTGGTTAATGGCATGACACCACCCGCTGCTGGCACCGTTCGTCCGCATGCAACACACGCAACGCCGCATCGCTGAGACGTCGAATGGCAGCACACGCACTCCCGCAGGATCGGGCCACAGCCGCAGCGTGCGGGGTCAAGCGTTCTGCTCCCCACTCGGGCACCATCGCTGCTCAGCCGCGCGCAGCGACCGCATCCACTCATGCAGCAATCGCCCTCCAAGGATCAACCCAGCAGGTGACGCAATGATCGATCTTCCTCGCCGCCGCATGCTGCAGGCCGGCCTTGCCGGTGGTGCTTCCACCTTGCTGCCGAGCATCGCGCGGGCAGCGGCCATCGCACCGGACCGCCGCAGCGGCACGCTGGAAGACCTGCAGCATGTGGTGATCCTGATGCAGGAAAACCGCGCGTTCGATCATTACTTCGGCAGCTTGCCGGGCGTCCGTGGCTTCGGCGACCGCTTTCCGATTCCCGCACCACCGCTGCCGGGCGCGCCTGCGCGCACCGTGTGGCTGCAACCCAGCGAGGACGGCCGCCAATGGCTGGCACCGTTCGCGCTGGATACCGCAGCGCAGTTCGGCTACATGCGTGTGCAGGGTACGCCGCACAGCTGGGTGGACGCGCAGCGCGCCTGGGATCACGGCCGGCTCGGCAACTGGCCGGCGGCCAAGCACAACCACGCGCTGGGGTATTACCGCCGCGCGGACATTCCGTTCCAGTTCGCGCTGGCCGATGCGTTCACCATCTGCGATGCGTACCACGCCGCGATCCAGACCGGCACCAACTCCAACCGCGTGTTCCTGTGGACCGGCGGCAACGATCCGCAGGCGCGCGCCGGTGGGCCGGTGATCGGCAACTCGCACGACAACTTTCCAGCGCTGGGCGGGTTCGCCGAGCCCTATCGCTGGACCACGTATGTGGAGCAGTTGCAGCGTGCCGGCGTGTCCTGGCAGATCTACCAGGACATGCGCGACAACTTCACCGACAACCCGCTGGCCGGCTTCGACGTCTTCCGCCAGGCCTACAGCCAGACGCCCGGCCACGATGCGCAGCTGCGCGCGCGTGGGGTGAGTACGCGTGGCGTGGAGCAACTGCGCGAAGACGTCATCGGCGGGCGCCTGCCGTCGGTGAGTTTCATCATTGCCGATGCCGCCGGCAGCGAGCATCCCGACCCCTCCAGCCCGGCCCAGGGCGCGGCCTACACCGCGCGCGTGTTGGATGCGCTCACCGCCGATCCGCAGGTGTGGAGCCGCACGGCCTTGCTGCTGATGTTCGACGAGAACGATGGCTTCTTCGACCACATGCCGCCGCCGGCGCCGCCTTCGCCGGACCCACGTGCGGCCGGCGGCTTTGCCGGTGCGTCGAGCATCGCCACCGACGACGAGTATCACCGCCACCCGGCGCCGGGCGAGCAGAAGGTGGACCTGCCGGAGTTGCGCGGGCGCCCGTACGGCCTGGGCCCGCGCGTGCCGCTGTACGTACTCTCGCCCTGGAGCCGCGGCGGCTGGGTGGATTCGCAGGTCTACGACCACACCTCGGTGCTGCGCCTGCTGGAGCGGCGCTTCGGCGTGCCATGCACTGCAATTACCCCGTGGCGGCGCGCGGTGTGTGGCGATCTCACCGCGGCGTTCGATTTCAACCGCACGGACACGCGCCCGTTCGTTGGCACGCTGCCGGATATCAGCGCCACCGCCACGCGCGCCGCCGCCCTGCACCAACACACGTTGCCGCCGCTGCCGCCCACCTTGCAGCCACCGGAGCAAGCTTTCGGCCTCCGGCGTTCGCGCGCGGTGCCGTATCGCCCCCGTGTGCAACTCGATGTCGTGCAGGCCCGCGGCGACGTGGTGTTGCGCATGGCCAATACCGGCGCGGCGGCCGTGCTGCACGTCTACGACCGCTATGACCTGGCCGCGATTCCGCGCCGCTACACCGTCGGCGCCGATGCGCCGCTGGACGGCACCTGGACCACCTACGACGGCCGCTACGACCTGTGGGTTCTCGGGCCGAACGGGTTTCATCGCCATTACCGCGGCAATGTGGGCGTCGTTCCCTTGATCGCCGATGTTGCGCAAGATCCCGGTGATGCACAGGCGCTCCGCCTGACGCTGCACAACCCCGGCAACGTGCCGGTCGCGGTCACGCTGCAACCGGCCGCGTATGCCAACGCGCAACCGCGCGAGGGTGTCACCATCGCGCCCGGGCAGCATCACCAGCGCAGCTGGAGCGCCGCGGCCACCGGCGGCTGGTACGACCTGTGGATCGAGCACGACGGCGCGCACCAACGCCTGGCCGGCCGCGTGGAAACCGGAGCAGACAGCGTCAGCGACCCGGCCATGGGTGGGCCGGCGCGCTTGTATCAAGACCACCCAGTCGCGATCGGCGCGCTCGGCTGAGCGCTGCGGCTTTGTGTCGCGCGTTGGCCACACGCGAAGACGCAGCCCGACGCACGCGGTCGTGCGCGCGGCAGCGCCGTACTGCCGCGCCCCGCATCGTTCACGGCGCGCTGGCCGTGCCCAGCATGCCGATCGTCCCCAGCCAGGTGTCCACCAAGCGCGGCCAGTGCGCGATCGGCAGCTTGCCTGCGCGCAGACCGAAGGCGTGCCCACCTTCGGCGTACAGATGCATTTCCGCCGGCACGCCAGCCTGCTTGAGGGCCACGTAGTAGGCCAGTGACTGGCTGACGCCATCCACCTCGTCGTCCTCGGCCTGCAGCAGGAAGGTGGGTGGCGTGTCGGCGGTCACGGTGATGTCCGGCCGCAGCGGCAGATGCGTTGGATCACGCTTGGCACGATCTGCGTCCTCGTGCGCCCACAGATGGCCCGGATAGACGGCAATGGCAAAGTCCGGGCGGCAGGACTGTGCATCGGCCGCATCGACCGATGGGTACGTGCGCCGAGTGAAATGCGTACTCACCGCAGCCACGAGGTGGCCACCGGCGGAAAATCCGATGACACCGACCCTGTGCGGGTCCACGCCCCAGTCGTCGGCATGCTGGCGCACCAGGCCCAGTGCGCGCTGCGCATCCTGCAAGGCCGTCTGCACCTTGGGGTAATAGCGGCCGCCATTGGTCCAGGTCGGCCCCGAATTCGGGACGCGGTACTTGAGCAGCACGCAGGTGATGCCGCGCCCACTCAACCAATCGCATATGTCGGTGCCTTCCAGGTCCATGGCCAGCACCTGGTAGCCGCCACCGGGAAACACCACCGCCGCGGCGCCGGTGTTCTGCCCCTTGGGGGCATAGACCGTGATCGTCGGGCGGCTGACATCGCCCACCTTGGTCCAGGGGCGCTTGCCCTCGCCGGTGCCGACCGATTCGGGGCGTGGGTGAGGCAACGCGTCAGGCACCACGGTCGGCCAGAGCGGGATCTGGACGTGGCCAGGTGGCGGCAGCCAGGCGCGCGCCGGCGCCACGGCGGGAGCGAGCAGCAACGCCAGCGCCGCAGTCCGGGCAACACGAAGCCAGTGCATTGTCGACCTCCGAATTGAAGTGAAGCGGAAACATCCTGGCGCTCACGGGGTGCTGTCATCCCGCCGCTCCAGAAACGTGGCGAAGGTGGCTTCGCTGACGTGGTGCTCGATGCCTTCGGCATCTCGCGCATGCGCAGCGGATGGCCTCAGGCGCGCGTCGCTTCCCACGCCGCGATGGCGTGTGTTGCAGTCGACGCGCGGCGCGGACGCATCACGCGCAGCAGGTGCACCACGCCGCAGCGGCTGGGCTGGCCGCCGCGCTCAACCCACGAGGTCGCGCACCGCTGCCGCCACCGCCTTCAACGCGGCGTCGCGGCCGGCCGCATCGACGGTGGCACCATTGAGATACGCGGTCAGCAGCAACGGCGCCGCGCGCCCGGGCGGCCAGATGATCGCGATGTCGTTACGGGTGTCGGTGCCATTGCTGCCGGTCTTGTCGCCGATCTTCCAGTCGCGCGGCAGGCCGGCGCGCAGGCAATCGTCGCCGGTGCGGTTGTCGATCATCCAGGCGGTGAGCTGTTTGCGCGACGCCGGTTGCAGCGCATCGCCAAGCAGCAGCGTGCGCAAGGTCGCGGCCATCGCCGCCGGCGTGGTGGTGTCGCGCGGCTCGCCTGGGGCGAACCCGTTCATCTCCGGCTCGAGGCGGTCACTGCGGGTCTTCGTGTCACCGATCCCGCGCAGGAAGCGGGTCAGGCCCGGCGGGTTACCGATCAACGGAAACAGCAGGTTGGCGGCCGGGTTGTCGCTATGGATCATCGTGGCCTGGCACAGCTCGGCCACGCTCAGTGAGCCGCCGACGTGGCGCTCGGTGACCGGCGCATGTTCGAGCATGTCGGAGGCGCGGATCTTGATCTGCTGCGTCAACCGCAGCTCCCCCTTGTCCACCCGCTGCAGCACCGCCGCAGCCAATACAAATTTGAAGGTGCTGCACATTGGAAAGCGCTCGTTCTCGCGCTGGCCGATGTGCCAGCCGGTGTCGCTGTTGAGCAGGCTTATGCCCAGGCGGCCGCCACTGCCGCGTTGGATCTCGGCCCATTTATATCGCAACTCCGCGATCGGGGAGGCCACCAGACTGACCGCCTGACTGGGTTTGGACGCCGCAATCAGCACGCTTGCGCCGGTCATGGACAGGAACTGCCGTCGGTTCAACATGGCGCTGCCTCCTTGAGAGAGCCCGCAGTATCGGGGCCGGCGCGCTGGCCGACCACCGCAATGTTTCGATCCCTGGCATGAATTGAACTAATCTCTTGGCATGCCCAGACCGCGTCTCCCGCTCAATGCCCTGCGCGCGTTCGAGGCCGCCGCACGCCATCAGAACCTGACCCGCGCGGCCGGCGAGCTGTGCGTCAGCCAGGCCGCGCTCAGCCACCAGATCAAGGCATTGGAGCAACAGCTGGGCACCAGCCTGTTCCATCGCCTGCCGCGCGGGGTGGCGCTCACCGAAGAGGGCGCCGCGCTGGCGCCGGTGTTGGGCGACGCATTCGACCGCATTGCCGCCACGCTGGAGCGCTTTGCCGGCGGCCGCTATCGCGAGGTGCTCAGCGTGGGCGTGGTGGCCACGTTTGCCACCGGCTGGTTGCTGCCGCGCGTAGCCGCCTTCCACGCGGCACATCCGGACATCGAACTGCGCCTGTCGACCCACAACAATCGGGTGGACCTGGCCGGCGAAGGACTGGATCTGGCGATCCGTTTCGGCGATGGCGATTGGCAGGGGCAGATTGCGCATGCCGTGATGGAGGCGCCATTTGCGCCGGTATGCGCCCCGGCGATGGCGCGCGCCTTGCGCACGCCTGCCGATCTGGCCCACGTGCCGTTGCTGCGTTCGTACCGGCCGGACGAATGGGCACAGTGGTTTCGTGCTGCCGGCGCCTCGGAGGTGCCTGCGCGTGGCGCGATGTTCGATTCGTCGCTGGCACTGGCCAGTGCGGCCGCGGCTGGCGCTGGTGTGGCGTTGTTGCCGCTGCGCTTGTTTGCCCAGGACCTGGGCGCGGGGCGATTGGCCTGCCCATTCCCGATCGAGATCGATGCGGGGCGCTACTGGTTGACCCGGTTGCGCTCGCGCCCGGAAAGCGACGCCGAAGCCCGGCTGCGCGCCTGGCTGCTGGCCGAACAGCAGCGCGCCGATTGAGCAGCGTCGCCGCGTGCCACGTTCAACGGCGCGCGGACGCCTTCCCCACCTGCAACGCAAAGTGGCGAAACGCTTCGTACTGCGCCCTGTCGGCGAACCAGTGCGGAGCGAACAGCTCGAATAACCGGTCGTTGTGATACAGCAACAGCACGCGCTCGTTTTCGCGGCAGCGGATGTAATCGGACCAGGGACGGCGCAGATGCCCGTCTGCCCAGGTGATTTCCAGCCCGGTGTCGTCCCACGCATAGGTGTAGGTGTGCCGCAGCGCGGCCTGCTGCGCATGCAGGCGCTTGATCTTTCGTGGCAAGCCCCAGAGATGTAACACCGCCAGGCCGATCAAGCCGCCGCCGCCCGCGCCGATCAGCACCGGCCCGATGATGTCGCCGGCCCCGATCAGTTGAAGCAAACCCATCCCGATCAGCAGCAGGACCACCAGCACCACGATCAACCGCTTGGCCGTATGCCGCGCATGCAGGCGCTGCGCGGCCAGATGGTCTTCCAGGCTGATGGTGGCGTTGATCATGTTCGCGACATCCGTGTAGTTGGCTCGCTGCGCATCGTAACGCCTGCGCATTACGCGCCGTCCAGCAACTCCATCCAGGCCGCTTCGGCAGCGGCCAGCTGCTGCGCGGTGGTTTCACGCTCGCGGCCCAATACCGCCATCTTGTCGGCATCTGGATAGTTGGCCGGGTTGGCGAGCTGCCGGTCCAGGTCCGCCAACGCGGCTTCCAGTTCGCCCACGCGCTTTTCGGCGCTGGCCAACTTGTGCGGGTTGACGGCCTTTTTCGGCGGCAGTGGCTTGGTCGGCGGTGGCGGGGTCGGTGCCACTTCGGCCATCTTCTGCTTGGTGCCCTGCGCGGCCGGGCGGCTGCGCAACCAGGCGGCGTATTCGTCCAGGTCGCCATCGAACGGCTCGACCACGCCATCGGCCACGCGCCAGAAACTGTCGCAGACCAGGCCGATCAGATGGCGGTCGTGCGAGACCATCACGATGGCGCCTTCGAAGTCGCTCAGCGCCTCGGCCAGCGCCTCGCGCATTTCCAGATCCAGATGGTTGGTCGGTTCGTCGAGCAGCAGCACGTTCGGCTGCTGCCAGGCAATCAACGCCAACGCCAGACGCGCGCGCTCGCCACCGGAGAAGCCATCCACCACTTCAAACGCGCGGTCGCCGGCGAAATTCCATTTACCCAGGAAATCGCGGAACGCCTGATTGGAACCGTCCGGCGACAGATCGCGGAAATGGTCCATCGGCGACTGGCCTTCGTGCAGCGATTCCACCGTGTGCTGGGCGAAGTAGCCGATGCGCAGGTCCGGGTGCGCACTGCGCTCGCCCGACAGCGGTGCAAGCTCACCGACCAGTGTTTTGACCAGCGTCGACTTACCCGCGCCATTGGGCCCCAGCAACCCGATCCGGTCGCCCGCTTCCAGCCCAAACCCAACATCGTGCAGCACAGTGATCGCATCGCTGGACCCACGCTTTTGCGATTCCCCATTCTCGATTGCCGATTCCCGCGGCGCAGCCGCATACCCGGCATCCAGATGATTCAGCCGGATCAACGAAAACGGCAGCCGATTGGGCTGGGCGAACTGGATGCGGAATTCGCGCTCGGCGCGCACCGCCTCGGTGCCGGCCATCTTGGCCAGGCGCTTCATGCGGCTCTGCGCCTGCGTGGCCTTGCTGGCCTGCGCCTTGAAGCGGTCGATGAAGCTCTGCAGATGCGCGCGCTCGGCCTGTTCCTTGTCGTGCGCAATCTGCTGCTGGCGCAGGTGCTCGATGCGCTGGCGCTCGAAATCGGTGTAGCCGCCGACGTACAGCTTGGCGGTGCCGCCGTGCAGGTGCAGCGTGTGGGTGGCCACGTTGTCCAGGAACTCGCGGTCATGGCTGATCAGCAGCAAGGTGCCCGGGTACTTGAGCAGCCACTGCTCCAGCCACAGCACCGCGTCCATGTCCAAGTGGTTGGTGGGTTCGTCCAGCAGCAGCAGGTCGCTGGGCATCATCAGCGCGCGCGCCAGGTTCAGCCGCACCCGCCAGCCGCCCGAGAACGAGGACACCGCGCGATGGTGGGTATCGGCCGGGAAGCCCAGGCCGTGCAGCAACTTGCCAGCGCGCGCCTCGGCGTCGTACGCGCCCAGCTCGGCCATGGTCTGGTGTGCATTGGCCACCGCTTCCCAGTCTTCGCGCGCGGTCGCCTCGGCTTCCTTCTGCAGGATGGCGGACACCTCGATGTCGCCGCCGAGCACGAACGACAGCGCCGGGTCCGGCAAGGACGGGGTTTCCTGCGAGACACTGGCGGTGCGCACCTTGCCGGGCAGGTCGACGTCGCCCTTGTCGGCTTCCAGCTCGCCCTTGACCGCGGCAAACAGGCTGGACTTGCCGGTGCCGTTGCGGCCCACCACACCGACGCGGTAGCCGGCATGCATGGTCAGGTCGACGTTGGACAGCAGCAGACGCTCGCCGCGTCGCATGGAGAAGTTGCGCAGGGAAATCATTGATGGACAGTCCGATAGAACGAAAAGGAATGAGCAGATGAGCAGCATTCCTGCGACGCCATTCTAGCGTTAACGAATAATTAGCGCCTTCAGGTTGGCTGCGGCAGTCTTCGCCTTGCCGCGACCCCGGCCTGCCTAGCCTTGCTGGTCCCGCCAGGGCCCTCGTTTTGGAGTTGTCATGAATACCCCGCTGTCCACGCTTGCGACCGCCATCGTCGCCGCGCTGCTTGCCTCCCCCGCCCTCGCCCAGAACACCCCGGCGGCCACCGCCAACACCCTGGACACGGTCATCGTCACCGGTACCCGCGTGTCCGACCGCACCGTGGCCGAGTCGCAATCGCCCATCGACATCATCAGCGCCGAGTCGCTGCAGGCCACCGGCACCTCCGAGCTGGCCACTGCGCTGGCGCGTGCGCTGCCCTCGCTGAACTTCCCGCGCCCGGCGTTGAGCGATGGCACCAGCGCGATCCGCCCCGCCCAGCTGCGCGGGCTCTCGCCCGACCAGGTGCTGGTGCTGGTCAATGGCAAACGCCGCCACACCTCGTCGCTGCTCAACCTCAACGGCACCATCGGCCGCGGCGCCGCGGCAGTGGACCTGAACACCATTCCGGTCGCGGCCATCGCGCGCGTGGAAGTGTTGCGTGACGGCGCGTCGGCGCAATACGGCTCCGACGCCATCGCCGGTGTGGTCAACATCGTGCTCAAGGGCGCGGAAAAGGGCGGCAGCCTGCAGGCCGGGTTCGGCCAGTATTCGGCCGGCGACGGCAGCAACTACGAGCTGTCCGGCGACACCGGCGTGGCCTACGGCGGCGACCGCGGCTGGCTGCACGTGGCCGCCCAGCTCAACCAGCAGGACCCGACCGACCGCGCCCGCGCCTACGCCGGCGCACCCAGCGCCTCGCAGCCGGCCGTTGGCCAGAAGGCCTTCAAGATCGGCGACCCCGACGTCAACGCACAGGCGGTGTCGGCCAACACCGAATTCAACTTCAGCGACAGCATCACCGGCTACGCATTCGCCACCGCGAGCAACCGCGACATCACCGCGTTCGCGTTCTACCGCGCGCCGGGCAGCACCGCGCAGAACATCCTGTCGATCTATCCGCAGGGCTTCCTGCCGGAAATCCAGACCTACGCCAAGGACCGCTCGCTGGTCGCCGGCGTGCGCGGCTCCACCGCCAGCGGCTGGGACTGGGATGCCAGCTACAACTACGGCTCCAACAAGATCGACTTCCACACCCGCAACACGCTCAACGTGAGCCTGGGGCCGACCTCGCCCACGTCGTTCTATGACGGCGCGCTGGAAACCACGCAGAACATCGTCAACCTCGACGTCAAGCGCGGGTTCGATTGGGGCCTGGCGTATCCGGTGACGGTGGCGTTCGGCGCCGAATACCGCAACGAGAAGTGGAACCAGTCGCCGGGCGAAGTGGGCTCGTATTTCCAGAGCGGCACGCTGGCCGGTGGCGCGCAGGGCTTCGGTGGGTTTGCACCGAGTGTGTCCGGGCAGTACTCGCGCGACAGCTACGCGCTGTATGCCGACATCGAAGCCGACTTCACCGACAAGTTCTCCGCCGGCCTGGCCGGGCGCTACGAGGACTACAGCGATTTCGGCAGCCAGGCATCGGGCAAGTTGTCGGCGCGCTATGCGTTCACCGACAAGGTCGCCTTGCGCGGTACGGTGTCGTCGGGCTTCCGCGCACCGTCGCTGGCGCAGCAGTATTTCCAGTCCACCAGCACCACCTTCCTGGCCGGCAATCCGAACCCGTTCGAGATCCGCACCTTCCCGGCCGACAGCACGGTGGCACGCGCGCTCGGCGCCGAGCCGCTGGATGCGGAGACCTCGCTCTCCTACAGCCTGGGCCTGGTATTGCAGCCGACCGACGCGCTGTACGTCACCGTGGATGCGTACCAGATCGATGTGGACGACCGCATCGTGCTGTCGTCCAACCTCACCGGTACCGGCGTGCGTTCGCTGCTGGAATCGCAAGGCATCTTCGGCATCAACGGCGGCCGTTACTTCACCAATGCGGTGGACACGCGCACCCGCGGCGTCGACGTGGTGGGCAGCTACCGCTGGCAGCTCGCCGCCAGCAGCATCGACCTGACCGCCGGCTACAACTATTCAGAAACCGAAGTGCGCAGCGTGGCCGCCAACCCGGCCGCGTTGTCAGCCAACGGGTTGAGCCTGGAGCGTATCGACCGCACCGAACGTGGCCGCATCGAAGAAGGCTTCCCGCGCGACAAGTTCCTGATCAACGGCAGCTGGAATCTGGACCACTGGACACTGGCGTTGGGTGCCACGCGTTACGGTGAATACACCACGCGCCCGGCCGCGGCGATCAACGATCAGACCTTCGGCGCCAAGTGGGTGGTGGATGCCTCGGCCAGCTACAAGATCGACCGCTGGACGCTCACCCTGGGCGCGGACAACCTGCTGGACGAGTACCCGGACGAGAACAACTTCGCCAACTCCACCAGCGGGCAATTCCCGTACAGCAATCTGTCGCCGTTCGGTTTCAACGGTGCCTACGTGTACGGCCGCATCAACTACCGCTGGTAAGCCTTGCCATACTGCAAGTCCACACGCCCCGGCCTGCCCGGGGCGTATGCGTTTTGGGCCGCTGGCGGCTACTCCCTGCGGCCTTGTTTGCGGCATGGCGTGGCTGCCGGAGGCCTCAACGCCGGGTGAAGGGTTTCCCGCCTCGGCAGTGCTATCACGTGCGCTCCTGTCATGTGGAGCGCTCCGATGGAAACAGCACAGTTGTCGCGTGGACGCTTGATCGATCACCTGCATCTGGTGGTGCAGGACCTGAAGGCGAGCCGGCGCTTTTACGGCGCCGTGCTCGATGTGCTCGGCGTGCCGCTGGGCGGCGAAGGCGAGGGATTCTTCTGGGCCGACGAGCTGTTCGTGTCCGACCGCCACACCGTTGCCCAGGGCGAACTCACCGGCCGCCATCACCTGGCCTTCCAGGCACACGATGTGGCGATGGTGCACGCCTTCCATGCCGCCGCACTTGCACACGGTGGCCGTGACAACGGCGCGCCGGGCGTGCGCCCGTATCACCCGAGTTATTACGCGGCGTTTGTGCTCGACCCGGATGGCAACAACATCGAGGCGGTCTTCCATGGTCCTGCGCAACGCAGTGCGGAGGCGGTGCAAATCACCTACTGATGCCGAAGTTTCATAACTGGTATTCATTGTCCAACATGGTGCAAACCAGGCCGCACCATTGCAGGTGTGGTGCAAGCCACGCATCACTTTGGTGCATGATGACAACGATGGCAGTAGCACGTCATTGATGACAGTTACTTGCGCAACGTAACCAAAATTTGACATGTGGTTACGCGTGGTTAATGGTTGGGAACGCACCGCAGCTGCCGCAACGGACGCGGCCCGGGAGGGGGCCCCCTGCGATGCATCCGTTCCCCACTCGGAGTTGTCACCGCATGAATTGCAAGACCAGTCCACTCGCTGTTGCCGTTGTTCTTGCACTCTCGTTTTCCGCTTCAACTGCTGTCGCACAGTCGCAGGCGCCTACCCAGAAGACCCTCGACACGCTGATCGTGACCGGTACGCGCGTGGCCGATCGCACCGTGGCCGAATCGGCCTCGCCGATCGACATCATTTCGCCGCAGGCACTGGAATCCACCGGCACCACCGAGCTGGCCACCGCGCTGTCGCGCGCGATCCCCTCGCTGAATTTCCCCCGCCCGGCCATCTCCGATGGCTCGGATGCGGTGCGCCCTGCGCAGCTGCGCGGCCTGTCGCCCGATCAGGTGCTGGTGCTGGTCAACGGCAAGCGCTATCACAGCACCGCGCTGATCAACCTGAATGACACCCAGGGGCGCGGCTCCTCGCCGGCCGACCTCAACACCATTCCGATCGCCGCCGTAGAGCGCATCGAAGTGCTGCGCGATGGCGCATCGGCGCAATACGGCTCGGATGCGATTGCTGGCGTGATCAACATCGTGCTCAAGGGCAGCGGCGAAGGCGGCAGCGTCAATGGCCGCTACGGCAAGTACAGCGCCGGCGACGGCGAGCAGTATCAGTTGTCCGGCGATGCCGGCTTCAGCTTTGCCGGTACCGGCAAGGTGCACCTGGCCGCGCAGGCCGGGCATTCGGATCAGACCAACCGCGCGCTGCCGTTCCAGGGCCGCGTGGAGCAGCGCTACGGCGATCCCGAGATCGATCAGGGCGCGGTGTCGTTCAACGGCGAATACAGCCCCACCGATTACCTGACCTTCTACTCGTTCGGCATGGTCAGCCGCCGCGAAGTGCTCTCCAACGGCTACTTCCGCTTTGCCGGCGACAACCGCAACCGCCCGGAGATCTATCCGGACGGCTTCCTGCCGCAGATCTACAACGTCAGCAAGGACGTGTCGTGGGTGGGCGGGTTGAAGACCTCCACCGAAGGCGGCTTGAACATCGATCTGAGCTACAACTACGGCCAGAACAACCTCACCTTCGATGTGCGCAACAGCTTGAACAACAGCCTGGGCGTGACCAGCCCCACCGACTTCCACGCAGGCACCCTGGAAGTCACCCAGAACGTGCTCAACGCCGACTTCACCAAGACGCTCGACTGGGGTTTGGCCTACCCGGTTGCCTTGGCATTCGGCGCGGAATGGCGCGGCGAAAAGTTCAACCAGTCGCCCGGTGATACGGCGTCCTCGGCCAATGGCGGCATTCCCTCGGCCAACGGCGCGCTGATTCCCGGTGCGCAGGTGTTTCCGGGCTTCAAGCTCTCCGATGCCGGCTACTACAACCGCAACAGCCACTCGGCCTATGTGGACCTGGAAGCGGATCTCACCGAAAAGCTGTCGGCCGGCCTGGCCGGGCGCTATGAGAAGTACAGCGACTTCGGCGACACCGCCACCGGCAAGCTGTCGCTGCGCTACGCGTTCACCGACAAGGTCGCGCTGCGTGCCACCGCCTCCACCGGCTTCCGCGCACCGTCGCTGCAGCAGCAGAATTTCCAGTCGATTGCCACGCAGTTCCTCAACGTGGCGCAGCCCAATGGCGGCGTGTCGGCGATTCCGTTCGAGATCGGCACCTTCCGTACCGAAAACCCGGCCGCCATCGCGCTCGGTGCCGAACCGCTCAAGGCCGAAGAGTCCAAGAACTACGGCCTGGGCGTGGTGTTGCAGCCGGTGGAGAATCTCTACATCACCGTCGATGCGTACCGCATCGACATCGATGACCGCATCGTGCTGTCGGAGAACCTCACCTCCATCGCAGCGCGCAACTACCTGCAGGCCAATGGCTTCCCGGGGATCGGCGGCGGGCGCTACTTCACCAATGCGGTGGACACCAAGACACAGGGCGTGGACGCGGTCGGCACCTATCGCTGGAACCTGGACAGCGGCAGCGTCGAGCTGACCACCGGCTACAACTACAACAAGACCGAGGTCGAACAGATCGCGGCCAATCCGCCCGCGCTGGAAGCCATCGATCCGGGCGCGGTGCGCATCGGCCGTGCAGAGCTCGGCCGCATCACCGAAGGCACGCCGCGCGACAAGTTCTTCCTGGGCGGCACCTGGTCGCCGGGCAACTGGTCGTTCACCGGCACCGCCACGCGTTGGGGCGAATTCACCACCTTCGGCACCAACGCCGGCAGCGACCAGACCTATGCCGCGAAGTGGACGCTGGACCTGGCCGCCTCCTACAAGCTCGGCAGCTGGAACTTCACCGTCGGTGGCGACAACGTGCTCAACGAATATCCGGACCGTCAGGAAGCCGGCCTGGGCACGCGGACCTACCTGCCCTACAGCAGCGCCTCGCCGTTCGGTTTCAACGGCGCCTTGGTGTACGCCAACGTGAACTACAAGTGGTAAGTCACTAGGACAACCGGCAACGCCTCCTCGCGGTGGCGTTGCCGGTGCTCCATTGCGGTATCCGCCCCGGCGCCTCGGGCAACGACGCGCCGGGGTTATCCCTCATTCGGTGCATTGATCGGCCTAAAGCCGCGCTGTTTGCAGGCGCGGCCACTGCGGCGACCAGCCCACCTGCATTGACTGCACCTGCCCCACGCAAGGACGAACGGCGCCATCGCTGCGGTCAGTGCAACTGCCCGCCGCTGTCGCGCTCCTGCATGCCGCATGGCCGTGCGTTTGCTGCTCCATCCCTTTCCCCCTGCTTCCCTTTCCTCCTGAGCGCCTCATCCCATGCACACGTCCACGTCTCTTTCGATTGCGGTTTCCATCGCGCTGGCCGCCAGCGCGTTCGCCGGTACCGCGCAGGCACAGCAGCCGCCCCCACAGAAAACCCTCGACACCTTGATCGTCACCGGCACGCGCGTAGCCGACCGCACCGTGGCCGAATCCGAATCGCCGATCGACATCATCACCGAGCAGTCGTTGCAGGCGACCGGTGCGACCGATATCGCCACCGCGCTCGGCAAGCTGCTGCCGTCCCTGAACTTCCCGCGCCCGGCCATTTCCGACGGTAACGATGCCGCGCGCCCGGCCACGCTGCGCGGCCTGTCGCCGGATGCGGTGCTGGTGCTGGTGGATGGCAAGCGCTATCACACCTCTGCGCTGATCAACTACAACCCGTATGTGGGGCGCGGCTCGGCGCCGGCCGACCTCAACTCGCTGCCGATGTCGGCGGTGGCGCGCATCGAAGTGCTGCGTGATGGCGCCTCGGCGCAATACGGCTCCGATGCGATCGCCGGCGTGGTCAACATCGTGCTCAAGCACGGTGCCAAGACCGGCGACAACAGCGTGTCGGTCAACGGTGGTTTCATGGACAAGGGCGACGGCGAGCAGAACGGCATCGACGGCTCGGTCGGCATGGGCTTCGGCGGCACCGGCGGCGATACCACGCCGGGCTGGGTGCGGCTGTCGTGGAACTACCAGAACACCATGAGCACCAACCGCGGCGAAAACACCAACCGCGCCACCACCGTGCCCGGCACGCCCAATCCAGGTGGCGTGCCGTACCAGCGCCACGGCGACCCGAAGTCCACGTTCTACCAGGGCCTGGCCGCGTTCGGCTACGAGTTCTCGCCGAACCTGGAACTGTACGGCCACTTCAGTGCCAGCCGCCGCGAGGTGACTTCCAACGGCTATTACCGCGCCGCCGACAACCCCGCGCGCAATGTGCCCTCGATCTATCCGAACGGCTTCCTGCCGCAGATCTACAACCCGGTCAACGACCGCTCGGCAGTGCTCGGCCTCAAGGGCAGCACCGAGAGCGAGTGGAACTGGGATCTGTCGGCGTCGTACGGCAAGAACGACATGAGCTTCAACATCCTCAACAGCATCAACACCAACCTGTTCTACACCACCGGTGCATCGCCCACCAACTTCAACTCCGGCGGCTTCGAAACCCAGCAGGGCACGGTGAATCTGGACATCAGCCGCGCCTTCGATTGGGGCCTGGCGTATCCGGTCAATGTCGCTTTCGGCGCCGAGCATCGCCAGGACCGCTACCGCATCACCGCCGGCTCGCCGGATTCGTATTTCTTCGATCCCAACACCATCAATCCGGCCGATGGCGCGCCGTATCCCGGTGGCGCACAGGTGTTCTCCGGGTTGGAGCCGTCGGTGGCAGGCAAGTTCGGCCGGCATAGCAACGCGGTCTACGCCAACCTGGAAGCCAACCTCACCGAGAAGCTCTCCGGCGGTATCGCCGGGCGCTATGAAAACTACAGCGATGCCGGCGCCACGCGTTCGGGCAAGCTGTCGGCGCGTTATGCCTTCACCGACACCTTCTCGCTGCGCGGCACGATCTCCAACGGCTTCCGCGCGCCGTCGCTGGCCCAGCAGAACTACGCCTCGGTGGTGACGCTGATCCAGAACGGCGAGCTGGTGCAGGTGGGCACCTACCGCACCTCCGACCCGGTGGCACTGGCGCTGGGCGCACGCCCGCTGAGCCCGGAAAAGTCCAGCAATTACGGCCTGGGCGGCGTCTGGCAGCCAACCGCCAACTTCACCTCCAGCCTGGACGTGTACCAGATCCGCATCTGGGACCAGATTCTGTATTCGGACCAGTTGCAGTTGGCGCAGCCGATCGGCCAGGTGGCCGCGGTGCAGTTCTTCGTCAACGGCGCCACCAGCCGCACGCGCGGCGTGGACTGGGTCAACAGCTACATCGCCGATCTGGGCGAGCTGGGCCAGCTGACCCTGGGTGCCAGCGCCAACTACAACAAGACCACCATCCTGGAGTTGTCCAACCCCAACTTCGGCCGCGCCAGCCAGGGCCTGCTCACCGATGCCACGCCGCGCACCAAGTACATGGCCTCGGCGGATTGGGCGATCGGTGGATTCACGCTCAACGGCAACGCCACGCGGTACGGCTCGATCAAGCGCATCAGCGACCCGGTCGACGGCAGCCAGGACCAGACCTATGACGCACGCTGGATCCTGAACCTGTCCGCCAGCCAGACCTGGAACGCCTTCACCTTCACCGTGGGCGCGGACAACCTCACCAACCAGTACCCGACCAAGGCGCAGCTGACCACCGCCTACGACGACCGTGCCGGCGGCCTGCAGTATTCCTCGCTGTCCCCGTTCGGCTTCAACGGCCGTTACTGGTATGGCCGGGTGACCTACCGGTTCTGATCCACTGCGGCGAGATCCGGGCCATCGCGGTATCCGCGATGGCCCGTTTTTTTTGCCCGCGGCACATCGCCCACCGGCGTCATCCCGGTGTTAGCGAACGTCTTACCAAGTGGCGTGCAACGCCTGGATGCCGCGCAGATTGGCACGTTCGTTCCAGCTCAAATTGTCCAACTCGGGCAGGCGCAATGCGGGCGCGCGTTGCAGCAAGCGCTCCAGCGCGGTTTCCAGTTCGATCAATGCGAGCCGGTTGCCCAGGCAATGGTGGACGCCACCGCCAAAGGACAGTGCACGTCCTTGCTGGCGGCGTAGATCCAGCTGCTGCGGTGCGGTGAACTGCTCCGCGTCGTGATTGGCGGAGCCCAGCATCAGGTACAGGATGGCGCCAACGGGCAGGGTCGTTCCCTCAACCTGCAGGGGCTGCAACACCGAACGCATGGCCACCTGCACCGAGCTGTCGTAGCGCATGCATTCCAGCACCGCGTTGGGCATCAGTGTGGGGGTATCGCGCAGCAACTGCAGTTGTTCGGGATGCCGGTGCAAGGCGATGAGCGCATTGCAGATCATGTTGGCGGTGGTTTCGTGGCCGGCCGTGAACAGCATGATCACATTGGAGACGATGTCATCCACAGGCATGCGCTGGCCATGGTCTTCGGCGGCAATGAGGCGCGCGATCAGATCATCCTCCTGCGTATCCTGACGCTGCAGCACAATCGCGCGAAAATACTGCTCCAACGTCGTGTATGCCGCGGTGGCCTGTGCCATGTCTTCCGGACGCATCAATGGGTCGAAGACCTTGGCCAGCGCACTGCTCGCCTGCCCCAGCGCCACCACATCGGTCACCGCCAGCCCCAACATCCGGCAGATCAGCGAGATCGTCATCGGCATCGCGAAGTCATTGAGCAGATCGCAGCTACGTCTGTCTTCATGCTGATCGAGCAACGCGTCGGCAGTGTCGACGGCCACCTCACGTAGCGCCTCCAGTTGGCGCGCCCCGAAGGCTTTGGTCATCAATGCGCGCTGCTGGGTGTGGACCGGCGGATTGAGCAGCAGAAACATGCGGCTCATGCCCTGGAAAAGCGGCATCTCCGCTGCGTTCGCGCCATAACGCACACGGATGCTGTCCAGGTAGTTGCGGCCCACCCGGCGGTCGCTGAGCAGTGCATCGACCACGGTGTAGTGGCCAGACACCCAGCCGTTGTCGCTGATCTGCACCAGCGGGCCAGCTGCGCGCAAACGCGCATACATGGGGTGTGGGTCTTGCCGAAAAGCCGGTGTTGCAAAGTCGCTGAGCTGCATAGTGGTTCCGTGCAATGCCTGCCTTCGCAGCCGCGAAGGCGGTATGGCGCGTGTGCGGCCAGGCGCCGCACACATCGACCGCGCCCAGTGTTGGGTTCTCATCGGCACATGCCCTGCCGCAGGGCGAAGCGGTGTCCGGAAAGTCGAGGAGATCGGAGCGTTGAGGTGCGCCACGTGCTGGAAGTGGCTACTCGGCGGTCACCTGCTATTGGGAGATGTTGGCCGGCGCAGCGGCTACTGCGCGGCGGGACGATGGGCGCTGTGTCTGCTCCGCTGGCAACAACCCCGCGCGGTGTGGATTGCGGTCTTCGCCGCTGCGGCGGCGGCGGCGTGCAGGCAAGCAGGCTCTTGCGCTGCGCGATGTGCTGCCGCCGGGCGTGGCGCAGCTGTTGTTCGTGGAGCGAACAAGCCGGGAAGGCTGCGTCGGGCTCGCTAGCATCGCGGTGCGTGTGGCGTTGACGCTGCGCCGCAGCAACGGCGCTGCACGTGCACTAAAGCGGAGCTGCGGGGCTCGCTGATGCGGAGTCGCCCCCACAGGTAACGCGCCAACTGCAACTGTCCCGAAGTGCGGCTGCCCTGAACTACGAATGCAGGTGCAACTGCAAACTGCAACCGCACCTGCATCTGCACCTGCAGAGCGAGGCGCAACACGCAAGGTAAACGATGCCCACGATTGCTACTGACGGCCTACGCGATCACCGCTTTGCCGCAGCCTCATCGCATCACGTGGGTCAACAGCCCAGGCTGCGCCACAGGCACGCAAAGCAGTGCCGAGTGCCCGCGCCGGCATCGGCCTCTGCGCGCATCAGCACGCCACGATGACCACGCGACGCGTGCACAGGCTGCTTGCCGCCGCACGCGCTGCCAGCAGCCACGCAAAGACCTCCACGCGTGTCGCATCGCGTTAATCGAGCGCTGTGTACTATGGGTGTCCGGCGAACCGGACCGCCCCGCGGTCCTGTTCCCCTCGCGCCGGACTCCAGCAAACAGGTTGCATGCCCGCAGGCGATGCCCGGCGCAGTGCCGTTGGCTGGCTGCAACTCGCCGTCTCCCGGACACTCTCACAACGGATTGGAATGCATCACGACACCAGCCTCATCGACATCATCGCCGTCGGCCTCGCGGTCGCCTTCGTGCTGGGCACGCTCGCACAAAAGGTCAAGCTGTCGCCGCTGGTTGGCTATTTATTGGCCGGCGTATGCGTCGGGCCATTTACGCCGGGCTTCGTGGCCGATCAGACCATGGCCAACCAGCTCTCCGAGCTGGGCGTGATGCTGCTGATGTTCGGGGTGGGTCTGCACTTCTCGCTCGACGACCTGATGGAAGTGAAGTGGATCGCAGTGCCCGGTGCGCTGGCGCAGATCGTGGTGGCCACGCTGCTGGGTTGGGCGTTGGCATGGAGCATGGGCTGGCCGTTGATGCAGGGGCTGGTGTTTGGCCTGGCCTTGTCGGTGGCGAGCACCGTGGTCCTGCTGCGTGCGCTGGAAGAACGCCGCCTGCTGGAAACCCAGCGCGGCCGGATCGCGGTGGGCTGGTTGATTGTCGAAGACCTGGTGATGGTGATCGCGTTGGTGCTGTTGCCGGCGCTGGCCAATGTGCTCGGCGGCAGCGCCGGCGCTGCCGAACATGCCGGCGAGTCGACCTCGCTGTTGGCCGCACTGGGCTGGACGCTGCTGAAGATGGTGGCCTTCGTCGCGGTGATGCTGGTGGTTGGGCGCCGGGTGATCCCATGGTCGCTGGAAAAGGTCGCCGCCACCGGCTCGCGCGAGTTGTTCACCCTGGCCGTGCTCGGCATTGCGCTGGGAGTGGCCTTCGGGTCGGCGAAGTTGTTCGGCGTGTCGTTCGCGCTGGGGGCGTTCTTCGCCGGCATGTTGCTCAAGGAGTCCGAGCTCAGCCACAAGGCGGCAAGCGATTCGCTGCCGCTGCGTGATGCATTCGCGGTGCTGTTCTTTGTGTCGGTGGGCATGTTGTTCGACCCGATGATCCTGATCGCCCATCCCTGGCAGGTGCTGGCCACCTTCCTGACCGTGACCGTGGGCAAGTCGCTGGCGGCGTTCGTGATCGTGCGCGCTTTCGGCCACCCCACCGGCACCGCGCTCACCATTTCCACCAGCCTGGCGCAGATCGGCGAGTTCTCTTTCATCCTGGCCGGGCTCGGCGTGCAGTTGGCGATCCTGCCTGAAACCGGGCGCGACCTGATCCTGGCCGGGGCGTTGCTGTCGATCGTGGCCAATCCGTTCCTGTTCTCGTGGCTGGACCGTTGGCAGGCCAAGCAGGCGCAGGACGCCCCGGCGACGGTGGAGCCGGAACTGCCGCCCGGCCCGCCGCTGCAGCTGGACGGCCACGCCATCGTGATCGGCTATGGCCGCGTAGGCAGCGCGCTGGCGCAACTGCTGCGCAGCCGCGGCGTGCCGGTACTGGTGATCGACGACAACGGCGACCATGTCGCCAAGGCGCACGCGGCGGGCATTCCCGGGATTCGTGGCAGCGCCGCGGCCGACCGCGTGCTGGCCGAAGCGCGCCCGGAGCAGGCCAAGATCGCGATCCTGGCCATCCCGCAGCCGCTGGAAGCCGGCGAAGCGCTGGCCAAGCTGCGCGCACTCAACCCGTCACTGACCCTGCTGGCCCGCGCGCACAGCGATGCAGAAGTGAAGCACCTGCTCGAACACGGCGCCGACGGCGCCGTGCTGGCCGAACGCGAGCTGGCGTACTCGCTGGCCGAGATGGTGATGTCCACCCCGCCGTATCGCGCATTGCGTGTGCCGGCGTCGTGATCGCCGGCTGATGCGCTCGAGGCAATGCGCCAGCGATGCCGCGTGTCGTCGATCGCCACGCAGAACGCGGTCGGGAAGCGAGAACATGCGGCACGCTACGCGGTTGTTGCTGCCCGATATCAGCGCGGCTTGATTGGCCGATACTGCCGGCGATCGCCGTAGGCCGGGCCCCTGGTCTCGACATTGGCGCATAGTCGGCCGTTGCACAGCGTCACGTCGGCGGCGTTGTAGGCGCGCAGCAACTCCGCACGCAACTGGTTGTCTTCGATTTGCTGGCGATAGTGGGCCAGCAACCATCCGCCGCCGCCTAGCAACATCAGTAGACTCCCCAGGATGACCGCTGCGCCTTTCCATAACAGTAGGCGCTGCCCGCGCTCGATACGCTTGAGTTGATCGGACAGCGACTGCGCGCCTTCGCCGATCAATCCACCGGCTTGCTGGAGCCGCTTTTCGAAACCGGCGACAGGTTGATCCAATCCCTGCTGGATGCTTCGAATCAACGTGTCGGGCACGCGCTGCAACGTCTGTTCGGCCGAACGCGTCACCACGCTTGGCAGCGACTGGGCCACCTGCTCCAACTGCTGCGCAAGGCGGCGTTGCAGTTGTTCCAATTCGGCGCATCGGCGCTCGAACTGCTCCATCAAGGTAGCCGCTTTGCTGACCAGCGCCATCGGGTCTTGTGCATTCATCGTGCATCCTGCCTTCGTGGTGATGGCGACTACAGGCTGCGCGCACCAACGCGCATGGTGTCTTGCTGTTGCGACTCGGCCTGTTGCCGCTGCGACTGCATCGCCTGCTGGGCCGCATGTTGTTCCTGCTGATTCACTATCTCGACGGCCTCGGAGCGCAGTGCGCGGCCCGGAGGTTCATTGGCCAAGACCTGTGTCATCTGACGAAACTGATCACGGTCGCCGCTCTGTGCGGCGACCAGCATGCGATCCAGAAAGGCACCTGGGTCGTCCTGCAATGTGGGCGGCCTGCCGTGGGTCGGTGACGCCACACGAACATCCTGCGCATCCTGCTTGAGCGGCACCTGCCACCCCTGCGGCGCATGGCTGCGCTCGCGGTCCTGCTGGAATTGCTGCATCTGCTGCTGCCAGCTAGGCGCATCCATTTCCCGACGCCCGGCCCCCGGCTCCAACGGACGGCGCAGGTGATCGACCCCATCGCGGGCCAGCCCAGGGATCCCGCGCGAGTACAACGTCAGGCCCGACCGTAGCGCTTCGACGTCGCCGCGATACTTCTCGATCATCGGCGCATACTGCCGAGCGAGTTGCTGGGTCGAAGGGTCTTCCAAGACGGAGGTATCCGGTTTGCCGGTCCCATCGACTGGCAGGAAGTTATGCATGCGATGCGATTCGCCCAACCTGACTGCAGCAGACAAGGGATCGCGCGCGTCCAGCACACTGTTGTCGTTGGCGTAATCGGATCTTTTCAACGTGGCGATTTCATTCGGCGTGGCATAGATCTCGACCCGCCCGTAATGCCGGCTAGCGGCGCTGACTGCATCGCCGGCCATGACGTGATTGACTACATCGCCGCCACCTTCCGGGATCCGTCGATCCAGACTCACCGCACCGTAGGCGTCGAAGGTCTGGCCCTTGAGATTGAAGTGATGAGCAGTAACTTGCGCCAAATTGCCGCCGAGCGAGTGGCCTGCAACCGTAACATCGGGCGTTGGTTGGCCGGTACTGACATGCTTCTCTTTTGCATAGTTCAATGCGCGCTGCGTATATTCGATGGCGTCCGCTACCTGCGCATTGTGGCGAGTCGCGACCATTCCACCGTCAGCCAGTGCGCCGTCCAGGATGGGCTGGCGATCGAACTCGCTTCCTCGGTGGACAACTACCATTTCACCGGTATCGGCCCGTTCGTAGATCACGCCCTGGTAGCCCGACGGCTTGTCCACGTAGTCCAGGCGCCTGCAAGGAATACCTCCGATATCTACGATAGGGCTTGTCGGCCCCACCTTATCTGGCTTTTGGTATGCATCATACGCAAGCGCAGCGTATTCCTGACTGCTCAGGCTCATGGGGCCATCCTCTCTGCTTTGAGAGTCACAACAAACAGATTGCTTCGGTTGGGCTCAGCGTAATTCTCGGCAGATGGCTTACCTGTATCCGGGAAGTCATCAACGCCACTTTTTGGATAACCGCCTTTCCAAAAGTAAGTTTTCTTGGAGGCCGACTGCAAGATCTGCTCTTTCTCCAAACTAGGTGCAAAGTCAGTATCCTCATGTCTTCCACTCGCTTTTAGCGACATACCGACCCCCGTCAACTCCCAGTGGCACTCGCCCTTTCCATAATAATCCGCGTCAATCATGCCATCTGCAAAGATCGTCGCCACGTAGGTCGTCGCGTCGATTTTTTTGAAAACTGCGGGAATACTGTCTTCCTTCTGCTTAGGCCAAACCCCAGCAATCGGCTCGATCGGGGTGCATTGCTGATGATTAGACATTTGATAAAAGGTGGCACCGTCCACGAAACCAAACGGCCCCGGCGCATTCTCGATGGTCATGGTGATCCGATAAGCCTGCTTCGGATGCGCGGTCTTCCGATAGACCGGATCGCCGTCGGCATCGCGCGCCTGTGCGTCCCTGGATTGCATGGTGGTCTCCTTTGCTCCGCAAGCGCACAGCAATGCGGCCAGAGAGATGCATAGCAGTACGGTGGAGGTGCGATACACGATTAGTTTGGCCCGTAAACGCCTGATATCCGAGCCTACGCCGTTTTTATAGCCGCCTCAATAAGATTCGTCAGGGATGCAATGCAGTCGATAACCATCGCCTAGCATGAACGCGATGGACAACGGATTACGGGCATCCAGTACCTCATTATCGTTGGCGTAATCAGCACGCTTCAGCGTGGCGATCTCCTGCGGCGTAGCATAGATCTCGACGCACCCGTCATGTCGTAGAACCCTTTACTTGAGACCACCTCAAACGACCCCGGCACATCCTCGATGATCATGGTGATCCGATAAGCCTGCTTCGGATGCGCGGTCTTCTGATAGATCGCATCGCCGTCGGCATCGCGCGCCTGCGCGTCCCTGGATTGCATGGTGGTCTCCTTTGCTCCGCAAGCGCACAGCAAAGTCACCACGGAGATGCATAGCAGCGCGGCTGGAGTGCGGTACATGGTGTAGTTGGCCGATAAACGCCTTGTTTCCTCGAGGCGACGTCGTTTCCTGGGCAGCAACAACATTTCCCTCTGCGCAAGGCCAGTGCGGTTGATCAAATCGAGTGCGGGCGAAAGGACTCCAACCGTATTCGACGACCGCCCACAAATTCAGGTCCAAACGACTGGGATCAACTCCCCTGGTTACAAAAAAAGACCGGAAACCACACTTGATAATCATTCCCATCAAGCGCAGGATGAGCGCCCGTTCCCCTGGCGGCCTCATCCATGCCACTGCGTGTTGGCGTTCTGAATGCACTGCCGAGCGTGCAGCTGTGCGAACTGCTGGGCCGGATCGGCTACGGGTTTGTGGTGCTGGACCTGGAACATGTGCTGCGCGCGCCGGACGAACTGGAACACGCCATCCGCGCCTGCGAGCTGTCCGGCTGCGAGGCCTGGGTGCGCGTGCCGGAGGTGGACGAAAAACTGATCGGCCGCGTGCTGGACGCCGGCGCGCGTGGCATCGTGGTTCCGCGCGCCGAATCGGCTGCGCAGATCGCCAGGGCGATTGCCGCGGCACGCTTTCCGCCGCTGGGCCGGCGCGGCATCACCGGGGGCCGCGTCACCGGCTTCGGCAACGTCGATCTGCCCACCTATATCGCGCAGGCCAACCGCGACATCCGCATTGTGCCGATGATCGAAAGCGCGGCCGGCATTGCGGCGTTGCCGCAGATTCTGGCCGTGCCCGGCGTGACCCTGGTGATGGAAGGCGCGCTCGATCTTGCGCTGGATCTGGGCCTTGGGCCACAGCCCACGCATCCACAGGTGTGGGCCTTGCTGCTGCAAATGGACGCGCAATGCCGCAGCGCTGCGGTGCCGTTCTGCCCCAACCCACGTACCGACGCGCAACGCACGCACTGGCTGCAGCAACCGGATCTGCGCTGGCTGCTTGCCGGCGAAGACCGTGCCCTGATTCAACGCGCATTACGCGCCCAATTGGCCACCTTTGCCGCACCCATTTCATCACCCGCCTGCAGGAGCACGCCGTAGATGCCGACGTTCCGTTTCCACGCCCTGGCCATTGCCATCGCCGCCACCACCTTGAGCGCTGCACCGCTGGCGCGGGCCGGCGAGACCGACGGCACTGCGGTAGAGACCGACACTTCGATTCGCGCGCTCGATGCGGTGCAGGTGCAAGGCAGCCTGCTGGGCCGCTCCAAGCCCGAAGACGTGCAGCGCTACGCCGGCAGCCGCCAGGTGATCGACCGCGAACAACTGCGCAATGGCGGCAATCGCTCATTGGACGATGCCCTGCAGCGCGTGCCCGGCATCAAGATCTTCGATGAAACCGGCACCGGCGCCCTGCCGCAACTCATGCTGCGCGGCCTGTACGAGAGCCGCAGCGGGCGCGTGCAGGTGCTGGAAGACGGCATTCCGCTCGCACTGGCGCCGTACGGGCAAACCAGCCTGTCGCTGTTCCCGGTCGGCTTGAACCAGATCGACCGCATCGACATCGTGCGCGGCGGCGCGGCCGTGCAATACGGGCCCAACAACGTGGGCGGCGTGATCAACCTGGTCAGCAAGGAGATTCCCAGCGATTGGACCACCACCCTGGCGCACAAGATCACTGCCGGTGGCCAGGGCCAGTTCCTGCAGGACAGCGCGCTGAGCAGCGGTGGCTACGTCACCGACAGCCTTGGCCTGCAGGTGGATGCCAACCGCACCTACGGCGAGTATTGGCGCGCGCACAGCGACACCGACATCAGCAACCTGCGTGTGCGTGCGGAGTGGTGGATCGACGATACCAAGCTGCTCAAGGCCAGCGTGCAGCGGTATCTGGTGGACATGGATCTGGCCGGCGCGCTGAGCCCGGACGATTACCGCCGCGATCCACGCCAATCCACTCGGCCGCTGGATAGCTTCAACGGCCGCACCACGCGCGCGTCGTTGAGCTACGAGCAGGTGTTTGGCGACTGGGGCCCGCTGCAGGACGTGCGGCTGTCATGGACCAACTTCAGCGCGCGCAGCAGCCGCAACTTCATTGTCGGCATGCGCCAAGCCGCCACCGAAACCTGGCGTTCGGATCTGCCACCGCAACTGCGCCAGACGGCGCCGCGTGATTTTCGTGTGGTCGGCAGTGAGCCGCGCCTGACCTGGCGCATGGGCGATGCCGGCGGCGTGCAGCAACAATGGACCGCCGGCGTACGCGCGGTACATGAAGACATCGATTTTCTGGTCGGCAATCTGCGCCTGCGCGATGGCCTGTTCACCAGCGTGCGCGATTGGCAGTTCGAAGACCGTGCGTTGGCGGCCTATGTCAGCAACGCGATCACGCTGCCGGATGCGCGCCTGACCATCACCCCGGGCCTACGGTACGAGCGGCTGGATTCGCGCTATTTCAACCGCGCCACCGGCGTGAGTACGCTCAACCAGACCCGCGATGTGCTGCCGGGCCTGACGGTTGGCTTCCAGGCCAACGACCAGTGGTTTATGTATGCGGACGGGCAACGCTCGATGCGTGCGCCGCAGGTGACCCAGATCATCTTCGGCAATAATCTGGACGCGGAGCTGGCCTGGAATTACGAGCTCGGCACACGCTATCAACCCAATGAGCGCACCCGCATCCAGGTGGGCGCCTACCTCATTGATTTCGATCAGCAGATCCAGTTGGACAACACCACGCGGGTGTTCCGCAACCTCGGCAAGACCCGCCATCAAGGCGGTGAGCTGGAACTGCAATGGAGCCCGGAACAACTGCGTGCACTGACCCTCAACGCCGGCTACGCGTATCTGGATGCACGCCAGGAATCGGGTGCGTTCGATGGCCTGCGCGTGCCTTACACCTCGCGTAACCAGATCACGCTGGGCGGCACCTACGCGCTCGGTCATACCACTGTCGCGCTGTCGAGTTACTACTTCAGCAAGGCCTATAGCGATGCCGCCAACACGGTGCAGGAAAATGCCATTGCCTCGGTCGGCGAACTGCCGTCCTACTGGGTGTGGAATACGCAGGTGAGCCACACCTTGCTGGAACGCGGCGGGCAGAAGCTGAGCGCATCATTGGCGATCAACAACCTGTTCGACCGGCAGTACTGGTTCCGTGGCGTGGATACCAGCCCCTGGGGCCGCCAGGCCGCGCCCGGGCGCACCGTGACAGCAGGACTCGAATACACGTTCTGAGTTGCGCCACGCGGCAGCCGCATCACGCTGCCGCACTACCGAAGACAGTGCGCATGAAGCGCACTTCGCGCCGCGCTGCGGCGATGCGACCTGCTGCGTCGTAGGCCACCCCGTGTCGCGTGTGCGATGCCAGGCAGCCCGCTCTACACCGGTTGACCCCACCGTCCTGTCGAACGAGAGCTGCCATGAACGCAACACCCGATGCACCGCTGGTGATCCTGACCCACGTCTGCCACCCGGCAATCACCGATGGCTTCCTGCCTGCAGCACACGCGCAGGGTCTGCCGGTGTGGCTGCTGACCGACCATCGCCTGGAGCATCTTGCGCACTTCAACGCGCATCCGGCACACGCGCCGCAGCGGGTGATCGCCTGCGATGTGTTCAATCCGCTGGGCGTGCTGGACGTGCTGCACGACGCCGGCGTGCACCCACGCGCGGTGTTCAGCAACAGCGATCATCTGCAGACCAGCACCGCGCTGGTGGCTGCCGGCCTGGGGCTGCCCGGCAAGGACTGGCAGGTGTGCTACGCCGCCAAGAACAAGGCGGCGATGCGCCAGCGCCTGCAGGTGCGTGGGATGCCATCGCCCTGGTTTTGCACGCTGGCGCCGGGCGCGGCCTTGCCTGCGCAGATCCCGTGGCCGGTGGTGGCCAAACCGCGCGAGGGCGTGGCCAGCCTGGATGTGCGCCAGTGCGCCGATGCCGCGCAATTGCAGGCGTATCTGGACGATGTGTGGCAACGCCACCCGCAACGCACGGTGTTGCTGGAAGGCTTGCTGGAAGGTGACCTTTTCACGCTGGAAACGCTGGGCGACGGGCAGCACCTGCAGGCCATCGGCGGGTTCAAGGTGCGGCTGTCGCCGCCACCGCATTTTGTCGAATGCGAGGCGCAATGGGACGCGCAGGTGGACACGCCGGTGATCGCGCAGGCGTTGGCGCAATTGCGGGCGTTCGGCGTGGGCTTCGGGCTATGCCATAGCGAATTCATCCTCACCCGCGACGGGCCGGTGCTGGTGGAGATCAACTACCGCAGCATCGGCGACCGGCGCGAATTCCTGCTCGATGCAATGTTCGGCCAGCAGTGGTTTGCCGCCGCGCTGGCACCGCACCTGGGCCAGCCGCTGCCACTGCTGCACAGCGAGCGCACGCACGCCTTGCTGCGCTATTACGTGGCCGAACATGCCGGCGAGCTGGTCAGTGCCAGCGACGACCGCAACCATCGCAGCGCGCACAGCGATGTGCAGTACCGCCGCATGCGCGTGCCCGGCGAGCAGATCCGGCTCAGCCATTCCAACAAGGATTACCTCGGCGTGCTGAGCGCACTGGCGCGCGATGCCGATGCATTGCAGCAGGCCGTGCACCAGGCCGAAGCCGGCCTGCAGTGGCGGATCGACCCACCGGAGCTGCGCGCATGAGCAACGCGACCGATCAGCACTACATCACCACGCGCATCATCGATGCCTGCCTGCGCGAAGATCTGCGCGGCATCGCCAGCCGCGGCAGCGCGGCAATGCCCGACGCCGCGCTGCTGGCGCACTGGGCCGCGCCGCAGCCGCCCACCCAGTGGTGGCGCATCACACACCTGCCCGATGGCATCGTGTGGCTGCCGATTCACCACGGCGGTTACCTGCAGCGGATCAGCGCGTGCAGCGATCGCTGGCTGGTGCAGCGCGGCACGGTGGTGCAGCTGGAACACGGCGCAGCCGCCTGGCTGCAACGCCTCAGCCAGGGGCTGGATCCGGACACGCAACAGTTGCACCGCGCCTACGCCGATGAAGCCGCGTGCGCCGCCGCACATCGCGGCCTGGCACGCGACGCGTATGCCGCCCAGGCACCGCACCTGGCGCAGGCCCTGCGCGCAGCGGATGCTGCCGAGCGCGCGTACCGCTGCGACCAGCTGGCCAGCTACCGCGACCATCCGTTCTATCCCACCGCACGCGCCAAGGCCGGCTTGGCGCCCGCCGAACTGCGCGCCTATGCACCGGAATTCGCACCAACGTTTGCACTGCAGTGGCTGGCCATTCCGCAGGCGCAGGTGAGTTGCACCAGCACGCCGCCTGCGGAGCTATGGCCGGACCTTGCGCGCGTGGGGTTGCCGGCCGAACTCGCGCAGACACACCAGCTCTGGCCAGTGCATCCGCTGGTGTGGGCGCGGCTGGAACAGGACGGGTTTGCACTTCCTGCCGGTAGCGTGCGTGCACCGCTGACGTACCTGCCGGTGCGCCCGACGCTGTCGGTGCGCACGCTGGTGCCGCTGCAGCATCCGCACCTGCATCTCAAACTGCCGATCCCGATGCGCACGCTCGGCGCATTGAACCTGCGCCTGATCAAGCCTTCCACGTTGTACGACGGCCATTGGCTGGAGCAGGCGCTGCGCCGCATCGATGCGCACGATGCCGCGCTGCGCGGGCGCTGCGTGTTCGTTGACGAATCCCACGGTGGGCACGTCGGGCAGACCCGGCATCTGGCCTACCTGCTGCGGCGCTACCCAGCGCTGGACACCGCCACCCTGGTGCCCGTGGCTGCGCTGTGCGCCCTGATGCCCGATGGCCGGCCGATGGCGATCCATCTGGCCGAGACCTTCAGCGGTGGCGACCTGCTGGCCTGGTGGCGCGACTACACCGAACTGCTGCTTGCCGTGCATCTGCGGCTATGGCTGCGCTATGGCATCGCGCTGGAAGCCAACCAGCAAAACAGCGTGCTGGTGTATGCACCCGGCCAGCCCACGCGCCTGCTGATGAAGGACAACGACGCCGCACGCATCGCGCTGCCGCAGCTGCGCGCGCAGCTGCCCGAGATCGACACGCTCGGCCCGCTGCACGATGCACGCATTGCGGTGGACGATGCGCAGGCACTGGCGCAGATGTTCTGCACGATCGTGTTGCAGCTGGATCTGCAGGCCGTGCTCGAGGGCCTGGCCGAATGGCAACCCGCGTTGCGGGCACCGCTGTATGCGCAGCTGCAGGCGCAACTGGCGCAGACGCTGGCGCAGCTGGACGCCGAGCGCATCGACACCGCACCGGCGCGGCGCTTGCTCGCCGCACCGCAGCTCCCGGTGAAGTACCTGCTCAGCGCCGGCAGCCTGCTGAGCAAACAGCACACCGGAGCACGCGATATCAACAAGTTCTACGGCGACAGCGCACCCAACCCGTTTGGCGCGGCCTTTGCCGATGCCGAGGACGCGGCACTGCGCCGGCAGGTGGCGCAGCGATGAAGCGCATCCTCGGCCCGGTGCTGGCTGCGCATTACCTGGCCGCCTTCACCGCACTGGGCATGCCGCTGTTTCTGCCGCAGGTGCTGGCCGAACTGGCACCGTCGGCGGCAATCGGCTGGAGCGGCGTGCTGTATGTGCTGCCAACCCTGTGCACTGCGCTCACCGCGAGCACCTGGGGGCGGCTGGCCGATCGCTATGGACGCAAGCGCTCGCTGCTGCGTGCCCAACTCGGGCTGGCGCTGGGCTTTGCAATCGCCGGCTTCGCACCCACCCTGCCCTGGCTGGTGGTCGGGCTGATCGTGCAGGGCACCTGCGGCGGCTCATTGGCGGCCGCCAACGCGTACCTGGCCAGCCAGCCGCAGGCCGGGCCATTGGCGCGTGCACTGGACTGGACCCAGTACTCGGCGCGGTTGGCGATGGTCAGTGCGCCGGCCTTGCTCGGGCTTGCGGTGGCGCTGGGGCCGGCGCAAGCCTTGTACCGCGCGTTGGCGCTACTGCCGCTGGTGGCCTTCGCGCTGACCTGGCGCTTGCCGGCCGACCAACCGGCTCCACCCGCCCACAGCCCGCGCACCGCATCGCCACGCGCCACCCAGGCACTGCCCTCCATGGCCAGCGCGAATTGGCCGGCATTGATGGTGGCGCAGTTCCTGTTCTGCTTCGCGATGGTTGTGACGTTTCCGTATTTCATTCCGTATGCGCTGGCGCGCGGTGCCGGGCACGACGCGTTGGCTGGCCTGCTCTACAGCCTGCCGCATCTGGTTTATCTGGTGGTGTTGCCGTGGTGGCGCCGCGGCGATGGCGCGGCCTGGCTGGTGCCGGGCTTGCTGGTGTTTGCACTGGCCTGCGCATGGCAGGCGTTTCTCGACGACACCGTGGCCATGGCGGGCGCGCGCCTGCTGTTCGGGCTGGGCATGTTGTTCGGCCTGCGTGGGCTCAACCGCAGCCTGGCTGCCGTGGCCACTGGCCAGGGCGCCGGGCGTCTGTTCGGCCGCTTCGATGCCTGCGGCAAATGGGCCGGCGTGCTGGCCGGCGTCGCCGCCGGTGCGCTGACCCAGCGCTGGGGCCCGACCACACCGTTCCTGGCCGCCGCCCTGGCGGCCGCCGCTGCTGCGCTCACCGTCCTGGTGCGCTTTCCGTCGAGGAGAATTGCCGATGTCGCCGCACACGATGCCTGACCCCTGGTTCGACAGCATGGCCGATGCGCAGGCCTGCGCCTGCTGGTTGAATTGCTACCTGCGCGAGTTCGCCATCCCGCGTGGCACTGCCGACTTCGACTACACCGGCCCGGATCGTCCCGGCGCACGCACCGCCGATGATCGCTGGCTGCGGATCGCATTGGGGGACGCGGGCGTGCTGTGCGTGCGCATTGCCCATGCCGACCGGCTGGGCCGCTGCCGGTTCGTGTCCACCCCGTTCCTCAAGGCCGCCGGGCAGCCCTGGCAAAGCCTGGACGCGCATGCATTGGCGCGCAGTCTGCTACAGGCGCTGGGCAGCACGCATGCGGTCAACCCGGAACTGTTGTCGCAAAGCGACAACAGCGTGGCAATCACCGCCGCGTTATTGCGCCAGGCACAGGCCGCCACGCCCACCGGCGATGCGTTGATCGATGCCGAGCAGGCCTTGCTGTGGGGCCACGCACTGCACCCCACGCCCAAAAGCCGCGAAGGTGTGGCGCTGGCGCAGGTCCTGGCCTGCGCACCGGAAGCACGTGTGGCGTTTGCGTTGTACTGGTTCCGCATCGACCCGCGGCTGCTGCGCGTGCAAGGCCGCGATGTGCGTGCCACCTTGCAACAGCTCAGCGGCCACGCCGATCTGTACCCCTGCCACCCGTGGGAAGTGCAACGCCTGCGCGATGATCCACTGCTGCAGGAATTGCAGGCACGCGGCGCGATCACACCTGTCGGCGTGTTGGGCGAGCCACTGCGGCCCACCTCGTCGGTGCGCACGCTGTACCACCCGGCGCTGGCGTATTTCCTCAAGTGTTCGGTGCATGTGCGCTTGACCAACTGCGTGCGCAAGAACGCCTGGTATGAGCTGGAAAGCGCGGTGGCGCTGACGCATCTGCTGGCACCGAGCTGGCAGGCCCTGGCCGCGCAGGTGCCCGGCTTCGACGTGATGCTGGAGCCGGCCGCCACTTCGCTGGATGTCACCCAGTTCGACCCGGCATTGGCCGCAGCAGATCCGCTGGCCACGCGTGCGTTGGCCGAGAGCTTCGGCATCCTGTATCGGCAGGCGCCCACCGCCGCACAACGTGCACGCTGGCGCCCGCAAGTAGCCACCGCGCTGTTCACCAGCGATGCGCAGGGCCACAGCGTGGCCGCCGCTGCGCTGCGTGCGCACAGCGTCCACCGCCTGGACCGGCACACCGCCACCGTGCTTTGGTTTCGCGCATATGCCGGGCTGCTGCTGGATGGTGTGTGGAGTGCGCTATTCCAGCACGGCATTGCGCTGGAACCGCATCTGCAGAACACCGTGATCGGCTTCAGCGATGGCTGGCCCACGCGCGTGTGGATCCGCGATCTGGAAGGCACCAAGCTGCTCGCGCAACGCTGGCCGGCTGCCCGCCTGCATGGCGTGGGCGAGCGCGCACGGCAGTCGCTGTACTACACACCCGAGCAGGCCTGGAACCGCGTGGCCTACTGCGCGCTGGTCAATAATCTGGCCGAAGCGATCTTCCACCTGAGCGATGGCGATGCGGTCCTGGAAGCACGCCTGTGGCAGTGCGTGGCCGAGATTGCCGCACGCTGGCAGCAGCGCAATGGCGCGCAGCCGGCGCTGCAAGGCCTGATCGACGGCGCACCGCTGCCCGGCAAGAACAACCTGGGCACACGGCTGTTGCAACGTGCAGATCGTCAATCGGACTACACCGCCCTGCCCAACCCCATCGCGCCAATGCATGCCGTGCAGCAGGTGGCCGCATGAGTCTGCAGATCGATGCCACGGCGGTGCGCGCAGCGGTGGCGCAGTTACGTGCGCACAGCGACGCCCCGCTATGTGCGTACGTCTACGACCTGGCCGCACTGGATGCGCACGCAGCATGGATGCGTGCGCAGCTGCCGCCCGGCTGCACGCTGTTCTACGCCGCCAAGGCCAATGCCGAACCGCAGATCCTGCAGACGCTGGCGCCGTACGTGGATGGGTTCGAAGCCGCATCCGGTGGCGAGCTCGCCTGGCTGCACCAGCAGCAACCGGATGCGGCGTTGCTGTTTGGTGGGCCGGGCAAACTGGAGAGCGAACTGGCGCAGGCCGTGCGCCTGCCCGACTGCACCGTGCATGTGGAAAGCCTGGGCGAATTGCAGCGGCTGGCGGCCATTGCGCGACAGATCGCCCAGCCCGACCGCCGGCGCATTCCGGTGTTCCTGCGCATGAACATCGCCGTGCCCGGTGCACAGACAACGCGTTTGATGATGGGCGGCCAACCATCGCCATTCGGGCTGGACCCGGACGACCTGGATGCTGCGCTGCTGCAGCTACGCGCCAGCCCGGCACTGGAGTTGCGCGGCTTCCATTTTCACCTGATGTCGCACCAACGCGATGCCGCCGCGCAGCTGCACCTGATCGCGGCGTATCTGCGCACCGTGCAGCACTGGCGGCAGCGCCATGGCCTGGGCCCGCTGCTGGTCAATGCCGGCGGCGGCTTCGGCGTGGACTATCTGACGCCAGAGGCCTCGTTCGACTGGGCAGGCTTCTGCGCCGGCCTGCCCGCCGTGCTGCACGCACACGGCGATGGCCTGCAACTGCGCCTGGAACCGGGCCGCTATGTCAGCGCCAGCTGCGGCTGGTACCTGATGGAGGTGCTGGACATCAAGCGCAGCCACGGCGCGTGGTTTGCGATTGCCCGTGGCGGCACCCATCACTTCCGCACACCGGCCGCGCAAGGCCACGACCATCCGTGCGTGGTGGTGCGCGGTGCACACGCACCGGTGCTGCGCGACACCCCGGTCACCCTGGTCGGCCAGCTCTGCACGCCCAAGGATGTACTGGCCCGCAATCAGCGCGTTGCAGCGCTCGCCCCCGGCGACTGCCTGGCCTTCCCGCTGGCGGGTGCGTATGCGTGGAATATTTCGCATCAGCAGTTCCTGATGCACCCGCCACCGCAGAGGGTGTTTTTGCCGGTGCACGCTCAGGCAACCGCCACCACCGGCACGCGGATGTCGGCGCGCAAGTCGGCTTCGGCCACGGTTTCGGGGTCGTCGAGGTAGAGGTAGTGCAGGGGTGCGTCGCGCAGTGCGTGACCGCTGCCGGGCAGCCAGTCGGCGAGCAGGCGGTCGAGCGCGTCTTCCAGCCCGGCATAGCTGCCGGTGTGGCGCAGCACGGCATGTGCGCCCTCGCCGAGCACACGCACGTGCAGCGGCGCCGGCGGCGCAACAGCGGTGGCGAAGGCGATGCCGCACTCGAACAGATGCTGCTGCGCTGGCACGTCGCGGTGGTCGCTGAGTGGCACGCCGATCAGTGCGTGCAGGTGCTCGATCACGCCTGCACGCTCGGCCCAGGCGGCGATGCGGCCAAAGCCACGATCCAGGTCATCGAAGGCGCCGCGCTGACGCAGCACCACCACTTCCAGCGGCTCCAGCCATTGCACGGTGACCTGCAGCGGCGCGGGCGCAGCGTGCGGTGCCAGCGCGGGCGTGGCGAGCTGCTGCAGGGTCTGGGCGCGTATCGCCGGCGCCTGCCGCAGGCTGCTCGGGCTCACCTGCAGCAGCGCGCGGAACGCACGCGCCAGCGCCTGCGGGGTCTGGTAGCCCACTGCCAGCGCTACGTCGGTAATGCTGCGGCCTGGCTCGCCGAGCAGATGCACGGCCTGGCTCAGGCGCAGGCGGGCGGTGGTCTGGCCCAGCGTTTCCCCGGCCAGCGCGCGGTAGACCCGGTGGAAGTGATGCGGCGACTGATGCGCCAGCGCGGCCAGCGCGGCCAGATCCGGCAGCGGGCTGCCTGCGCGGATGCTGTCCTGCAAATGGGCCACGACACGTTCGACGTTGCGGTGGCGGTGCGCGGTGGCTGCGTCATGCATGGGCGGGTCCTCGTTTGTGCGCCCAGCATCGCCGAACACGCGGGCGTGTGCGGTCCCGATCTTGCGCAGCATGCCAACCCGCAGCGTACTCAACCACGCGCAGGCAATGCCTAACCGGCGTACACCGCCAGGCCCACCAGCACCGCGGTCTCGCTGAGTTCGATCAGTGCGCCGCAGGTATCGCCGGTCATGCCACCGAGCCGGTGCAGGCAGGCGCGCCGCCACAGCGTAAACACCAGCGCAGCGATCCCGCAGGCAAGCGCCGCACGTGCAGGGCCCGCCATGCAGGCAACGCCCACTGCAGCGGCCACGGCCAGCACGCAGACCGTGCGGCTGGCGCCCGCCAGTGCGCTTCCCAGGCCGCCGGCGCGCACATACGGCGTGCTCGCAAATGCCGCCACCACCGCAGCGCGCGCCAACAGCGGCGCCAGCCACAGCGCCGCTGGCGCAGCCGGCAACAATGTCGTCAGCGCGGCGCACTTGAGCAACAGCATCAGCACCACCGCAGTCACCGCCATCGGGCCGCTGGTGGGGTCCTTCATGATGGCCAGCGTGCGTGCGCGGTCGCCCATGCCACCAACCCAGGCATCGGTGCTGTCGGCCAGCCCATCCACGTGCAGCGCGCCGGTCAGCCAGACCCAGCTGCTCAGCACGATGGCGGCGGCCAGCAGCGGAGCGGCGCCGCGCAGGCACCACGTCAGCGCCAGCAGCAAGACGCCCAGCAGCAGCCCGACCAGCGGGTACCACGGCAGCGAACGCGCCTGCGCGCCGGGGCGGGCAAATGCCCAGGCCGGCACCGGGATGCGGGTCAGGAAGCCAACCGCCGCAAGCAGCCCATCGATCATGCCTGCGCGGTGGCCACAGTCATCGGCGGCCAGCGCAGCGGATGCAGCGAGGCATGCGGCACTGCCAGCTCGGTCATGTGGCCGAAGCCATCGCCCGCAACCAGGCAGCACAACGCGCGGATCGCACCGCCATGGGTCACCACCAGCACGCGCTGCGCAGGGTAAGTGGCCACGATCGCATCCAGCGCCGCAGCCAGCCGCGCGCAGAACGCCTCGAACGGCTCGGCCTCCGGTGGCGGATACCGCAGCGGGTCCGACCAGAAGCGCCCCAGCGCCGCGCCTTCATCGCGATCGATCTCGGCCACCGGTACGCCCTGCCAGCGGCCGAAGTGGTATTCGCGCAAGCGGGGATCCAATTGCAACGGCAGGCCGCGCGCCGTGGCGAATTCGGTCGCGAACAAGGCGCAGCGCTGCAGCGTGGAGGCCACCACCACATCCCATTCGCCCGCGGCGGTGGCCTCGCGCAGCTGCTGCCAGCCGGTGGCGGTGAGCGGGTCGTCGAGCTGGCCGCGGTAGCTGCGCTGGCCGGTGTCGCCATGCCGCAGCAAGGTGATCTGCGCGCTCATGCGTCGGAAACCCCGGCCTCGGCGAAGGTCGCCATGCCGTTGTGCAGGGCGCAGGCGGTGCGCAGCAGCGGGATGGCCACCGCCGCGCCGCTGGCTTCGCCCAGGCGCAGGTCCAGTTGCAGCAGCGGCTCGGCCTCCAGCGCGCGGAGCAAGGCGGCATGGCCGCGCTCCTGCGAGCGATGGCCGAACAACAGCCATTCGCGCACGCCGGGATTCAGATGCACCGCCACCAGCGCCGCGGCAGTGCTGATGAAGCCATCCACCAGCACCGGGATGCCGGCCTGCGCGGCCGCGATATAGGCCCCGACCAGCGCGGCGATTTCGAAACCGCCAAGCCGGCGCAGCCGCTCCAGCGGTGTGGCGGCGTCGGCATGCACGGCCAGCGCGCGGGTGATCACGGTGGCCTTGTGCGCAATGCCTTCGGCATCCAGGCCGGTGCCGGCCCCGGCCATGGCCTGCGGAAATTGCGAGAGCAGCGCGCAGCTCAGCGCGGCAGCGGCGGTGCTGTTGCCGATGCCCATTTCGCCGCCGACAAACAGCTGTGTACCGCAGGTGCGTGCCTGCGCGATGCTCTCTGCGCCGGCCGCCAATGCGTCGCGCAATTGCGCCGGCGTCATCGCCGCCTGCTCACAGATATTGGCGCACGCCGGCGCGATCCAGGCGCGGCGGACCCGTGGCAACTCGCCGGGGTCGTTGACCACGCCCAGGTTCACCACCTCCAGCCGGGCGCCGAGTTCGCGCGCCAGCACCGCAATGGCCGCACCGCCGCGCGCGAAGTTGCGCACCATCTCGCCGGTCACCGCCTGCGGAAACATCGACACGCCTTCAGCGGCCACGCCGTGGTCGGCGGCATACACCGCAATCCAGATGCGTTGCACGGTGGGTTGTTCGTTGCGTTGCCAGGCGGCAAATTGCACCGCCAGTTGCTCCAGCCGGCCCAGCGCACCGGGCGGCTTGGTCAATTGCTCCTGCCGCGCCAGCGCCGCTGCCTGCACCCGCGCATCCGGCACCGCGCAGGCACCCTGGATCCACTCGATACTCACACCGCCTCTCCTTTCAACACCATGGGCAGGCCGGCCACCACGAACACGACCCGCTCGCACTGTAGCGCCAATGCCTGGTGCAGCCGGCCGGCTTCGTCGACAAACCGGCGCGTCAGTTCGCCCAGCGGAACGATGCCCTGCCCCACCTCGTTGCTGACCAGCACAAGTTGCCCGGGCAACTGGCCAAGCGTGGCCAGCAGCGCCTCGCGCTCACGTGCGAACACCGCGCTGTCCGGGTGGCCCAGCAGGTTGCTCAGCCACAGCGTGAGGCAATCCACCAGCACGCAGCGGCCCGGTGCGGCCACCGCCTGCAGGCTGGCGGCCAACGCGATGGGTTCTTCCACGCACTGCCAGTGCGCCGGGCGGCTGCCACGGTGATGGGCGATGCGCGCGGCCATTTCGCCATCGAAGGCCTGCGCGGTGGCCAGATACACCACCTCCAGCCCGGAGGCGGCAGCAATGCGCTCGGCGAACGCGCTCTTGCCCGAGCGCGCGCCGCCCAGGATCAACTGGCGCATGCCGGCTCCCCCAGGGTGAGCCGCGTCAGTGCGGCGACGTCCAGATGGGCGTGCACGGTGTCGGCCAGGCGTTCGAGCGTGGCTTCGCGCAGGCTGGCCAGATCCAGCGGTGCGGCGTCGGCAAGCCCGGCCCAGGCGAGCAGTGCGGCCAGCGCCGCGGGGTGGTCGAAGATGCCGTGCAGATAGGTGCCCATGACCTGACCATCCTCGGACACTGCACCGTCACTGCGGCCATCGTCCAGCTGCAGCAGCGGCCGCGCCAGCGCCGCACCGGTGCTGAGGCCGCAATGGATTTCGTAGCCGCTGACCGCCGCGCCACTGGGCAGCAACCGGCCACCGACGCGGTGCAATTGCTTGTGCGGCTGCAATGCGGTTTGCAGTGCCAGCCAGCCCAGCCCGGCGCTGCTGCCGGGTGCGCCTTCGATGCCGTGCGGGTCGTGCACCTGTTCGCCCAGCATCTGCAGGCCGCCGCAGATGCCGAGCAGCTTGCCGCCGTAGCGCAGATGCCGCGCGATCGCCGCTTCCCAACCCTGCGCGCGCAGCCAGGCCAGATCCTGGCGGGTGGACTTGCTGCCTGGCAGCACGATCAGGTCGCACGGCGTGGGTGACTGGCCTGGCCCGATCAGCTGCACGTCCACCTGCGGGTGCGCCAGCAAGGCGTCCAGATCGGTGTGGTTGCTGATCCGCGGCAACACCGGCACCGCCACGCGCAGGCGCGCCTGCGGCTTGTGCACCGGGCCGCGCAGCAAGGCGTCCTCGGCATCGAGCTGCAGGCCATGCAGATACGGCAACACGCCGAGCACCGGTTTGCCGGTTTCGCGCTCCAGCCAGTCCAGGCCGGGCTGCAGCAGCGCAAGGTCGCCACGGAAGCGATTGATCACAAAGCCGGCCACCCGTGCGCGCTCGCTCGGCGACAGCAACGCCAGCGTGCCGACCAGATGGGCGAACACACCGCCGCGGTCGATGTCGGCGATCAGGATCACTGCGCAATCCACCGCCTCGGCGTAACCCATATTGGCGATGTCGTGTTCACGCAGATTGATTTCCGCCGGGCTGCCGGCACCTTCCACCAGCAGCACGTCGAAGCGTTCCACCAGCCGCGCGTGCGAGGCCAGCACCGCCGTGCGTGCGGTGCGTTTGTAGGCGTGGTACCCCACCGCATCCAGCGTGGCCACCGGATGCCCGTGCACGATCACCTGCGCGCCGGTGTCGCTGTTGGGCTTGAGCAGCACCGGGTTGAAATCGGTGTGCGGCGGCAACCCGCAGGCCTGCGCCTGCACTGCCTGGGCCCGGCCGATTTCGCCGCCATCCACGGTGACCGCGGAATTGAGTGCCATGTTCTGCGGCTTGAACGGAGCCACCGCAACGCCTTGACGATGCAGCCAGCGGCACAGCGCGGCCACCAACGTGCTCTTGCCCGCATCGGAGGTGCAGCCCTGCACCATCAGCACGCGCGCACTCATGCCTGCAGTGCCTGCAGGGCAGCGGCCAGGCGCGCTTCGCCGGCGACATCCGGCGGCAGCCCGAAGCGCAGGCTGGCGGGCGTCTCGAACAGGCGGGTGAGAATGCCGCGCTGCGCCAGCGCGGTGTGCAGTGCAGGCGCATCGTCGCGGCGGCACCACTGGAAGAACGCCGTGCCTGCGGCCGGCGCCAGCCCGTGCGTGGTCAACAGCGCGGCCAGGCGTTGCGAGGCACTATGCAGGCGCGTGCGTGCCTGCGTCTGCCAGTGCGTATCCATCAACGCCTGCTGCACGGCCCAGCGGGTGGGGCCGGCCAGCGTCCATGGCCCCAGCTGCTCGCGCAGCGCCTCCAGCAACGTGGCGTGCGCACACACAAATCCCGCACGCGCCCCGGCCATGCCGAAGAACTTGCCCACCGAGCGCAACACCACCAGCCCGGGCAAGTGCGTGTGTGCGCACAGGCTGTGCTGTGGCGTTGCATCCATGAAGGCTTCGTCCACCACCAGCCAGCCACCACGTGCAGCCAGCCGCGCATGCAGCTGCAGCAGCGCGGCGCTGTCGAAGGTGTCGGCGCAGGGATTGTTCGGATGGATCAAGACGATGACGTCGCAGTGCGCGTCCGCCTGCAACAGCGGCTGTGCCGGCATCGGCAGCACGGTGTGACCGGCGCGCTGCCAGGCCTGTGCGTGTTCCGCGTAGCCCGGTGCCAGCACGCCCACGCGGCTGGGTGCGCGCAGCGTCGGCAGTGCCTGGATCGCGGCCTGCGAGCCGGCCACCGGCAGCAGCTGCGGCGCGCCGTAATAGGCGGCGGCAGATGCGGCCAGGCCATCGTCGTCCTCGGGCAGGCGCTGCCAGTGCTGCGCCGGAATGGCCGGCACCGGCCAGGCGAACGGGCTGACGCCGGTGGACAGATCCAGCCAGTGTTCCAGCGCAATGCCATAGCTCTGCGCAGCGCGGCGCAGGCGTCCACCGTGTTCAAGCATGCTTGGCTCCAGTCATCCAATGGGAATCGCAACACGGCTTGCCAGGCGCACAACCGGCTGTGTGCACTGGCCAGCGCAACGGCGACGTGCAGGACGCATGGCGCAGGGGCACGCGTACACCGTGCTGGACGTGCGGGGTCATCGCAGCACCGCAGTTGCCAGGCCCGCCAGCAACAGCCACAGCGCCACGCCAGCGCGGACCAGCCAGAGCGCACGCAACACGCTGCCTGCATCGGCGGCAGCGCCCTCGCCCAGGGACGGGCGGTGTTGCCACTGTCCGTGGTACGGCGCCGGGCCACCCAGTTGCACCTGCAGCGCACCGGCGCCAGCCGCCATCACCGGGCCGGCGTTGGGGCTCTTCCAGCCGCGCCCTTGCCGCCACGCGCAACGCACACCGGCACGGGTCTGCCCGAGCACGGCGTAGGTGAGCGCGGTCATGCGCGCCGGCAGCCAGTTGAGCGCATCATCCATGCGCGCGGCCGCCCAGCCGAAGCGCTGATAGCGCGGCGTGCGATAGCCCCACATTGCATCCAGGGTGTTGGACAGGCGATACAGCACCGCACCCGGCGCGCCCAGCAGCACGCCCCAGAACAACGCGGCAAACACCGCGTCGCTGCCATTGTCCAGCACCGATTCGGTGGCGGCTGCCGCCACTTGTGCCTCATCGAGAGTAGCAGTGTCGCGGCTGACGATGCGACCCACTGCCGCGCGCGCCGCAGGCAGGTCGCCCGCACGCAAGGCCTGTGCCACCGGCACCGCATGTTCGCCCAGGCTGCGCAGGCCGAGCGCCAGATACAGCGCCACCGCCGCGAATGCCGCGCCGGCCCAGGCCGACCACCACCACAGCGCGAGTTGCACCAGCGCGGCCGCGGCGGCCCACGGCAGCACTGCCACGCACCAGGCCAGCACACCGGCGGCGCGCGTGTCGCGGTGCAGCCGCGCTTCGATGCGCTGCGCCCAGCCGCCGAACAGCACCAGCGGATGCGCGCGCCGGGGTTCGCCCAGCAGCAGATCCAGCAACACCGCAGCGGTGGCCATCAGCAGCAGCATGATGCGATGGCGTAACAGGGCGTCATGGCAGAAACAACGCCATGGCTGCGCCCGGATTGGACGGGAAATAGAAATGCACGAAGCTCGCCGTCATCCGCCCTTGCCGGTACACCGGCTCGGCACTGGGCCCGGTGTTGGGATTGCGCGCATGTACCAAGGGGCTGAGCGCGATGCTGGCGCGTGCGTAGTGGAAGGTATGCCCGCGCAACGTGCCTTCCGGCAATGCGACCTCCTGCAAGCCCAGCGCCACCGAGCGTGCCTGCAGCGCGGCTGTGCCGGGCAGCAGGCCGGCCATCGGTGCGCTGATGCCATCCTTGCCGGTCAATGCTTCCAGCAGGAACAGCATGCCGCCGCATTCGGCCAGCAGCGGCTTGCCTTGTGCGCAGTGCGCACGCAATGCCACAGCCAGATCGCGACGCTGCGACAAGGCCTGCAGATGCAGTTCCGGGTATCCGCCCGGCAGCCACACCGCATCGCAGTCCGGCAGCGCATCACCGGCGATCGGCGAAAAGAACTGCAGGTGCGCACCGGCTGCCGCCAGCAGTTCCAGATTGGCCGGATACGCAAAGCAGAACGCCGCATCGCGGGCGATGGCAATGCGCACGCCCTGCAGCACGGGTGCAATCGCTGTGTGAGCGTCCGGCGGCGCGAACTGCAGTGGCGGCGGCAACGCGGTGGACGCATGCGCGGCCCAGGCATCGGCCAGCGCGTCCAGGCGTTGCTCCAGGTCGGCCACTTCGGCAGCGGCCACCAGGCCCAGGTGCCGCTCGGGCAACTGCAACGCCAGCGCACGCGGCAATGCACCCAGCCACTGCAGCGGAGGCGGCACGCTGTCGCGCAGCAGGCGGGCGTGATGCGCGCTGCCGATGCGGTTGGCGGCCACGCCATACAGCGGCAGATCGTCGCGATAGCGGGCCAGCCCAAGCGCCAACGCGCCGAAGGTCTGCGCCATGGCTGCGCCATCGATCACCGCCAGCACCGGAATGCCGAAGTGCACGGCCAGATCGGCGCTGGAGGGGGCGCCGTCGAACAGCCCCATCACGCCTTCGATCAACAGCAGATCGGCGTCGCACGCGGCGGCATGCAGGCGCTGACGGATGTCCGCCTCGCCGGTCATCCACAGATCCAGCTGAAACACCGGCGCGCCGCTGGCGCGTTCGAGCAGCAGTGGGTCGAGAAAATCCGGCCCGGTCTTGAACACCCGCACGCGCCGCCCCTGCCGCGTATGCCAGCGCGCCAACGCAGCAGTCACGCTGGTCTTGCCCTGCCCGGAGGCAGGCGCGGACACCAGCAACGCGGGGCAGTGTGCGGGCAGTGTCACGGCTACAACTCGACGCCGAGCTGTGCCTTGATGCCGGCGTTGAAGGCGTGCTTGACCAGCCGCATCTCGGTGACCGTATCGGCCGCCTCGATCAGGCCGGCCGGCGCGCCGCGCCCGGTGATCACCACATGCTGGCGTGGCGGCCGCGCAGCGACAGCGGCCAGCACCTCCTCCAACGCAACGTACTCCTTGACCAACGCGATGTTGAGCTCGTCCAGCAGCACGAAGTCGTAGCGCGGGTCGGCCAGCATGCCGCGCGCCAGCTGCCAGGCCGCCTGTGCAGCGGCGATGTCGCGTTCGCGGTCCTGGGTTTCCCAGGTAAACCCTTCGCCCATCACGTGATAGTCGAGCAGATCCGGAAAGCGGCGGAAAAACGCTTCTTCGCCGGTAGAAAACGTGCCCTTGATGAACTGCACCACGCCGCAGTAAAGCCCGTGGCCCAGCGAGCGCGCCAGCATGCCGAAGCCGGACGAACTCTTGCCCTTGCCGTTACCGGTATTGACCAGCAACACGCCGCGATCGATCACCGCACGTGCGATGCGCCGGTCCACCAGTTCCTTCTTGCGTTGCGCGCGTTCGCGGTAGTGCGCGTCGTCGTGCTCGGGTGTACTCATGTGCCAACTCCAAGGGTGGAACGCGGGATCACAGCATGCACGCTTGCACGTACGGCCAGCACGGCGCCCACATAAGCGGCCAGGCCACCGAGCGCCGGCGGGTAATACTGCGGCACCCGCGCAATGAACCCTGCCAGCGAGGCCTGTGGGTAGCGCCCGGAAAAGACATAGAACCCGCCCTTCGATAACAGATAGGCCACGCTGCCACTGAGCAGCAGCGCCAGCAACAGGCGCGGCAGATCGCGCCACCCACCGCGGTGCAGCCGCATCGCATACGCGCGGTCGCCACACCACAACGCCGCGTAGGCCAGCGCCAAGGCCCAATACGCCGGCGACACGCACCAATCGGAGAGGCTGCCGGCGGCCATGCCGGCCAGGTCCAGCGCCGAGGCCAGCGCGAACAACAGCGGCAACATCCACACCGGCCGCAGCAAGGCGCCGGCCAGGAAGAACACTGCCCAGGACGCGCTCGGCAAGCCATCCAGACTGGCCACATGCTGGCCGCGCGTGCATACCATCAACGCGGCCAACAGCAGTCCGCCGGTCCAGGCCGCGGCACCGTGCGCAGTGAGTCCCTCACTGCCGCGCCAGGGCAGGCGCACCGCGCTCACGACAGCTCCAGCGCAGATGCACTGGCCGCGTTGCGTCGCGTGGCACGCCAGCGCAACACGCACCACCCCGCCAGCAACGCCACCGCCAGATACAGCGCAGTGGTGCGCACGAACAGCGGCCCCCATTGCCAGGCACGCGCCAGATACTGGCCCCAATGCGGATCGGCATAACGCCCGCCCCACCAGTAGAACGCCGCATTGGAGATCAGAAACGACACCGCCGCAGCCAGCACGCCCACGCACCACACACCGCCCAGGGCTACTGCACTGCGGCCCACGCGCGCGTGCAACGCGCTACCGGCGTACCACAGCACGCCATAGGCGAACGGCAACGCGGCGTAGGCCGCGGTGATGCAGAAGTCACTGACACCGGCCAGCGTCACCGCCGCCCAATCGATCAGCACCGACATCAGCAGCAGTCCGATGAAATACCGATGCCGCCGCAGCGCCAGGCCACCGAGAAAGAACAGCGCCATGGACGCATCCGGCAGATGCAGCCAATCGCTGGTGTGGTGAAAGCGCGTGGCGGTCATCACCAGCAGCGCGGCAATGAACACCGCGCGTTCGGCAGGACGGGATAGCGGCAGCATCGGCAATCTCCTTCAGGGCGTGACATCAACTGCAGGTGGCGGCAACGCGAGCGCCGGAATCGCCGCGTGCGTGGCGATTCCGGTTGCCGCCTTGGTCCACCTGCACGCTGTACGGAGCAGGGTTACTGCGCCGGGTGATAACGCAACGTCAGCAGGTAGGCGCGCCCCGGCTGGTTGTACCAGCGCGCGGTTTCGTACTGGCGGTCGAACACGTTGTTGGCGCTCAGCGACACCTTCCAGTCTGCGTTCACCGCATAGCTCACACGCAGATCGAGCAGGCCGTAACCGGCCAGGCGGTCGCTGTTGGCCAGGTCGTCGTAGCGCTTGCCGGCGCCGAACAGGCTGGCGCCCACGCCGAACGCGCCGAAGCTGCGGTCCGCATCGATGCGCCCGCTCTGGCGTGCACGCCGCGGCAGCCAGTTGCCATGGTTGACGTCGCCATCGGCACGCGGGTCCAGCCAGGTCAGCGCGCTACGCACGGTCCAGCCGGCCAGTTCGGTGTCGTAGCCGGCTTCCACGCCGCGGATGCGCGCCTGGTCGATATTGTTTGGCTGGCCGAACGGATGCGTGGCATCCACCAGCCCGGCATCGTAGGCAATCAGATCATCGATGCGGGTCTGGAACGCGCTCAGCGTCCAGGTGCCCCAGTCGTAGTTGCCACGCAGGCCCAGCTCGGCGCTCCTGGAGGTTTCCGGCCCCAGCAGCGGATTGCCGTAGTCCGGGTAATACAACTCGTTGAACGTGGGCGCCTTGAACGCGGTACCGTAGCTGGCGGTCACACGCAGATGCGCGGCAATATCCCAGCCCCACAGCAGGCTGCCGGTGGTCTTGCCACCGAACTGGCTGTTGTCGTTGCGACGCAGGCTGGCCTGCAGCGACTGCGTGCCGAAGCTCTGCTGCCACTGCGCGAATGCAGCGCGGTCGATGCGGCTGTCGGCATCGTAGGTGTCGCTGCTGGCAATCGCATCGCGCTGCCAGTCAAACCCCACCGTCAGCAAGCCCGGGCCGGCATCCACATCGGCCTGCAACGAACCCTGCTTGCGCCGCGTGTCGTAGGTGGATACATAGGTGCCGTCGAAATACGCATCGCTGAAATCCACGCTGCTCCCGAGGCTGGCCGTGAGCTTGAACGCGTCGGTCGGCGCATACCGCACGCGGCCGCCCACGGCTTGCTGCACACCCTTGGACAGGTTGCCGCCAAAGGCCGAGCCGTCGTATTCGTTGCGGCTCTGCGCGCGCAAGGCGTGCACGTCGGCATCCCACTGGCGGTTGAAGCGCCAACCGCCCTGCACATTCAACGAATCGTTGCGGTAGCCGTCGCGGTCCGGGTCGTAGCTGCTGGAGCGGGTGTCCAGGTAGGCGTTGATGCCGTCGGTCTCGTCGTGCACCGCGTTGACCGAATACCAACCGCCGCGCTCGCCCAGATCGCCATCGCTGCGCCCGGCCACGCCGGCGCTGTAGCGGAGCGCATTGTCGCTCCCGGCCGCAGCGCTGAAGGTCGGCACGAAGCGGCCTTCCGGACGCCGGGTAAATAACTGGATGACGCCGCCAAGCGCCTCGGAGCCGTACAGGCTGGAGAACGGGCCACGCACGATCTCGATCCGTTCGATCTGCTCGAACGGGATGTCCTGCAACGCCGCGCCGCCGGCAGTGGCCGAGCCGACACGCACGCCGTCCACCAGCACCACCAGGTGGTCGGCCTCGGTGCCGCGCAGGAACAGCGAGGTCTGCTTGCCGGGGCCGCCGTTATTGGCCAGCGACACGCCGGCTTCGCCGCGCAACAGGTCCTGCAGCGAATTGATCTGGCGGCGCTCGATCTGCGCACGGTCGATCACCGTCACCGGCGCCAGGGTCTGGTCCTGGGTCTGCGCGGTGCGCGTGGCGGTGACCACCACCTGGTCGAGATCGACAGCGGCCTCGGCCTGGGCCAGCGCGGCCACGCACATCGACAGGCACACGGCCAGCACGGCACGGCACGGCGAAACGGAAGAAAGGGACATCAACTGCTGCTCCAGGAACCGCGCCAACCCGCGCGGGGGCAATGGGGGCGGCAGGCAGCAACGGGCCAGGCGTCCGGCGCGCAAGCACCAGACGCACAAGGCCACGCCCACCGCGTGCCGGGTCAATCCCTCAGGCCGGTCTCCGGGCTCGCGAGTGGAAGCCTGCGCCTCCGGTACCGCGCCTTCCCATGCATGTGCACAGTGGCGTGTTGCGGCACCTGACCTCGCCCACCGTTGCGGGGGCAGCTCCGGACTTGCGTCTCGCCAAGGCGATGCGCGCACCGGATTCCCGTTTAAACCACCGCAATTCCGGCAGTCACCTCAGGGGCGCGCATGGTAGCAGGATTGGCTGGGGCGCCTCGGCAGTCTCCGGCAACCGGCCAAGCGCAGCGCGACGCCTCGCGCCGGGGCGGTGAATTGCCGATTCCTTCTCCCACCGGGAGAAGGTGCCCCGAAGGGGCGGATGAGGGTACGGGGCGAAGCCGCATGCCATGTCTGGAGCCGCATGCCGGGGTTGCCAGCACGTCCGCCACCGCGCTTCATCTCGCACATAGGAGTGGGCTTTGCCCCCGTACCCTCACCCCAACCCCTCTCCCAGCGGGAGAGGGGCTAGCCGTTCCCGAGGAGAGAGGGGCTCAAGCACGCATCTTGGCTTGTTCAAAATTTCCAGGTCATGGACGCAACGTACCGAGGCGGCAGCGTGGCCGGGGATTGGCGGAGAGCGGCACACGGATGTGCCGCGCGGCGCGTCAGACAGGATGTCTGACCGAGCCGAAGAGCCGATCCCCGGCCGCGCTGCCGCGCTTCCCGATGCCAGTACCGACAGGCGTCGTGCTTCGCTAGGCCTCACCCCCAACCCCGCTCCGCGCCCCGACAGGAGATGGGCTAAAAAACCTCACGCGCCCTGCAGCGCCTGCTCCAGATCCGCCAGCAGATCATCGATGTGCTCGATCCCGATCGACAAACGCACGGTGTCCTCGCTGACGCCGGCATGCTCCAGTTCGGCGGGGCCGAGCTGACGGTGCGTGGTGGAGGCCGGATGCGTGGCCAGCGATTTGGCGTCGCCAATGTTGACCAACCGTGTGAACAGCTGCAGCGCATCCAGAAACCGCGCACCCGCCGCGCGTCCACCCGGCAGGCCGAAGGTCAACACGCCCGAGCCGTGCCCGCCCAGATACTTCTGCGCCAACGCATGCTCGGGGTGATCCGGCAATGCGGCGTAATTGACCCAGGCCACGCGCGCGTGTTCCTGCAGATACCGGGCAATCGCCAACGTGTTGGCATTGATGCGCTCCATGCGCAGCGGCAGGGTCTCGATGCCTTGCAAAATGAGGAATGCATTGAACGGCGACAACGCCGCACCGGTATTGCGCAGCGGCACCACGCGCGCACGGCCGATGTAGGCGGCCTCGCCCAGGGCTTCGGTATAGACCACGCCGTGGTAGCTCACGTCCGGCTCGTTGAGACGCGCAAAGCGTGCCTTGTGCGCCGCCCACGGGAAGCGACCGCTGTCCACGATCGCACCGCCGATGCTGTTGCCGTGCCCGCCCAGGTATTTGGTCAGCGAATGCACCACGATATCTGCGCCGAAGTCGATCGGCCGCAGCAGCGACGGCGTGGCGACGGTGTTGTCCACGATCAGCGGCACACCGTGCGCATGCGCCACGGCGGCCACCGCTTCGATGTCGGTGATGTTGCCGCGCGGGTTGCCGATCGACTCGACGAACACCGCCTTGGTGCGCTCGTCGATCAAGCCTGCAAACGCCTGCGGATCGCGGTAATCGGCAAAGCGCGTGGTGATACCGAACTGCGGCAGCGTGTGCGCGAACAGATTGTAGGTGCCGCCATACAGCGCGCTGGAGGAGACGATGTTGTCGCCTACCTCGGCGATGGTCTGGATCGCATAGGTCACCGCCGCCTACCCCGACGCCAGTGCCAGCGCACCGATGCCGCCTTCCAGCGCAGCCACGCGCTGTTCCAGCACGTCGTTGGTGGGATTCATGATGCGGCTGTAGATGTTGCCCTGCACTTTCAGGTCGAACAGGTCCGCGCCATGCTGGGTGTCGTCGAAGGCATACGCCACGGTCTGATAGATCGGCACCGCCACCGCGCGGGTGGTGGGATCAGGACGGTAGCCACCGTGCACGGCGATGGTTTCAGGCTTCCACTGCGGATCGGTCATGGCGCGACTCGCTCAGGAGGAGGCCCAACGATACCCGGCCTGCGGCGCCTGCCTCATGACGGCCGGCTATGAGCAGATTGCCAGCGGGCAGGTTCGCTAACGCAGAATCGAAGTCGCACCAAGTTCGAACAGGATACAACCGCGTGCACGCATGCCATCAACGCACCGGCACGCGATACCCCTCACGCAAGGTTTGTCTGTACTCAGCCATAGGCGGCAACCCAACGGCGCGACGCCGGCCCTCCAGTCCCGCGATATCTTCGGTGGGCCGCAACGCCATGCTGCCATCGGCCTCTGCCCTGAACTGCGTGCCGTAGCGCTGCGGCCTATTCTGTCCAACCAACACGCGGTCTGTCAGCAGCGCGACCTCGCTAGGCGCCACATCGCGTCTGGTGAGCGCAGCCTCTATCAGCTTCAATGCCTGCTCCTGAAAGGCGAGGTCCGCGTCGGCATGCTGAACCAGCGTCCATGCAGCATTGGCGCCGTCCTCACCAACCAGCGAACGACCTGGCCAGCCCTTGCGAGCAATCACCTGCTTCAACCAAGCCGTATTGTCGCGATCCACTGGCGCGGTACGTACCCAGTCTTCCGGCTTGCCGCCGACAGCAATCGCGGCATGGCGGACTCTTTGATCCTGTTCAACCCGTGCCAGCAGCTCGTTGCGCAATGGCTGATCCACTGCTGCAGTCTGCTGCGCGCTGAGATGCTCCGCTTTCGCTAGCAACGCGGGCCATCCAGCCGTCGTGCGCAGCCGATTGAGCCCAGGACGATCCTTGCTGCGCAGATCCTCCACCGCAATACATCTGCTCGGCATTTCATTATCGAGATACCGTAATGCTTGATCGGTCTGCCCGGCCGCCGCCAGGCATTCGGCATACAGAAGCTCGCCATTGCTGGGAAACGGAATGACGGCACCTTGCAGCGCACCCAGGATCTCCGCGCAGCGCGCGTAGTCTTGCGCCTGATACGCATCGACAGCTGCCTTGAAATCGGGCTGTGCGTCCGCGTGAGCCGCAACTGCCAACGTGATCGACATGCAGAAGCCAAAAAGCAGATGACAGATGCGCATCTGCATTCCTTGCCTGAGTGCCTGCCACGATCATAGCGCCGTGCCGATGCGGCGCGCACCCACCGCTACCAATGATCCTCCGCCAAACACATCGCCCCGCATCAGCGGGGCGATCGTGACTGCGTGAACCTCAGGATCAGCCCTTGGTAAACGCCAGATGCCCACCTTCGGTGCGTACACGCACGGTGTCGCCGCTGGTGTACTGGCCGGAGAGAATCTGCTGGGCCAGCGGATTTTCCACCTGCGACTGAATCGCGCGCTTCAGCGGGCGCGCACCATACACCGGGTCGAAGCCGACATTGCCCAACAGTTCCAGCGCCGGGTCGTCCAGGTCCAGCTTGAGGCCGCGTTCGGCCAGGCGCTTTTCCAGGCCCTGCAACTGGATGCGCGCGATCGACTTGATCTGCGCCTTGTCCAGCGGATGGAACACCACGATGTCGTCGAGCCGGTTGATGAATTCCGGGCGGAAGTGCGCCTGCACCACGCCCATCACCGCCGCCTTCATCTGCGTGTAGGCCTCGGCGCTGCCGTCGCCGGACAACTCCTGGATCTGGTGCGAGCCCAGGTTGGAGGTCATCACGATGACGGTATTACGGAAGTCCACGGTGCGGCCCTGGCCGTCGGTGAGGCGGCCATCGTCAAGCACCTGCAGCAGGATGTTGAAGACATCGGCGTGCGCCTTCTCTACCTCGTCCAGCAGGATCAGCGAATACGGGCGACGGCGAACAGCTTCAGTGAGATAGCCGCCTTCCTCGTAACCCACATAGCCCGGAGGCGCACCGATCAGGCGCGAGACCGAATGCTTCTCCATGAACTCGCTCATGTCGATGCGGATCATCGCCTCGGTGCTGTCGAACAGGAAATCCGCCAGCGCCTTGCATAGCTCGGTCTTGCCCACGCCGGTCGGGCCCAGGAACAGGAACGAACCGCTCGGACGATTGGGATCGGACAAGCCGGCACGCGAGCGGCGCACCGCATCGGACACCACCTTGATCGCCTCTTCCTGGCCGACCACGCGGCGGTGCAGTTCGTCTTCCATGCGCAGCAATTTGTCGCGCTCGCCTTCCAGCATCTTGTTGACCGGAATACCGGTCCAACGCGACACCACCTCGGCGATTTCTTCGGCGGTCACGCGGTCCTGCACCAGCTTGAAGTCGTGATGTTCGACCTCGTTGGCCAGCAGCATCTGCTTTTCCAGCTGCGGCAATACGCCGTACTGGATCTCGCTCATCTTGGCGTAGTCCTGGCGACGCTGCGCCGCTTCCAGCTCCAGCTTGGCGTGCTCGATCTGCTCCTTGATCTTGGTGGTGCCCTGCAGCGCGGCCTTCTCCGACTTCCACACTTCGTTGAGGTCGGAGAATTCGCGTTCGAGCTTGTCGATGTCGCTTTCCAGATCGGCCAGGCGTTGCCGCGAGGCCTCGTCCTTTTCCTTCTTGAGCATCTCGCGCTGGATCTTGAGCTGGATCAGGCGGCGCTCCAGGCGGTCGAGCTCTTCGGGCTTGGAATCGATCTCCATGCGGATGCGCGATGCGGCTTCATCCATCAGGTCGATGGCCTTGTCCGGCAACTGACGGTCGGTGATGTAGCGGTTGGACAAGGTGGCCGCGGCCACGATCGCCGGGTCGGTGATCTCCACGCCGTGATGCACCGCGTAGCGCTCCTTCAAGCCGCGCAGGATGGCGATGGTGTCTTCCACCGTCGGCTCGCCCACGAACACTTTCTGGAAACGGCGCTCCAGCGCCGCGTCTTTTTCGATGTATTTGCGGTATTCGTCCAGCGTGGTGGCGCCGATGCAATGCAGTTCGCCACGCGCCAACGCCGGCTTGAGCATGTTGCCGGCATCCATCGCGCCATCGGCCTTGCCGGCGCCGACCATGGTGTGCAGCTCATCGATGAACAGGATGATCTGGCCTTCGTTCTTGGACAGGTCGCTGAGCACCGCCTTCAGGCGTTCTTCGAATTCGCCGCGGAATTTGGCACCGGCAATCAGCGCGCCCATGTCCAGCGACAGCACACGCTTGCCGCGCAGGCCTTCTGGCACTTCGCCGTTGATGATGCGTTGCGCCAGGCCTTCGACAATGGCGGTCTTGCCCACGCCCGGTTCGCCGATCAGCACCGGGTTGTTCTTGGTGCGCCGCTGCAACACCTGGATGGTGCGGCGGATTTCTTCATCGCGGCCGATCACCGGATCGAGCTTGCCGCTCTCCGCGCGCGCGGTCAGGTCGATGGTGTACTTCTCCAGCGCCTGGCGCTGTTCCTCGGCATTTTCCGATTGCACGGTTTCGCCACCGCGCAATTTGTCGATGGCCGCTTCGATCTTCTTCTTGTCGCCACCGGCCGCGCGCAGCGCCACGCCCAGCGGGCTGGCATCGTCGGCAGCGGCCAGCACGAACCACTCGCTGGCGATGAAGGCATCGCCGTGCTGCTGGGCGAGCTTGTCGGTCTGGTTGAGCAGGCGATTGAGATCGTTGCCGATCGACAGGTTGCCTTCCTGCCCGGACACCTTGGGCAGGGTGTCCAGCGCTTCGCCCAGGCGCTCGCGCAGTGCCGGCACGTTGACGCCGGACTGCGACAGCAGCGGGCGCGTGCTGCCACCGCTCTGGTCGAGCAAGGCGGCCAGCACGTGCACGGGTTCGATGATGTTGTGGTCGCGGCCCACGGCCAGCGATTGCGCGTCGGCCAGCGCCTGCTGGAACCGCGAGGTGAGCTTGTCCATCCGCATGAGAAATCCTCTGAACTGGTGGCCGGCGTTTCCGGCGATACCGTGCAGATGCGGCTGGCGGGCGGCGTTTCAAGGCTGGGCGCTGTGTCCACGCCCCTGGCAGCGGGCCGTGACGCCGCCGCTGTTGGCCTGGCGTGGGTCCGCAGACGGGCCGCTAGGCGAACCGCCGCAACGGTTTTTCGACCTGCGAGGCAGCGCCAGGTTGCGCCTCTGCCGCCGCGGCGGCACCGGACGACGGCGGCCCCAGCAGACGCGACAAGACCTGTGCCTGGATCACTGCTACCGCTGGCGCACCGGGCAGGCGCGGATGCGGCGCGGGCACCGCCACCTCCAGACCGACCTGGCCGTGCTCGATCACCACGATGCGGTCGGCCAGTGCGCTGGCCTCGGCCACGTCGTGGGTCACCAGCACCAGGGTGAAGCCATGCTGCCGCCAGAGCTGCACGATCAGCTGCTGCCGAGAACACGCTGGAGGCAGCAGTGGAGTCGGCCGGGGACCGGTAGCGCACGAACATGCAGTTCCTTGTGGATGCGCCATGCCAGGCATGGCGGCAGCAATGGCGCGCAAGCCGACTCGGCCGCGCAGCGCGATGCCTGCATGCTGTTTGCCACCACCACAGGCGTCAAATAACCAATGGCTTGGTGGTTATTCGCTCACGCACGCAACCTCTGTGTTGCCGCCGGCGCACGCAATGCGCGCGCGGCTGTGCAGCGCGCACGAAGCGGCGATAATGCGCCGATGGATGCACCCAAGCCCTGGCACCTCTATCTGCTGCTCTGTCGCAATGGCAGCTACTACGCCGGGATCACCAACGATCTGGAGCGGCGCTTCCAGGCGCATCTGCGTGGCACCGGCGCCCGCTACACCCGTGCGAATCCGCCGCTGCAGGTGCTGGCCAGCCATCCCTATCCGGACCGGGCCACCGCTTCACGCGCGGAGTGGTTGCTCAAGCAGCAGCCGCGCGCACGCAAGCTGGCCTGGTTGCAGGCACAGGGCCTGCTGCCTGCCGAGTCACGGCCCGACGACACGCCGCTCACGCCCGCCTAGCCGTTGATTGCCTAGCCTGCCCTGCCTTCTCCTGGAGCAGCGCATGCATTACCAGCTCTATTATTGGACCAGCCTGCAGGGCCGCGGCGAATTTGTCCGCCTGGCCCTGGAAGACGCCGGTGCCGACTACACCGATGTGGCCCGCGTCGAAGGCGACGAGGTCATGAACACATTCCTGGACGGCAGCGCAGACGGCGCGCGCCCGTTTGCACCGCCCTTCCTCAAGGCCGGCCGCACGGTGGTGGCACAGGTGGCGGCGATCCTGCATTTCCTCGGCCCGCAGCTGCAGCTGGTGCCGGAATCAGAAGCCCGCCGCCTGCAGGCGCTGCAATTGCAGATGACCATCGCCGACCTGGTGGCCGAGGTGCACGACACGCACCATCCGATCGCCAGCATGCAGTATTACGAAGACCAGAAAGACGCCGCCAAGCAACGCGCCAAGGACCTGCGCGAAAACCGGCTGCCGAAGTTCCTGGGCTATTTCGAGCAGGTGCTGCAACACGCCGGCGGCAACCACATCCTGCGCGAGCACTCGTATGTGGATCTGTCGTTGTTCCAGCTGGTCAGCGGCCTGGAATACATGTTCCCCAAGCGGATGGCGACACTCGCCACCGATATTCCGGGCTTGAAGGCGCTGCAGCAGCGCGTTGCGCAACGGCCGCGCATTGCCGCGTACTTGGCCTCGGAACGCCGTGTCGCCTTCAACACCAACGGCATCTTCCGGCATTACCCGGAGTTGGATGCGGCGTGATGCTGGCGCCGCGATCGCGCAGCGTCGCGCGTGTGCGTCGCTGTGTGCACAGCACAGGCGCGCACTACAGCAGGCGAGCACGCCACCGGTCGCCGCGCGCCAGCGCGTGCTGCGACCGATGTGGCCGATGGCGGCCGTGTTTAAGCACAGGTCTTCGGCAGCGTGATCGACGCGCTGCCTGACTAGATACCGCTCACCGCCCGCGCAGCACCGCCGCACGGATTCGTTGCAACTGCGCCTTTACCGCGGCCGCCTGGGTCGGGCCAAGCCGCAGCAGTGCCTTCTGCCCCACCGAAAGCGACTCCAGCGCCGGATTCGCGTAGCGGTAACGCCCGCGCTCGTCTTTCACCACCACGATCGGCTGCGCCGCTTCCGGGGTCAGCAGCAGATGATCGATCACCGCGATCAGGCGATCATTGAAATAGCGGTCCGGCGCGCCCAGCTCCGCATACGCCTGTTGGATCAGTGGATAGAAGCGCACATACGTGGCGACCAGCGCTTGCGCATCCAGCGCGGTGAACGCGGCCACGTAGGGTGCGTAACGTGTGGCGTTGGTGGTGTCGATCACGCTGCGCCCGTCGGCCTCGGCCACCTGCAATTCACCGGGCACCGGCTGCAACACCGAGGCACGTCGGCTCATGCTGGGCTGGGTGAGGTTGTCGATCATCACCACCGCACGCTGGATCAGGTGATCGCGCAGCACGATGGCCAGCGCGGCCTCGTCGGGCACCAGCGCGTGCAGCGCCTCCCACGCGGCGCTATCGCTTTTCGCCAGTGGCGGAATTGCCGCATCGGCGGCATCGGCCGGGTGCGCCGGCAGCGGGTGCTGTGGCGCGCTGGAGACAGCGGGCGCGGGCGGTGTGGGCGCCGCGGCCGCCACGGCTGTGGGCTTGGGCGTGGAAGCCGCACTGGGCGCTTCAACAGTGCCGCGGAACAGCCACCACCCGGCACCGATCACGACCGGAATCGCCAGCAGCCACGGCCAGCGCGAAGGTCTGGATTGCATCAGGGAACTCCTAGAAATCGACAACACACCAAGGTGTGACCATGCGATCGCGCGGTGGTTCCATCGATTGCTGCACGCGTCTGGGCTGCTGCACGCGCATCTGCGCAGCGCAGCAGCCGCCATGCGCAGCCAAGCGCGCCTGCTCAATCGTGTGAATAAGAGCAGCTATCAAAACTACTGCGCAGCCGCCAGGCGGGCGCGGCCGGTGCTCGGAATCCTCATGTACCCACGTACACTCCGGTTCCTCCGCGCCGTCCGCACCCACCTGACGGCTGCTCGCTACGTTTTGTTAGCCGCTCTAAGTGCCAGCGCATGCGAACGCCGCAGGGAAGCTGCGGTACACGCAGGCTGCATGCGGCCTCCAAGCGCGGCAGCACGCCAGCGGTGGCCGGTTCTCGCAAAGAACAAACGAGCCCCGCGTTTACGCCTCGCCGCCATCACGTGCGTCACCGCAAGCAACGAAAGCGCGCGGCCAACCAGCGCATCCGCAACCGCCATGCCGTCGCGGTTGATCGCTGCATCAGGCCGCCGCTGCCTCAGCTGTCGAAGTCCAGGCGTGCGTCCACCCAGGCAGCGACAATCGCAGCAGCCACTTGCTGCGCCTGTGCGGCCGGCAAATGCTTCTCGCGCACCAGCCAGGCGGCGGTGTCGGCACGCACCTTCGGCAGCAATGCACGTGCGGCCTTGCGGTCGTCGGCCGGCCATGCGCTGGCATCGCCGGTCCAGGCAGCCAACGCCTGGTCCGGATCGCCGCTATAGCGCTTGCGCAAGGCCGGCTGCAGATACAGCAATGGCGACACCGACGCACGCAGTGCGATGACCTCCCACTCGGCATAGCTGGCGTAGCGGATGGTGCCGGCGTCCTTGCTGATCGATTCGATCAACGACGCAAACGCGGCATCGAGCTGGGTCCAGGCCGGCAGCGCGAACAGGCCGCCCGGCGGCTCGCACAACGGCGCGAAGCTGTCGCGGGTGGAACCGTACAGCGGGCCGAACGCCTCGTACGCCGGCTCGCCAAGCGTGCTGAAAATGAAGCAATGCACATACGGGCGCGTGCTGTCGTTGCGCTCGATCCACATGCGCAACAGCGTCAGTGTCTTGTCCGGTTCCTGCACGTCAGGACCGGTGGCCTCATCGTTCAGCACCGAATCGGCAAAGCTGTCGACCTTGCGCAATGCCGCGCGCGCACTCTGAAAACGCGCCGCAGACAGCGCTGCGTCCACACCCGCGGCCGGCACGAATTGATGCAGATACACCAACCACGCCGACGCCAGCGGCGTGTCGTAGGCCTGCAATTGACGCGCCGCCGCAGCCGGTGCGCTCGGGATGCTGGCAATGATGCGGTCCAGGGCCTGTTGTTGCGCGGCCAGCGCCGTGTCCAGCGCATCGGCCCTGGCACTGAGGCTGCGCTGCAGGCAGTCGTCCGGTGTGGCGTTCTGCGCGCAGGCATTGCGCTGCCGCAGCCAGGCGCGTTGCTGCTCGCGCACAGCGGCCACCGCGCTGCGCGGCGTGGTCTGCAGCAGTTCCTGATAGGACGCATCCAGGCGTTCGTCGAGCAGGCCCAGCGCCTTCACCGCACACAGGCGTTGTTCCACCGCCGTGCTTGCGCGCGCACAGTCGAACGATGCAGACCACGCGCCACCGCTGGCCAGCAACGCCGCACCGGCCAGCACCACGCGCAGCGCGTGCGCGTGCCGGTTCATGCCAGCGTCTCTTTACGTGCCGGCAGCAGCGACAGCAGCAGCAGCGTTGCCGCCAGCGCCACATACGCACCCACGAATTGCCAGCTGATCACACGCGCCAGGCCCTGCAGCGACCAGGGCAGATAGATGCCGCCGCGCGGGTCCACCGAGTGGATCAACCCGAACAAAGTCAGCCCGGCCGCGACCAGCAGGAACACCGCGCCGCGCCGCAGCCTGCCGTCGATCATCGCCACCACCGCCGCAATCCACAACATCGCGGTGATGATGAAGCCATTGCCCAGCGCGAAGACCACGGCCAGTTCCGGCAGGCCATGGCTGTCGACCTTGGTGGTCAGCGCCACCAGTTGCTCCGGCGCGATCCAGATCGGCGCCTTGATTGCCAGCAGGTAGGCCACCGATGGCAAAAAGCCCAGCACCATCGCACCGGCGTGCTGCTTCGGCGTGGCCTGGAAGGCCTGCGTGGTGATGTCGATCGACACGTACACGATGATCGGCGCCAGCACCGCCAACGGCAGCCACTGCACCAACCCGCTGATGATGCCGAGCATGCCGCCGATGCCGACGAACAACCCGGTCAGCAGCGTGTAGCCGGTGCGTGCGCCCATGTGCTTGTAAGCAGGTTGGCCGATGTACGGCGTGGTCTGCGCCACACCGCCGCAGACGCCGGCCACCAGCGTGGCCAGTGCCTCCACCAGCAGGATGTCGCGGGTGCGGTAATCATCGCCGGCCGCACGCGCGCTTTCGCTCACGTTGATGCCGCCCACCACCATCAACAGGCCAAACGGCAGCAGCAACGGCAGATACGGCAAGGTGGACGGCAGGCCATCGATGAAGCCCAGATTCGGCAGCGGCAGCACCACCTGGGGCGCCACCCAGGCCGGGACCGCGAATCCAGGCGCCCCCAGGCCGGCCAGCCCCAGGCCGTAGTACAGCGCCGTGCCGATCACGAAGGCCACCAGCACCCCGGGCAACTTGATCGGCAGGCGGCCCTTGGCCAGCAGCACATACAGCAACAAGCCCAGGGTGACGAAGCCGGCCACCGGCGAGCGCAGGGTTTCCAGCAGCGGCAACAAGCCCATGAGCACCAGCGCGATGCCGGCGATGGAACCCAGCAATGCGGCGCGTGGCAGCGCGCGCGTAACCGCTTCGCCAACAAACGACAGCACCAGCTTGAGCAGCCCCATCACCACCAGCGCGGCCATGCCCAGTTTCCAGGTGGCGATCGCCGCGGCCTGCGGGTCCAGTCCCTGCGCCTTGAAGCCGGCAAACGCCGGGCCCAGCACCAATAGCGCCATGCCGATGCTGGTGGGCGCATCCAGGCCCAGCGGCATGGCGGTGACGTCGTCACGACCGGTGCGCCGGGCGAGGCGACGCGCCATCAGGGTGTAGAGCAAATTGCCCACCAGCACGCCGAATGCGGTGCCGGGGAACATGCGGCCGTACACCACGTCGGGCGGGAACTGGAACAGGCCGATCAACGCCATCGCGATGAAGCCGAGGATGGAGAGATTGTCGACCACCAGGCCGAAGAAGCCATTGAGGTCGCCGGAGACGAACCAGCGCGGCGATGCCGCAGTACGCGAGGAAGGGGCCGACATGGGAGCCAGGATGCGTGGGGACAGGCGATGGTAGCCGCTGCCCCGCATGCGCGACAGCGGCGCGGTGGATCAGAGCGTGCTGCTGCAGCGCCGCCGCTGAGGACCGCCTGCGGCGGCATCCCGATGCACGCGATGACTCAGGGCATGGCCTGGTCGGCGCGGATCCAGCCAGTGCTCTCCGCATGGCCGGCACTGCGAAACCGCACCTGCAGGCGGGTCTGGTCCGTGCTCACGTCCAGCGCTTCGAGGCGATCGCCCTCGATCAGATAGCGCCGCGTGGTGGTCGCGGTGGGCGTGGCATACAGCGGCAAGCGCGGCACCTGCACCTGAAATGTGGCAGGCCGGGGCGCTTCCAGGCTCTGGCCGATCTCCGTGCCGATCACTGCACCCCGCGCATCGAAACGCGGCCACACCGAAAACGGCATGCCCTCTTCGGTGCCCGGGCCCAGCACATCCAGGATCGCCTGCGCGGCAATCGGCTGCTGGGTGGTGGACACATACAGGCGCCCAGCGGCGTCGTAGCGATACACGTCCGCGTACCACATTGGCCCGCTGCGGCAGGAGCTGCTCAGGCTGCGCTGCTGCGGGTCCGGGGTGAGATTCCAGAACCCTGCGCATTGCACCTGCGGGCGCGTGGGCGCGGTCAGCAGGCGAAACTGCCGCTGCGCCGGGTCATACAGGAACACCCGCGTGGCTTCGTTGACCTGCCCGAGCATCACGGTCACCGCCAGATCCGGATGACCGTCGAAGTTGTAATCGTCGCTACGGATGCTGCCGGTGGCTTCGCCTTCGTCCAGGTCCGCGTCCAGCCATTGTTCCTGGCCGCCGGGCGCCAGCACCACATGCAGGCGCGTGCCCACCAGGCTGGCAGTGGCGCGGGTGTGCGCATCGAGCGTCAGTTGCACGTGGGTGTCGCGTGCCGACGCGGCGCACATGAGCAGCGCGGCTGCGGCGAGCACACTGCTGCTCGCCACGGTGCGGAGGTGTGGCGCCTGCCAGCGGCGGCGCATGCGGCTGCCCGCAGGGATCCGGCTCAGAACGACACGTCCACCGGCTGCCGCGCCCACAGCACCGACTGGTGACCGGTGGCCTGCTTCCACGCCAGGCGGATCGCCTCGATGTCGTTGCGCCGCTGCGGGCTGTCTTCGTGCAGGATCACCAGCACCTTGGTGCCGAGCCGGTTCGGTTCCTTGGCGCCGCGGAACAGCCACTGGCCGTAGGCGTCGAACACGGTGAGCCCGTCCGGAAAGCGCGGGGTTACTTCCTTGTCCAAAAACGCGCGCCACTGCGCGTCGCTGATGGTGCGGGTCTGCGGGCGGTCGGCCGGGCCGGTTTCCTCGCCCACTCCAAAATACAGCTCGCTCCGCACCCAGCCCCGCGCTGCCGCCGGGCGCGCGGCATCGCCCTGCAGGCTGGCGGTGGTGGAGGCCGGCGCGTGCCCCGGCGTGGTGGCGCAGGCAGACAACGCCAACACGGCGGCGAACAGGCAGGACGGCAACAACTTCATCAATCTCTCCAGGCGGGGGCCGGCTCATGCAGGCGGGATATCAGCTCATGCCGGCGCGGGGGCACTGTGCCATCTCGCGCCGGCCTGAACAACACGATAATATCTCTCCATCCGGATGGAAGTGGAACACTCCCGGCCCCCACCTTGCACGCCAGCGCGGCCGGATGCCGACGCGCGGCGGCCCGCCGTATTTCAGGAGACAGCATGACCCGCCCCACCCTTTCGGTTATCGGCCTGGCCGTGGCCGCCGTCCTCAGCGCCAACGCCCAGGCCCAGGCCCAGCAAGCCGCGCCCGGCGCCACCACGCTGGACACGGTGATCGTCACCGGCACCCGTGCCAGCGACCGCACCGTGCTCGAATCCACAGTGCCGGTGGACGTGCTCACCGCCGAGGACATCCGCAAGGCCGGCGTGGTCAACGGTGAACTGGGCAGCGCGCTGCAGGCGCTGCTGCCCTCGTTCAACTTCCCGCGCCAGTCCAACTCCGGCGGCGCCGACCATATCCGCGCCGCACAGCTGCGCGGGCTCTCGCCCGACCAGGTGCTGGTGCTGGTCAACGGCAAGCGCCGCCACACCTCGGCACTGGTCAACACCGACAGCAAGATCGGCAAGGGCACCACGCCGGTGGATTTCAATTCCATCCCGATCAACGCCATCAAGCGCATCGAAGTGCTGCGCGACGGCGCCGGCGCGCAATACGGCTCCGATGCCATCGCCGGGGTCATCAATGTCATCCTGGACGACAACCCCGAGCGCGGTGAACTGGAAGCCAGCTTCGGTGCGTACAACACCGATGTGGAGCCGATCAATCGGCGCGTCACCGATGGCCAGACCAGCTACGCCAGCGCCAAGGTCGGCACGCTGCTCGGCGATGACGGTGGCTTCTTCAAGGTGGGCCTGGAGCTGAAGAACCGCGAGGCCACCAACCGCGCCGGCTTCGATCAGATTCCGCCGTTCGAAGAACAGACCCCCGCCAACCTGGCCCTGGCCGGCCAGCGCAATTACGTGCTTGGCGATGGCGCCACCAAGGGCCTGAACGCCTGGCTCAACACCAAGATTCCGTTCAGTGCCACCGGCGAGTTCTACGCCTTCGGTACCTACAACCAGCGCGACACCGAAGGCGCCAATTACTTCCGTTACCCGGACAGCAGCGCCAACTGGCGCGAGATCTACCCCAACGGCTACCGCCCGATTTCCGAAGGCGAAAACCGCGACCTGCAGATCGTGGCCGGCGCCCGCGGGCAATGGGGCGACTGGGACTACGACGCCAGCCTGGATTACGGCCGCAACGACTTCACCTACCGGCTGCGCAACTCGCTCAACGCCTCGCTCGGCCCGGGCAGCACCACGCGCTTCAAGACCGGTGATTTCGCCTTTGCGCAGACCGTGGGCAATTTCGATTTGACCCGCGTGTTCGATGCTGCCGGTGCCACCCACACCTTCGGCACCGGCGCCGAATTCCGCCGTGAGCAGTACCGCACGCATGCCGGCGACCCGGCCAGCTACGCGGCCGGCCCGTTCACCGATCGCCCCACCGGCTCGCAGGCCGGCGGCGGGCTCACTCCGCAGGACGAAGCCGACCTGTCGCGCAATGTGGCCAGCGTCTACGCCAACGTGTCCAGCCAGTTCGGCGACAAGTTCTCCACCGATCTGGCCGGCCGCTACGAGCACTACCAGGATTTCGGCAGCCAGTGGACCGGCAAGCTGGCCGCACGCTACGCCTTCGCGCCGGCATTCGCGCTGCGCGGTGCGGTCTCCAACAACGTGCGTGCGCCCTCGCTGAGCCAGATCGGCTACGAAGCTACCTCCACCGGCTACGACGCCGCGGGCCGCCTGACCCAGGGCCGCCTGCTGTCGGTCAACAACCCGATCGCCCGCGCGCTCGGTGCCACCGATTTGAAGCCGGAAAAGTCGATCAGCGCCAGCCTGGGTTTTACCAGCAAGCTGGGCGATCACTTCGACCTGTCGCTGGACTTCTTCCAGATCGATATCGACGACCGCATTGCGCTGTCCGAAGACATCACCGGCAGCAGCCTCACCGATTTCGTGCAGCAGAACTTCGGCGTCACCGGCGTGCAGAGCGCCAGCTACTTCCTCAACGCCGCCGACACCCGCACCCGCGGCGCCGAGCTGGTCGCCAACTGGCGCCAGTACGCCTTCGGCGGCGATCTGCTGCTGACCGGCACCTACAGCTACGCCAAGACCGAGTTGAAGAACGTCATCGCCACGCCGTCGCAACTGCTGGCGCTGGATCCGGACTACGTGCTGTTCGGCGTGGAAGAGAGCAACACGCTCACCGATGCAGCCCCGCGCACCCGCGCCTCGCTCGCCGCCAACTGGAGCAACGAGCACTGGAACCTGCAGAGCCGCGTCAACCGCTACGGCAGCGCCACCCGCGTGTTCGACTTCGGTGACGGCTTCGTGCCGCGCCAGACCTATGGCGCGGAATGGCAGCTGGACCTGGAAGCCGAATACCGCCTGGGCACGCAATGGACGCTGGCGATCGGCGGCCAGAACATCCTGGACAACTACTCGGACCGCTCCATCGACGACATCGCCTACTTCGGCAACCTGCCCTACGACGTGCTCTCGCCGATCGGCAGCAATGGCACGTACTGGTATGGACGGGTGCGGTATAGCTTCTGAGCGAAAGCGAAGAGCTTGAGACCTCTCTCCTCAGAGAGACTGCTTCAGCCCCTCTCCTGCGGGAGAGGGGTTGGGGTGAGGGTAAGGAGCGAAGCCCTCGTGGCATTCCAACCGCACGAGGCTTTGCCCGTACCCTCATCCGCCCCTGCGGGGCACCTTCTCCCGAGGGGAGAAGGGAGAACACCGAGGCTACCGCTTTAGCCCCTCTCCTGCGGGAGAGGGGTTGGGGTGAGGGTACGGAGCGAAGCCCTCGTGGCGTTCCAACTGCACGAGGCTTTGCCCGTACCCTCATCCGCCCCTGCGGGGCACCTTCTCCCGAGGGGAGAAGGGATGGCAGTCGCCGTTGCATAACCTGAATATCACATCGCTTTGCGCACACTAGCGCGATGGCAGACTTGCATTCCCCCCTTCCGTCGCCGCCATTGCTGGACGATGCCTGCGCATTGTTCCTGGACGTGGACGGCACCCTGATCGACTTTGCCGACAGGCCCGAGGCTGTGCGGCTCTTGCCCGAGGTCCGCGCGGCGATCGAGCGTCTGAGCGATCGCTTCAACGGCGCAGTGGCTCTGGTCAGCGGCAGACCGCTGTCGCAACTGGACGCCTTGTTCGCACCGCTGCTGCTACCAGCCGCCGGCCTGCACGGACATGAACTCCGCAGCGATATCGCTGCACGTGCCGCGATGCCGCAAGACACGTCCGAGTGGTTGCACGGCTTGCATAAACGCGCCGCTGCACTCACGCATCAACATCCTGGCGTGCTGGTCGAAGACAAAGGCGTCAGCGTCGCGCTGCATTGGCGCGCGCAACCACTTGCCGGCCCCGACGTACTCGCCTTCGCACAACAGGAAATCGCGCAACTTTCCGGTTACCGCCTGCAGCCCGGCGATCACGTCGTTGAATTTGTTCCCGAAGGAAGCAACAAGGGCCTGGCGGTCGAGCAGCTGATGCAGCAGCCGGCATTTGCGGGCCGCACGCCGGTATTTGTCGGCGACGATCTCACCGACGAATTCGGTTTCCAGGCGGCCAATCGCCTCGGCGGCTGGAGCGTGCTGGTCGGCGACCGCGCCCAGACCGACGCACGTTTCCGCGTGTCGGGCACCGCCGCCGTGCATGCCTGGTTGCAGCGCAACGCGCACACCGCGTGAGCGCGTTACGCGCTCCCCATCGTTTTTCCCCCAGGACGTTACGCATTTCATGACCGAGTCTTCTCTGGATCTGGGCGTCATCGGCAATTGCAGTTTTGGTGCACTGGTGGACCGCCAGGCACGCGTGGTGTGGAGCTGCCTGCCGGCGTTCGACGGTGACCCTGCGTTTTGCTCGCTGCTCTCGCCCAAGGGCGAAGGTGGCGACTTCGCGGTGGAGCTCGAGGATTTCGAGAGCAGCGAACAGCACTACCTGCCCAATACCGCGGTGCTGCGCACGGTACTGCGCGACAGCAAGGGCGGCGAAGTCGAGGTGATCGACTTCGCCCCGCGCTGGCGCAACAACGGCCGCTTCTATCGGCCGGTGAGCATCATCCGGCAGATCCGCCCACTGGCCGGCAACCCGCGCATCGTGGTGCGCGCACGCCCGCTGGCCGATTGGGGCGGCCGCACGCCGGATACCACCTGGGGCAGCAACCACATCCGCTGGGTGCTGCCGGACTTCACCCTGCGCCTGACCACCGATGTGCCGGTGCGCTTTGTCCGCGACGGCCTGCCGTTCGTGCTCAGCCATCCGGTCAGCCTGGTGCTGGGCGTGGACGAATCGCTCACCCGTTCGCTCACCGGCTATGTGCAGGAAGCGCAGGAACGCACCGAAGAGTACTGGCGCGAATGGGTGCGCTATCTGTCGATTCCGCTGGACTGGCAGGAAGCGGTGATCCGCAGTGCGATCACGCTCAAGCTCTGCCAGTACGAAGACAGTGGCGCAATCATCGCGGCAATGACCACCTCGATACCGGAAGCGCCCAACACACCGCGCAACTGGGACTACCGCTATTGCTGGCTGCGCGACGCCGCCTTCGTGGTGCGTGCGCTCAATCGCCTGGGCGCCACGCGCACGATGGAGCAGTTCATCGGCTACATCTTCAACATTGCCACCACCGACGGCACCATGCAGCCGCTGTACGGCATCGGCTTCGAATCGCAGCTGGAAGAGCACGAAGTCGACACCATGGACGGCTACCGCGGCATGGGCCCGGTGCGTCGCGGCAACCTGGCCTGGATCCAGAAGCAGCACGATGTTTACGGCAGCGTGGTGCTGGCCTCCACGCAGTTGTTCTTCGACCTGCGCCTCAAAGATCAGGGTGACGCGTCCACGTTCCGCAAGCTCGAACCCTTGGGCGAGCGTGCCTTTGCCCTGCACAACGTGCCGGATGCCGGCCTGTGGGAATTCCGCGGCCGCGCCGAGGTGCACACTTACACTGCGGCGATGTGCTGGGCGGCCTGCGACCGGTTGTCGAAGATCGCCGAACGGCTCGCGCTGGACGATCGCAGCGTGTACTGGCGCGAGCGCGCCGACACCATCCGCGAACGCGTGCTGGCAGAGGCGTGGAGCGACGAACACGGCCATTTCACCGACACCCTGGGTGGCCATCGCCTGGACGCCTCGCTGTTGCTGCTGGCCGACATCGGCATCGTGGCCAACGACGACCCGCGCTTTGTGCACACGGTCGAGGCTGTCGGCCGCGTGCTCAAGCATGGCGATGCGCTGTACCGCTACATCGCACCGGATGACTTCGGTGAGCCGGAAACCAGCTTCACCATCTGCACGTTCTGGTACATCGACGCGCTGGCCGCGATCGGGCGCAAGGACGAGGCGCGTGAATTGTTCGAGCGCATCCTTTCGCGCCGTAATCACCTCGGCTTGCTCTCTGAAGACCTATCGTTTGAAAACGGCGAAGCCTGGGGCAATTTCCCCCAGACCTATTCGCATGTGGGCTTGATCATTGCAGCAATGCGCTTGTCGCGGAGTTGGCAGGAGGCGTCATGAGTCGTCTGGTGGTGGTATCCAATCGTGTGGCCGTGCCTGGCGAAAGCCGTGCCGGCGGCCTGGCAGTGGGCTTGTTGGCGGCGCTGAAGGAGCGCGGCGGGGTGTGGTTCGGCTGGAGCGGCAAGACCGTGCGCGGCGACAGCGGAGGCATGCACGAGCAGACCGACGGTGACATCAAGTTCGTCACCATGGACCTCAACAAGCGCGACATCGATTCCTACTACAACGGCTTTGCCAACCGCACGCTGTGGCCGCTGCTGCACTTCCGCCTGGACCTGGTCGATTACGACCGCGCCACGCGCGAAGGCTACATGCGCGTCAATCGCCTGTTCGCCGAGAAGCTGGCGCCCTTGCTCAAGGACAGCGACACGTTGTGGATCCACGATTACCACATGATTCCGCTCGGCGCGATGCTGCGCGAGCTCGGTGTGGGCTGCAAGATGGGCTTCTTCCTGCATGTGCCGATGCCGTCGGCCGACTTGATGCAGGCGATGCCGGATCACGCGCGCTTGTTCAGCACGTTCTACGCGTACGACCTGGTCGGCTTCCAGACCCAGCGCGATGCCGAACGCTTCAAGGCGTATGTGCGCCTGTTCGGTGGCGGGCGCGTGCTGGAGGGCGATCTGGTGGAAGGCCCGGGTGGGCGCCGCTTCAGCGCTGCTGCGTTCCCGATCGGCATCGACACCGATCTGATTGCCAATCAGGCCAAGGCGTCGGTCTCCAAGCAGGCAGTGCGCGATCTTCGCGAAAGCCTGCGCGGGCGCCAGCTCGCGATCGGCGTGGATCGCCTGGATTATTCCAAGGGTCTGCCCGAGCGCTTCCAGGGCTTTGAGCGTTATCTGGAGCGCTATCCGGATCAATCCGGCAGCCTCACCTATCTGCAGATTGCACCGGTCTCGCGCGGCGACGTCAACGAATATCGCCAGCTGCGCGGGCAGCTTGAGCAGATCGCCGGACATATCAACGGTGGTCATGCGGAGCCGGATTGGACGCCGCTGCGTTACGTCAACCAGAACTTCAGCCATGCCACGTTGACGGGGTTTTATCGCGCTGCGGCCGTGGGCCTGGTAACGCCGTTGCGCGATGGCATGAATCTGGTCGCCAAGGAATTTGTGGCAGCGCAGGATCCGGAGAATCCGGGTGTGCTGGTGTTGTCGTTGCTGGCCGGTGCAGCCGATGAGATGAAAGAGGCGCTGTTGGTCAATCCGCACGATCTGGATGGTGTGGCCGATGCGATTGCGACGGCGGCGAGCATGCCGTTGGCAACGCGGGTGGAGCGTTGGCACGCGATGATGGATCACTTGCGCAAGAACAACATCAATCATTGGCGGCAGCGGTATTTGCAGGCGTTGGCCGATATCTGAGTCTGGCTGTTTCATGCGCGGTGTCGCGTTTCGCGTCACTGCGTTGATGCAATTTTCTCGCCGTCAGCGTGAGAAAGCGTTGCCTAGATGACTGCGCGCAGGGGTTCAGCTGCTGAGTTGTTGATAGCGTCTTTCGATGCAAGGCACTTCACGGCAAAACAATGCAAGTGCAGAGCTTTCGCGCCTGCGGCGCGAGTTTCTTTTGTCTTGGCGAAAGGAACCAAAACCGCTGTCGCCGACGCAATCCGGTGCGGTGAAGCCGCACCTGTGCCCTGCGCTCCTCGCCACGCGCGGCACGGCGCCCAAACTCGCTACGCTCAGACAAGGGCACCTCTTCGGCCACGCGTGGCTGCGGTGCTCGGCTTGCTTTAAGGCGACTGGGTGAAGCAAGAGCAAGAGCGGAACAGCGCTGCCGAAGCAAGGTTTCAGGCTTGGCAGGCGACGGATCGCTGTGTTAATCGCAAATAGGGCAATACAGCGACAGCGACAGCGACAGCGACAGCGACAGCGAGGCTACGGATATGAGCTACGTGTGCGTCACCGAAGCTGATTAGAGAAATTCAAGAATCGGCACCGTCACTAGCATCGGCAATCAGCACAGGCGACCGGCGACTAACGACTAGCAGTCAACGAATCAGCAATTGCGTTTGGTTTTTGCCTATTTCGTGTGCTTCAGGTGTGCAGGTTGGACCGATGGTTCCTATTCCGTCACGGACACGGGATAAGGATGGGTCTAAAATATTCACATGATTAGCGCCGAGGACCCTGGGAGGGGCGGCGCGTTCATATCCAGGTGCGGCCGCTTTCGCCAGTCCGCTGCCTCTCTCCCTCCACGACCTGCACCGTTTGTTTGGTGCCCGGGTCCTTCCTGATAACTCAAAATGACTGATCAATCCTCTAAACGCGGGCTCGGCACTTGGCTGTTGGTAGCCTATGCCGTGGTGCTCGCCGTGCTTGGTGCGGCGCTCGCCTATGAAGGCGGGCGCCTGGTGGCCGTTGGCGGCTCCTGGTACTACGTGCTCGCCGGTATCGCCGTGCTGGTGGCCGGTGTGCTGCTGGCACTGGGCAAACGCGCTGGCCTGTGGCTGTTTGGCGCCACGTTGGCGGCCACCATCGTGTGGGCGCTGTGGGAAGTGGGCCTGGATGGCTGGGGCCTGATCCCACGTCTGGCCTGGATCTCGGTGCTCGGCCTGGTGCTGTTGCCGTTCTGGGGCGTGGCGCGGCGGCGCATGCAGCCGTTGTCCGGGCCCGGCTATGTCGTGGTCACCGGCGTGCTGCCGGTGCTGGGTGCGGCGCTGATCCTGTGGCCGCTGCTGGTGCCGCGCAATGTGGAACTGGCCGATGCATCCAAGCAGCCGGCCGATGCGGCAACGCCGTTCAGCCGTGGCAGCGTGCCCAGCCCGGACGGGAACGTGGCGGCCAACCACGATGCCAGTAACTGGACCGCCTACGCCGGTTCCAACCTGTCCAACCATTACACCCCCGGCGCGCAGATCACGCCGGAGAACGTCAAGGGCCTCAAGGTGGCCTGGGAATTCCATACCGGCGATCTCAAGCCGAAGGATTCCAAGCTGGGCTATGCGTTCCAGAACACCCCGCTCAAGGTCGGCGACCTGCTCTACATCTGCACCCCGACCCAGAAGGTGATCGCGGTGGAGGCGGCCAACGGCAAGGAGCGCTGGCGCTTCGACCCGCAGACCAATCCGAAGGCGATGGCCGGCGTGGCTGCCACCACGTGCCGTGGCGTGTCGTACTACCAGGCGCCGGAAGGCACCGCCGAGTGCCCGACGCGGATCTTCTGGCCGATGGTCGATGGCCGCCTGGGTGCGCTGGATGCGCAGACCGGCAAGCTCTGCGCCAGCTTCGGTAACAACGGCTATGTGGACCTCAATGCCGGCACCGGCAACACCAAGCCGGGCTTCGTCGGCCCGACCTCGCCGCCGGTGGTCATGCGCGGTGTGGTGATCCAGCCCACCGGGCAGGTGCGCGACGGTCAGGAACGCGATGCGCCGTCCGGCGTGGTGCGCGGCTTCGACGCGCTCACCGGCCAGCTGCGCTGGGCCTGGGATCTGGGCAACCCGGCCATCACCGCCGAACCGCCGGCCGGCCAGACCTATACCCGCTCCACCCCGAACGTGTGGTCGCTGATGGCCGCCGATGACGAGCTGGGGCTGGTGTACCTGCCCACCGGCAACGCTGCCGGCGACTTCTTCGGCAAGGGCCGTACCCCGCAGGAAGAGGAATACACCGCCTCGCTGGTGGCCGTGGATGCGGCAACCGGCAAGGAGCGCTGGCACTTCCGCACCGTCAATCACGACCTGTGGGACTACGACATCGGCCCGCAGCCGAACCTGGTTGATTGGCCGGTTGCCGGCGGTGGCACCCGCCCCGCCGTGATCCAGGCCACCAAGTCCGGCCAGGTGTTCGTGCTCGACCGGGCCACCGGCCAGCCGATCATGCCGGTCAAGCAGATCGCCGTGCCGCAGGGCACCGACCATGGCGACTGGACCGCATCCACCCAGCCGGTGTCGCCGGGCATGCCCAACACCGTGGGTGCGCCCAGCCGTGACTACGAGACCATCGTTGAATCTGACGCGTGGGGCATGACCCCGTTCGACCAGCTCGCCTGCCGCATCGAGTTCAAGAAGCTGCGGTACGAAGGCATGTTCACCCCGCCCAGCCTGCAGGGCTCGCTGTCGTTCACCGGCAACCATGGCGGCATCAACTGGGGCGGCGTGTCGGTCGATCTGCAGCGCGGCATCATGGTGATGAACAGCAATCGCCTGCCCTATACCGAGCACGTCTACCCGCGCACGGTGATGAACGAGCTGGGCGTGGTGTCGGTGTTCAACGGCAGCAGCAAGACCAAGGGCTACATGGCGCAGGAAGGCCTGGCCTATGGCGCGCGCAAGGAGCCGTGGATGTCGCCGCTCAACACGCCGTGCGTGGCACCGCCGTGGGGCTATATCTCCGGCGTGGATCTGCGCACGCAGCAGGTGATCTGGCGCCGTCCGCTGGGCACCGGTTACGACCAGGGCCCGATGGGCATCCCGTCCAAGACCAAGTTCGAGATCGGCACCCCGAACAACAGCGGCTCGCTGGCCACTGCCGGCGGCGTCACCTTCATCGGTGCCAGCCTGGACAACTTCATCCGCGGCTTTGACACCCGCACCGGCAAGCAGGTCTGGGAGACCCGCGTGCCGGCGGGCCCGCAGGCCGCGCCGCTGAGCTACACCATCGATGGCAAGCAGTACATCGTTGCCGCGGTGGGTGGCCATGACCGCATGGAAACCAAGTCCGGCGACAGCGTCATTGCCTGGGCACTGCCCGACGACGCGGCCGCCAGCGCCAAATAACGTCTGAGGTTGTGCAGTGACGTTGAACCGGCCGTCGCGAGACGGCCGGTTTTTTTGTGCGTGCCTGAAGAGCGCCGCGCTCCGAGGGGCACTTCCCGCCGCGTCGTGCGTGCGGCCGCAAGCGAATCACAGCGAGTTAGCGCACGCCATTGCCCGCGGGGCGAGCTGCGATGCGGCAGCGGCGATCGGCCCAGCCTCGCCATCGCGGGGGTTCCTGCCTGGGATACGGAGCGCAGGCTGCACCCTTCGTCTTGAACCCCTGCACTGTCGGGCAGGCCGAAATTTCACATTTCAATAACAAATAAATGTGCGCTTCGTCAGGAAATCGCCGGGAGCGCCCAACCCTCCCTCAGGACTGAAACCGCTTCCAAATCAAGCACATCGGCATTTTTAGGGTGCCGGCGTGCTGATTCCGACGAACGGCGCCTTCACACCGTCATGATTCGGGCCCGGCCGCCGATACCCCCTTGCAGCTACACACTGCCGGACGCGCTCCCCACCCAGAACACCAGTCGGACACCAGCCTATGTTGCCTACCCTCGATGCCGCACCCGCCTCTCCTCCGCCCACCGGCCGGAACGTTGCGCGTGCCACCTGGACAGCCTGGTTGCCGGCCGCCGCGCAGGCCGCGTTGCTGATCCTGCTTGCCGTCTACGCCGCCACGGCCATGCCCGGTGGCTTCTGGCACAGCCTGGGCACGCTGCTACCGGCACTGCTGGTGCTCGGCGCCGCCAGTGCGGGGCTGTGGTGGTGGTCGCGCCGGCGCACTGCCGCCCAGCTCGACCAGGCAGTCACCGCCATTGCCGCCATCGGCGAAGGCCGCTTCCAGCGCCTGGACGCGCGCAGCGCCAGCGGCGAACTCGCGCCGTTGCTGCGCACCCTGCAAGCCACCCAGGACAAGCTCGCCATCCGCCTCGACGTGATGGAGCAAGGCCTGCGCCACGGCCAGTTCGTGATCAAGGCGCTGGACGATCTGGACACCATGATCCGCATCGCCGATGACGACGGCCAGGTGCTGTTCGCCAACCGCAAACTGCTCAAGATGCTCAAGCTGATCGAGCCGGACGTGCAGAGCTTCCGCCCCAGCTTCCATGCCGAAGGCTTCGTCGGCGGCAGCATCGGCGACATCTATCCGGACAGCCAGGCCGCCATCGACCGCATGCGTGCGCTCACCGCCTCCAAGGCCGTGCGTGCGCCGTTCTTCGGCCGCCAGATCGACTTCGTCTACAGCCCGATCATTGCCGCCGACGGCACCAAGCTCGGCACCATCGCGCAGTGGATGGATGTCACCGCGCAGGTCAACGCCGAGCAGGCGCTGATCGAGATCATCGATGCCGCGGCAGCGGGCGATTTCAGCCGCCGCATGCAGATGGACGGCATGGACGGCGTGCTGCTGTCGCTGGCGCAAGGCATCAACCGCATCTACGACTCGGTGGAAACGCATCTGGCCGCGTTGGCGCGCGTGATCAGCGCGCTGGCCGAGGGTGACCTCACCCAGCGCGTGGATGGCGATGCGCATGGCATTTTCGCGCGCCTGCGTGACGACACCAACCAGACCGTGATCCGCCTGACCGAAATCATCGGCGGCATCCAGACCGCGTCGGACACCATTCGCCGCGCTGCGGTGGAAATCGCTGCCGGCAACACCGATCTGTCCGAACGCACCGAACAACAGGCCGCCAGCCTGGAAGAAACCGCAAGCTCCATGGAAGAACTCACCTCCACCGTGAAGCAGAACGCCGACAGCGCGCAGCAGGCCAACAAGCTGGTGCTGGGCACCGGCGAAGTGGCGCAGAACGGTGGCCAGGTGATGGACGATGTGGTGTCCACCATGAGCCAGATCAGCACTGCCTCGCGCAAGATCGGCGAGATCATCGGCGTCATCGACGGCATCGCGTTCCAGACCAACATCCTGGCGCTCAACGCCGCGGTGGAAGCGGCGCGCGCCGGCGAACAGGGCCGCGGCTTCGCGGTGGTGGCCTCGGAAGTGCGCGCCCTGGCGCGACGTTCGGCCGATGCGGCCAAGGAGATCAAATCGTTGATCGCCGACTCCACCGACAAGGTGGAACTGGGCTCGGGTCTGGTGCACCGCGCCGGCGCGACCATGCGCGAGATCGTCGGCTCGGTGAAGCACGTCACCGACATCATGAGCGAGATCACCTCGGCCAGCGCCGAACAATCCAGCGGCATCGAGCAGGTCAACCGCACCGTGGCGCAGCTGGACGAAGTGACCCAGCGCAACGCCGCCCTGGTGGAAGAAGCCACCGCCGCCGCGCGCAGCCTGGAAGAACAGGCAGTGGAACTGGCCGATGCGGTGTCCATCTTCCGCCTGCAATCAGACACCCGCGGCAGCTCGAACGTGGTACGCGGCAGTTTTGGAAGTGCGGCAGCGTAACCCCGCACACCACCTGCATTCGTAGGAGCGCGCTTGCGCGCGATGGGGCCTCGCCGGTAACGCCTCATCGCGCGCAAGCGCGCTCCTACGTCATGTGTGCAGTTGAAAACGGCGGCCCGAAACCCTTCTGTACGCTGCAATCAAAAGCAGCCACTGCGTGACCGGCGCATGGTGCGTGCACGCGTGTGCCAACTGGTATCGGTAGACGTTGCAGAACAGGTTTTACGCACGTATCGACAACGCGGCGGCATC